>CP016836.1:1896291-2224436 GCA_002240395.1 Xanthomonas citri pv. mangiferaeindicae
GCGCCCAGCAAGGTGTCGAGCGTGGACAGCATCTGCGTGCGTTCCTCCAGCATCGCGGTGTCGCGGGCCATGCTGTCGGACAGCGACTGGCGCAGTTCGGCAATCACCTCGGCCGCGGCCCGCGGCGCCTGCGAGGCCGTGTCGATCAGCCGCGAGATCTCGGCGATCGTCTCGCCGGCATGGGTGCGGGTCTGCGCGGCGATGGTGTCGGCGGTGGCGGCCAGCGTGTCGCAGATCGCCTGCTGCTGACGGGTGGTCTCGGCGCCCGCCTGCGCCCAGTCCTCGCGCAGCGCGCCCGCCAGTGCGGCCAGGCTATCGGTCCAGGCGGTCAGCCGGGCACGGTCCTGCTCGGCGAGCGCGGACTGCAACGCGCCATGCGAGGCATCGACGCGCTCGAGTAAGGCAGCCGAGTGGCGTTCGAACGCGGCTGCGGCCGCGGTCAGCGCCTGTTCGTGGCGGTCGGCCTGCGCATCGTGCGCGTCGGTCTGTTGCGACAGCGCGTTGCGCCAGCCGTCGGCGATTTGGCCGGTGGTCGCTTCCAGTCGCGTCGCGACGCCGTCCACCAGCGTCGTCGTGCGCTGTTCGAAGGTCTCACCGACACCCGCCAGCGTCTGGCGCAGATCGTTCACCAGCGCAGCCTGCGCGGCCTGCTGGCCGGCCAGCGCCTGCTGCCAGCGCTCGGTGACCTCGGCCGTCGAAGCCGACAGGCCGGCGGTGACCGCCTGCAATTGACGATCCACCCCGTCGGCGACCGTGTCGTGCAGTGTCGCGGCCTGCGCAGCGGTGACATCGAGACGCGCGACGACCGCGTCGAGCAACCCGCTGGCGCGCTGCTCGAAGCTGGCATTGAACTCCGCCAGCGCCGCCTGCAACTCGCCGGTCAGTGCGGCACTGGTGGCCTGCTGGCCGTCGAGCGCCTGGTCCCAGCGTGCGGCCACGGCCTGCGTCGAGGCCTCGAAGCCATGCGTCAACGCCTGCAACTGGCGGTCCACGGCTTCGGTCACGCGTGTCTGCAGCGCCGTGGTTTCGCGGGCCAGCGCCGCCATCGTGGTCTCGAACACCGGCTGCAGCGCCGCGGTCGCGGCCTGCGCGCTCTGCGCCACGCTGGTCTGCAGCGAGCGTTCCACCGAGGCGGCGAGCTGCGTGTACACGGTCTCGGTGCGTGCATGGAATGCGGCCTGCTGCGCGGCCTGGCGCTCGCCCGCTGCTCCTGCTTGCTGCTCGATCGTCACCATCATCGCCTGCAGCCGGTCGACCAGCGCCGGCATCGTGTCGGCTTGGCGCTGCAACAGACGCAGAGTTTCCTCGTGCCGGTAGGCGTGGGAGTGTGGGCGCAGTGTCGTTGCGATCGCAGCGTCGAGCCCGTGCACGATCACGGACCGCTCGCGGCGCACCAGGGCCGAGGCCAGGCCCAGCATCGCCGAGCTGGCGATGCCCGCGATCGACGTGCCGAACGCAAAGCCCAGCCCCTTGACCGGCGCGGCCAGCGAATCGCGGATCGCTTGCAGGTCGGTCGCGGTTTCCAGCGCCAGCCCGGTGCCGCGCAGCATCGCCATCATGCCCAGCAGGGTGCCGAGCATGCCCAGCAGCACCAGCATGCCGACCAAGTACGGTGTGAGGGCAGGGATCGGCAGCGCGGTCCGCGCCCCTTCGACCCGCAGACGCACGGCCGCGCGCAGCGACGGGTCGAGCCGGTCAAGCCAGTCGCCCAGCGATGGCGGCGTTGTCGACAGTCCGGCGACGGCATCGGCCAGCGTCGCGCTCGCGCGGCGATAACGCCACAGCTCCAGCGCACCGGCTGCATAGCAGACGCCGATCAGCAGCGTCACCGCGAGCGCCAAGGGGTTGGTGCCGAGGTAGCCCAGCGCGATCCAGGCGATTGCGGCCAGGCCCAGCGCGAACGCCAGGGCGGGGAGAAGGGACAGCGCGCGGGAACGTGAGGACATGGGCATGACTGCGTCAGGGGGCACGAAGCGCGGCGAGCAGCGCTTCCACCGGTTGGAAACGGACATCCAGCTCGGCGCTCAGTACGCCCTGCATGTCCCTGCAAAAATGATCGAGCCAAGCGTCGTGCGTCGTGGCCTGTGCTTCGGCCGCGGCGGCGCGCAACCGCTCGAAATGCGCTTCGAGCAGCGTCGGCACCGCGCCCAGCAACGCGGACTCGCGCGGGGCCAGCGCGCCCTCCATGACCGCATCGACCTCGGCCAGCCGCGCCGCCTGCGCCGAGCGCTGGGCCAGCGCTTCGCGCAGTTCCCCGCGCAGCCGCCCTGTGGCGGCCTGCATCGCGCGCTGCAGGGTCAGGCAGCGCTGGCGCAGCGGTGCGAAATCGGGCGCGGTGTCGCTGGTGATCGGATCGGCGCCGGCGGACGATGCGTCAGCCTTGGCTGTCGCCAGTTCGGGTGCGCTGGCGATGGCCTCGGCCAGGGTCGCGCGGACCCGTGCGCAGGCGGCGGCAGAGTCGTGTGCACTGGGCGCGCATGGCGCGTCCGGGACCGCCGGCCGTGCGTCGAGCACCTTCGACAGCGCCACCGCCCGCGTCCAGTCGATCCATTCGCTCAGCCGATCGGCCGGCACCAACGCCGCCCGCGCCGCCTCGGCATCGGTCAGTCGGGCCAGTAGCCGGACGAACGTCGGACCCTGGAGGGCGGGCGGGGCGAGGGATCCACGAAGGTCAGGCGCGCAAAAGACGGCGATTTTACAGGGCCCGGCGGCGCAGGGGTCGGCGCAACGGCGGACGCCTGCCGCGTCGAAAGCCGCGGTTGTGCTTCGCAGGCTGTGCGGCACCGGGTCATCCGCGAGCAGGTCGTGGCCCGTCGCGGCTTCGCAGGTTGGGATTCAGCTGCACGGCCATTCAGGAGCCGGGCCGACGCCCGTACGCCTATCGAGGTCGGGGCGCGACGTGGCGAAGGGGCAGGCCATGGCGCGGACCTGCGTCAATGGTGCGCCGAGCCGCCAGCATCAGGCGCGCGTCGCCTTATCAAATTTTCTGACGAAAGCCACCAGGTCCTGACCACAGGCCTGGCAGTACTCCTGCAGTTGCAGCAGATCCAGCCGGCGCACGCCACGCTCGACGTCGCTGACGTAGGACTGGGGCCGCTCCAGCCGTTCGGCCAGCTGTGCTTGCTTGAGGTCCGCCTTGTCCCGCATCTCGGTCAACAGGGCCAGCAGGACCTTGTACTCGGGCTTGTGGATCGATTTGCCGGGCATACGGGCATCCTCATGAAAAGTGGGCGTACCGTATATCCGGAATCCCGTTATCCGGAAACAGGATCACGTGGCCGGTGCTCTGTCAGCCCTGTTTGAACACCGTCCGCTTGCCGATCGGGGCGCTCTTCTTCGCAGTCGGGCGGGCGAGCCCGGGAATGAGGAAATCCGCGGCGTTGTGACCGCGCCGGGTCTTCTCGGCCAACCAGCGCGGCATGCGGCCACGGCCCGACCAAGTGTTGCGCCGGTTGTCGGGGTCGCGGTACTTCACTGCGGCCTTGGCGCGCTTGCGCTTTCTGGCGGGGGCCACGGCGTTGCGCGCCGTAGCCGGAGGCGGGGTGCCGATGAGTTCTTCGATCGCATAGCCCTGGGACGCAGCGAATGCGATCAGGTCCTGGCGCACGGCGGCCAGCGGTCGCCGGCGGGCCAACACTGTCTTGCGTTTCTCGGCAGCGGCCAACAGGGCATCGAGCTCGCGCACGCCGAGCGCATCGATTTCAATCTTCATGCCGTCAGCGTCGGGCCGAGCCGATGAGGTGTCAAGCCTGCAAGCTGCGCCGCTCGCGTCGGGCCGGGGGCCGATGAGGCGGCGTGAGGCGCTGTCCGGGCTGTCGATGCGTGCCGCCTGGCGGATCGGGCGCGCACGTCGACAGCTTTGACGCGGCGGCGTATCGCCGAGCGATGCCAGCGCTTTGCGTGCGTATCGGCTCGATGATGCAACGAGGGCCCGGCGTCTGGCGCCGGGCCCTCGGACTCGCCTACTCGCAGCGGAACCTCACGTCCGCCGTCGCACGCTTGCCTGACGTGGCGTACGTCGCCGTGGATTTGCCCGAATGATGATGCGAAGGGACGCTGATGGTGGCGAAGTCTCCGAGCTTGCCGTCGCGATCTTCAGCGCCGACCACGGTCGCGCGGAGACCCTGGCGGCCGCAATAGGCATTGGCTTCTTCGATCAGACGGATGCGCTGCGCACCGCCGCTTGAAAAGGCGGTCGCAGAATGCCCCGCCACTTCATAGACACCATTGCCCACGGGAACGAAGCGCGAGGTGGACGAACAGCCAACAAGCAAGATTGCGGGCAAGGCCAGCAAGATGACAATCGGGCGCATGTGAACCTCTTCTTATTGTGATGGGCGCGGCCGCCGAGCGACGGATCCGGCGGCGACGTCGGGTCGATGTGGCACCGGTGCAGTCCCTGGCCGACGCCATCTACGTCGCTGGCCGGAGCGTATTTTCAAAATCCTGACTGCGGCGAGAATCCGCGCCTGTAAACCAAACGACCCGTTCGGGAACCGGGACGCCACGTAAATCGTTCATCGAAGGCACGCGTCGATCGGGCGCTGTGCCGCCGTAAACGTGTCCGCAAGGTCGGCGGGCATTCACAACCGATTTGGCGGCCCGCGTGAGGGCGGCGCGAATATGCGCAGACCATGCGGCCTCGCGCCTTGGCGGGCTCGCTGTCAATCGGATTTACGACGAATTTACGACCGCGGCGGTGTCGACGCATGGAGACTTTATGGCCGGGGCGCCGAGACTGCGCGGCATCGGCGGAGCCTGTCCGCCAGGACTGATGCCATGGAGTGTCGTGTCGCCCCCACGCGCCGGGTTGCGCTGTCGCTCGCCTTGTTGGCGCCGTCGCTCGGCAGCGCTGCAGCTGCTGACTGGTCGGGCAGCGCAGCGCTGACCAGCGATTATGTCTGGCGCGGCACCAGCCAGAGCGATGCGGGGCCGGCCCTGCAGGCCGGCATCAGGATCGCCGGCAAGCGTGGGCTATATGTCCAGGCCTGGGGCTCGGACGTGCGCTTCGCGCCGCAGACCGCTGCCTCGCACGAGCTCGACCTCGTGGCCGGCTGGACCGGGCCGTTGTCGGAGGCGTTCGTGCTCGACGCCGCGCTCACGCATTACCGCTATCCCGGTGCCGCGGTCGATCTGGACTGGACGGAGCTCGGTGCCACGCTGACCTGGCGCACGCGCGCCTGGCTGCAACTGGCGCATGCGTCCGATGCATTGGCCAGTGGTGCGCCGGGCACCTATGCACAGATGGGTGTGCGGATCCCCGTCGACGACCGTCTCTGGTTCGAGATCGCGGTCGGGCGTTATCGGCTGCACGCGGCGGGCGGCGACAACGACTACAACCACGTCCAGGCGGGCGTGGTGTGGACGCTCGCAGCGCCGCTGGCGCTGCGACTGACAGTGCACGACACCAGTGCGTCGGCGCAGCGCGCTTTCGGCGGCTGGGCCGGGTCACGAATGGAGGCGGCGCTGCAAGCGTCGTTCTGACCGTGCTTTTTCATCGCTACGGATGCGCGTCATGATCGAACTTCTCGTCCCCCTTGCTCTGGCTGCCGCGCTGGCGTGGCCGCTTGGGCGCTATCTCGCGATGGTGATGCGCGGCGGGCCGGCGCCGGGCGATCGCGTGTTCGCACGTCTGGAGCGGCCGCTGTACCGCTTGCTCGGCGTCGACCCGACTGTCGGCATGGGGTGGAAGGCGTACGCAGGCGCATTCCTTGCCAGCAACATCATGTTGCTCATCGTGGCGACCGCAGTGTTCATGGGGCAGGCCTGGCTGCCGCTCAATCCCAACGGGGCGCCGAACATGCGCTGGGACCTGGCATTGCACACGGCGATGTCGTTCCTGACCAACACCAATCAGCAGCATTACGCCGGCCAGGCACAGCTCTCGCATCTTGCGCAGATGACGGCGATCGTCGGGCTGCAGGTGGCGACGCCGATGATGGGCCTGGCGCTGGTCGTGGCGACCTTGCGTGGACTGTTCGGAGGCCGCGCGGCCTTGCAGGCCGGAGCGGACATGCACGTGGCGGCCGATGTGGTCATGCCTTCGGCCGGCAATGGGCGCAGGCCAGCAACGGCGCGCGTCGATGTCGGTAACTACTGGGCCGATGTCGTCCGCCCGACTGTGCGCGTCATGCTGCCGCTGTGTCTACTGTGGTCGCTGCTGCTGACGGCGCAGGGCGTGCCCTCGACGCTGGCCGGTGGGCCCGAGGCGACACCGCTCGACACGAGTGCGGAAGTGACCGGCCAGAAGATTCCGCTCGGCCCGGTCGCGGCGATGGTCGCGGCCAAACAACTGGGCAGCAATGGCGGCGGCTGGTACGGGCCCAACAGCGCTGCGCCGCTGGAGAATCCGACGCCGCTGTCCAACCTGCTGGAGCTGCTGGCGATCGTGTTGCTGCCGATGTCGGTCGTGGCGATGGTCGGCACGTTCACCGGCCGGCGCCGATTTGCCGCGCTGGTGTTCGGGTGCATGTTGACGATGTCGCTGTTGTCGGGGGCCGCGGCGCTCTGGGCTGAGCGCCACGGGCCGGCCCCGGTCGCGGCGGCGTTGATGGAAGGCAAGGAGGTGCGTTTCGGCGTCGACGCTTCGACGGCCTGGGCGGCGTTGACCACGCAGGTCAACAACGGTTCGGTGAACCTGATGCTCGACTCGGCGGCGCCGCTGACCGGGTTGGTGGCGATGGGCAACATGCTGGTCAATGCGATCTGGGGCGGCATCGGCTGCGGTCTGCAGCAGTTCCTGGTCTACCTGCTGCTGGCGGTGTTCGTGGCCGGGCTGATGACCGGGCGCACGCCGGAGCTGTTCGGCCGCAAGATCGAGGCGCCGGAGGTGCGTCTGCTGGCGGTGCTCGTCTTGCTGCAGCCGGTGGTGCTGCTGGGCCTGACTGCGGCGACCCTGGCGATGCCGTCGCTGGCGGGCACCTCCAATCCAGGCGCGCACGCGATCGGCCAGGTGTTCTACGAGTACGCATCGGCGTTCGCCAACAACGGCTCGGGCTTCGAAGGCCTGGCCGATGCGTCGATGTGGTGGAACCTGACCACGACCGTGGCGCTCGCGCTCGGTCGCTATCCGGCACTGGTGCTCCCGCTGATCATCGCGGCGCTGCTTGCGGCCAAGCGCGCGGCGCCCGAGAGCGCCGGCACCTTGCGGATCGAGACACCGACCTTCGCGATGACGCTGCTGGCGATCGTCGCGGTGCTCACGCTTCTCCAGTTCATGCCGGTGCTGGTGCTCGGCCCTGTGGCCGAGCATCTGGCCCTGGCCTCGGCCCACGTGGGGACTTGATCGATGACCTCTCTTTCCCAAGATGCCGCGCCCGTGCGCGGGACCAATCCCACCCTGTTCGATGCCGGCATCCTGCGCGCCGCGGTTCGCGATGCGTTCGTCAAACTCGCGCCGCAGCACGCGTTGCGCAATCCGGTGATGGCCGTCGTCTGGCTGGCCACACTGCTGACCGCCGCGCTGACCGTGACGGGCCGGGCCTCGTCGCCCGTGCTGGGTTGGACGGTGACCGGGTTGCTGGCGATCACCGTGCTGTTCGCCAACTTCGCCGAGGCGATGGCCGAGGCGCGCGGCCGCGGACAGGCCGCCTCGTTGCGGCGCGCGCGCCAGGATCTGGTCGCACGTCGGGTCGCCTCGACGCAGACCACCAACGCGCCCGAACGCGTGGCCGCATCCGCGCTTCGGCCCGGCGATCTGGTGATCGTGTCGGAAGGCGAGTTGGTGCCGGCCGACGGTGAGATCGTGCTCGGGCTGGCCACGATCAACGAGGCGGCGGTCACCGGCGAATCGGCGCCGGTGCTGCGCGAAGCGGGGACCGATCGCAGTGGCGTGATCGGCGGCACCAAGGTGTTGTCCGACGAGATCGTCGTGCGCGTCACGGTCGAAGCCGGGCACAGCTTCCTCGATCGCATGATCGCGCTGGTCGAGGGGGCGAATCGGCAGAAGACACCCAATGAGGTCGCGCTCGGCCTGCTGCTGGCGACCATGACGCTGACGTTCCTGGTCGTGGTGGTCACGCTGCCGGCGATCGCGGGCTTCGTCGGTGCGCGGCTCGATCCCTTGCTGCTGATCGCACTGTTGGTGTGCCTGATCCCGACCACGATCGGCGGGCTGCTGCCGGCGATTGGCATCGCCGGCATGAATCGCGCGCTGTCGGCGAATGTGCTGGCGAAGTCGGGCAAGGCAGTCGAGGTGGCCGGCGACATCGACGTGCTGCTGCTCGACAAGACCGGCACGATCACCCACGGCGATCGCCAGGCGACTGCGCTGCATCCGTTGGCGGGGATCGACCCCGACGCGCTGCGCGAAGCCGCACTGCTCGCTTCGCTCGCCGATCCCACGCCCGAAGGCAAGTCCATCGTGCGCCTGGCGCGGCGACCCGGCGCCTCGCTCGAGGCCCCCGCTCAGGCGCACTTCGTCGCGTTCACTGCACAGACGCGCATGAGCGGTGTGGACCTGGGCGGCGGCGATTCACCCCGGCACATCCGCAAGGGTGCGATGGATGCGGTCGTCGCCCATGTCGCGGCGCTGGGCGGCACGGTGTCGACGGAACTGCGTGCGCGCGTCGAGCAGGTCGCACGCAGCGGTGCCACGCCGCTGGTCGTCGCCGAAGGTCCGCACGTGCTCGGCGTGATCGAGCTGTCGGACGTGGTCAAGACCGGCATCCGAGAGAAATTCGCGCAGCTGCGCGGCATGGGCATCCGCACGGTAATGATCACCGGCGACAACCCGTTGACCGCGGCCGCGATCGCCGCCGAGGCTGGGGTCGACGACTACATCGCCGAGGCGCGTCCGGAGGACAAGCTCGCGCGCATCCGGGCCGAACAGGCGCAGGGCCGGCTGGTGGCGATGGTCGGCGACGGCACCAACGATGCGCCCGCGCTGGCGCAGGCCGACGTGGGCCTGGCGATGCACGCCGGCACTCAGGCGGCCAAGGAGGCGGGCAACATGGTCGATCTGGATTCCGACCCGGCCAAGCTGCTGCGGGTGGTCGAGGTTGGCAAGCAGCAGTTGATCACCCGGGGCGCGCTGACGACGTTCTCGCTGGCCAACGACGTGTCCAAGTACTTCGCGATCCTGCCGGCGCTGTTCGCTGCGTCGGTGCCGGCCCTGGGGGCGCTGGACGTGATGCGGCTGTCGAGCCCGCGCAATGCGGTGATCGCGGCATTGCTGTTCAACGCCGCGATCATCCCGCTGCTGATTCCGTTGGCGCTGCGCGGCGTGCGCTTCCGCGCCTCCGGGGCAACGGCACTGCTGCGCCGGAACATGCTCGTCTACGGCCTGGGCGGCGTATTGCTGCCGTTCGCCGCGATCAAGCTCATCGATCTGGCGCTGGCCGCCAGTGTCGGCCTGTAGAGGACTCCCCATGACCGTTTTCCCGTCTTCGCATTCGGCCGGCCTGTTGCGGCCGGCTCTGGGCCTGGCCGTGATCACACTGCTGGTTGCCGGCCTGGGTTATGCGCTGCTCGCCACGGGGCTGGGACGCGTGCTGTTCCCGGCACAGGCCCAGGGCAGTCTGCTCGAGCGCGACGGCCGGATCGTCGGCTCGGCGCTGGTCGGCCAGCCGTTCGCGGGCGCGCGCTGGTTCGTGCCGCGTCCTTCGGCAGCCGGCTACGACCCCATGGCGATGGCCGGCAGCAATCTGTCGCGTGGCAACCCGGCGTTGCGGGCCGAGATCGCGGCCGCGCGCCAGGCCATCGCTGCGCGTGAGGGCGTCGCCGCTGTGGACGTGCCGGACGAGCTGATCACCCGGTCCGGCAGCGGTATCGACCCGCACATCGGACCGGCAGCGGCACGCGTGCAGGTCGCGCGGGTCGCGGCGGCACGCGGCCTCGACCCGGCGCGGGTGCAGGCGCTGGTCGATGCCCACACCCAGGGCCCCACGTTCGGCCTGTTCGGTGCGGCGCGGGTGAACGTGCTCTCGCTCAACCTCGCGCTCGACGCGCAGTCGCAGGCCGACGGCGCACAATAAGCCGATGTCCGCCGACCGTGACGCCCGTGCCGATGCGCTGCTGGCCGATGCCGCCCGCGCGCATGGTGGCGGTCGCCTGACGGTGTTCCTGGGCGCCGCGCCCGGCGTCGGCAAGACCTGGGCGATGCTGGCGCGTGCGCGTGAGCTGCAGGCGCAGGGCCATGCGGTGCTCGTGGGGTTCATCGAGACCCATGGTCGGGCCGATACCGCCGCGTTGCTTGAAGGCATGGAGGTGCTGCCGCGCCGGCGCCTCGCCTACAGGGGCCGCTGGCTTGAGGCCTTCGACATCGACGCCGCGCTCGCGCGTCGGCCGACGCTGATACTGGTCGACGAGCTCGCCCATCGCAATCCGCCGGGCAGCCGCCACGAGCGGCGCTGGCAGGACGTCATCGAGTTGCTCGATGCCGGGATCGACGTCCATACGACGGTCAATGTCCAGCACCTGGAAAGTCTCAACGACATCGTGCATGCGATCACTGGCGTGCGCGTGACCGAGACCGTCCCCGACAGCGTGTTCGACCGCCTGCGCGACATCCGCCTGGTCGACCTGCCGCCGCGCGACCTGATCGAGCGGTTGGAGGCGGGCAAGGTCTACCTGCCCGAGCAGGCGACGCGAGCGCTGCAGGGCTTCTTCACGCCCTCCAACCTCGCCGCGCTGCGCGAACTGGCAATGCAGGTCGCGGCCGACCGCGTCGATGCCGACCTGCGCGAATCGCAGGCGGCGCATGGACGTGCCGGGCCGACGTTGCGACGCCGGGTGCTGGTCGCGATCGACGGGCTGGGGACGTCCGAGTACCTGGTGCGCGCGGGTCGGCGCATCGCCGAGCGCCGCGACGCCCCCTGGACGGTGACCACCGTGCAGTCGGGGGCGCCGCCCGATGCCGCCAGGCAGCTCGAACTCGACCGTGCGTTCGCACTCGCCCGCAGTCTCGGCGCTGCGACCGAGGTCGTGCACGGCGACGAGGTCGCCGCTGCATTGCTCGACCAGGCCGAGCGTATCGGCGCGTCCTCGATCGTGCTCGGCCGCACGCGCGAGCGCCCCATCGCGCGTGCATTTAACCGCACGCTCACCCAGCGCCTGCTGCAGCGGGGCGCACGCTTTGAGCTGGTGATCGTCAGCACGCCCGACGCACGTGCGCGGGCACGTTGGGCGGGGCGCGGCGATCGCACGATGGGCGGCCGGGGCGTTGCCTGGGCGATCGGGGTCACGCTCGGTGCGGTCGCGCTGGGTTGGGCGACACAACGCTTGCTGCATCTGGACGATCTGTCGATGCTGTTCATGCTCGCGGTCGTGCTGGTGGCCGCGCGCACGCGCATGTCCACGGCGGTGGTCACCGCTGTGTTGAGCTTTGCCAGCTACAACTTCTTCTTCATCGAGCCGCGCTTCACCTTCCAGATCGCGGCCCATCGCAGCGTGATCACGGTGACGTTGTTCCTGATCGCGGCGTTGGTCGCCGGGCGGTTGGCTTCGCGGCTGCGGCAGCAGGTGCTGGCGTTGCGCGCGGCCAATGCGCATGCAACCGGCCTGCAGACGCTCGGGCGCGAGCTCGCCGCCGCGGCCGACCTCGGTCAGGTGCTGGCGGCCGGCCGCGACGCGTTGGCGCAGGGCCTGGGTGCGCAGGTCTGGATGCAACTCGACGAGACCATGAGCGCGTCGACGTTGCCCGACGGACTCGACCCGGCTGCAGTGGACTGGGTGCGTCGCCACGGCGAACCGGCGGGGCGCGATACCGACACGCTATCGGCGTTGCGCTGGTGGCTGCTGCCGGTCCGCGACGGCGACACCGTCCACGGCGTCGCCGCGTTGCGCTTCGATGCGCAGGCCCCGCGCCCCGGACTGGAGCAGCGCCGGCTCGCGCAGGCGATGCTCGACGATATCGCACAGGCGGCGTCGCGCGTGCGCCTGGTCGGCGCGCTCGAGCGGGCTCGGGTCGAAGGCGAGACCGAACGCCTGCGCGCGGCGTTGCTGTCTTCGGTGTCGCACGACCTGCGCTCGCCGCTGGCCTCGATGATCGGCTCGGCCAGCAGCCTGGCCAGCTACGGCGAGGCGATGGAGGGGGCGGACCGGCGCGCGCTGCTGGAGACCATCGTGCTCGAGGGCGAGCGCCTGGACCGCTACATCCAGAATCTGCTCGACATGACCCGGCTGGGCCAGGATGGGCTGTCGCTCAACCGCGACTGGATCGGCGTCGACGAACTCGTCGGCTCGGCGGTCGCGCGGCTGCGCCGCTATCGGCCCGAGGTCCGCGTCGTGCTCGACCTCGCGCCCGCCTTGCCGCCGCTGTGGGTGCATCCGGCCCTGCTCGAGCAGGCGCTGTTCAACGTGCTCGAGAACGCGGCCGGGTTCTCGCCGCCGGGCGAGGCGATCACAGTGGCCGCGCGCCTGCTGCCGGGCGCGGCCCCAGACACTGCGCAGGACGTGCTGCGCATCGATGTCGCAGACCGTGGCCCCGGGATCCCCGACGAGGAGCGTGCGCGCATCTTCGACATGTTCTACAGCGTCGAACGCGGCGATCGTGGCCGCAAAGGTACCGGCCTCGGACTGACGATCTGCCAGGGTATGGTCGGTGCGCACGGCGGTGCGGTCTCGGCGTTGCGCGGGCCCGACGGCACCGGCACGCTGATCCGGATCGAGCTGCCTCTGCAGCGCCCGCCAGAACCGGAGCCCGACCATGCCGGCGAAGCCTGAGTCTGCTGCGTCGATGCCGGCGCGCATCTTGGTCGTCGACGACGAACCGCAGATCCGGCGGTTCCTGGACATCAGCCTGCGCGCGCAGGGCTACCGCGTCGCGCTTGCCGAGGACGGCGCACGGGCGCTGACACTGCTGGCCGAAGGCGGCGCCGACCTCGTGGTGCTCGACATCGGACTGCCCGACATCGACGGGCACGCGGTGCTGCGCGAGATCCGCAGTTGGTCGCAGGTGCCGGTGGTGATGCTGTCGGTACGCAACGACGAGGGCGGCAAGGTCGCCGCGCTCGATGCGGGCGCGAACGACTACGTGACCAAACCGTTCGGCACGGCCGAACTGATGGCGCGGATCCGCATGCTGCTGCGCCAGCAGGCGCAGGGCCCGAATGAGGCGCCGGTGTTCGATGATGGCCACCTGCACCTCGACCTGGCGCGCCGCGAGGTGCGCTTGGACGGCGCGCCGCTGGCGCTGTCGCGCAAGGAGTACGCCTTGCTGTCGATGCTGCTGCGCAATGCCGGCCGCGTGTTGACCCAGCCGCAGTTGCTGCGCGAGATCTGGGGGCCCAGCCACACCGAGGACGCGCATTACGTGCGCATCCTGGTCGGCAAGTTGCGCGCCAGGCTCGGCGACGACGCCGCCGCGCCGCGCTACATCGCGACCGAGCCGGGCGTGGGACTGCGCTTCATCGCTCTGGACGACGGCGCGGCCGACGACGGGAGCGAGCGGCGCGGCGCATAGCGGCACCGCCGCGCGGGTTTCGGCGCGTCGGTGGCGGCATGCCATGCACCGGGCCAGCAGGCTGCACCTGATCGTCAGGCGGGCACCGGTATGCTCTGGCGCTTCGTCACAGCCGACCCCAGGAACGCCATGCAGCCATCGACCATGACCGCCATCGCCATCCGCGACGGCAAAGGCGAGGCGGATGCGCTGCATCCGGTTGAACTGCCGATGCCTGTGCCGGCGGAGGGACAGGTGCTGATCCGGGTGCGAGCGGCGGGCGTCAACCGGCCGGATATCGTGCAGCGCCTCGGCAGCTACCCGCCGCCGCCCGGCGCGCCGGAGACGCTCGGCCTGGAGGTGGCGGGCGAGATCGTGCATGGCGCAGGTCGATGGCGCCCGGGCGACCGGGTCTGTGCGCTGCTGGGCGGTGGCGGCTATGCGACCCACGCGTTGGCCGACGCCCGTCACGTGTTGCCGATACCGGACGGGCTGGACTGGGTCCACGCCGCCGCGCTGCCGGAGACCGTGTTCACGGTCTACGCCAACGTGTTCGAACATGGCGCCCTGCAGGCCGGCGAATGGCTGCTGGTGCATGGCGCGACTTCGGGCATCGGCGTGGCGGCGATCCAGATGGCGCGCGCGGCCGGGGCGCATGTGCTGGCGTGCAGCCGGGGCGCGGAGAAGGCCGCGCAGGCGCGCGCACTGGGCGCAGAGGTGTCGGTCGATACGCGAACCGAGGATTTCGCGGAGGTCGCGCGCGCGCACGGCGGCGTCGACGTCGCGCTGGATATGGTCGGCGCGCCGACGTTCGAGGCCACGCTGCGCGCGCTCAACCGTGGTGGGCGCATCGTCTACATCGCCGCGCTGGGCGGCGCGGTGCTGGAGGTTCCGGTGATGCGGCTGATGCAGAAGCAGGCCGTTCTCACCGGCTCGACCTTGCGGCCGCGCAGCGCCGATGAGAAGGCACGTCTGGCCGAAGCGGTCGAACGGAGGGTGTGGCCGTGGATCGCCGAGGGGCGGGTCCGCGCGGTCGTCGACCGCACGTTCCCGTTGGCCGAGGCCGCGGCCGCACACGCCTACCTCGAGGCCGGCGTGCATGTTGGAAAGGTGGTGCTCGAGGTCGCGTAGGCACGGACGCGTCACCACCCGCAGCAGGACAGCGCTACGCGCGGTTCCAGGCGCGCGACCGCACATGCGAGAACCGATGGCCCGCGGCTCGATCACCGCGTTGTGACGGCTCAGCCGACCGGCGGCCCGTGCTCGGTTCCCCGACACCGCCGCAGCAAGGCCGCGCAGAGCGTGCGCAAGCGGCGGTTGTCGCGGGCCAGTCGTGCGAGCACCAAGGCGTCGACACCGGCATCGCGCATTCGCGGCGCAGGATCCAGGACATCGTCCAGCGCGCAGGCGCCCGCCACCAGCGCGGCGGCATCGGCCTCTGCGCTGGCAACCCCGCCGTGTGCGATGACCGGCGCCACCGGGACCAGCAGCCGATAGCCGCGCCGGTGCAGCGTGTCGATGTAGCGCGGGGCCTGGGCGCTATCGCCCAGCGCGGCGCGCAGCAACGCCACATGCTTATGCACTGCGTTGTCACTTAAGTCCTGTCCGGGCCAGCAGGCATCGAGCAGGGCATCGGCGCTGCGGACCGCGCCGTTACTCGCGGCCAGCGCGCACAGCAAGGTCATGGTCCTGGGTTCCAGGCGACGGCGATGGCCTGCGCGTAGCAGGCGGCCCTCTGCGGGAACGACGATCCAGTCGCCTATCCGGAATCGGTCCGAGCCTCCCGGGATCTTGCTCGCCATTCGCCCTCCTGTGGCGCCGGCGCAGATGCCGGTGTCTTCGCGTGTCCGTGTCCGTGTCCGTGTTGGAACGCGCGCGCCTGTGATCGGCGCGGGTCGCGCATCGGCGGATGCCGTGGCGCACCGCCCGCCCGGAAGCTTTCCGGAAGGACTTAGATCGGCGCGCTGGTGATGCTCGGTCCGGAGGCGGCAATCGCCGCGTCATCGACGCTAGGGAGGGAGCGATGATCCGGCGACGGCATGGAAACGAGACGACCGCGCAACGGCGCCAGGCGTTGTGCGCGGACGTGGGAATGTGCGGAGGTGCGCGATGACGCTGCGCATCCTGCTGGCCGACGGCCAGACACTGGTGCGCGATGGTGTGCGCGCATTGCTCGCCGGCGATCCACACCTCGAGATCGCGGGGGTTGCCAGCGACGGCCTGGAGATGCTGCGGCTCGCGCGGCGCCTGGCGTTCGACATCGCGGTGGTCGAGCCCACGATGTCGGGCATGAATGGCATCGAGGCGACCCGCCGCCTGCTGGCGAGAACACCGGCGGCGCGCGTGCTGTGCCTGGCGCATGCCGGTGGCCACAGCGCGGTCAAGGAGGCCTTCGATGCAGGCGCGCGCGGCTATGTGCTCAAGCGCGATCCGGTCGAGGTCCTGCTTGCCGCGCTGCGCGGTGTGGCCGGCGGTCGCATGGTGCTCAGCCCGGGATTGGAGGCGGTGTTCATCGATGCCTACCGCAACCGCGACGCGGCGTTGGGCCCATCGCCGCTGACCGGACGCGAGCGCGAGGTCACCCAGCTCTATGCCGAAGGCTGGTCGACGCGGCAGATCGCCGCGCGGCTGCACATCAGCGAAAAGACGGTGGCGACGCATCGCGAGCATGTTTTCGCCAAGCTCGGCGTTGCGGGCATCGCCGGCCTGACCCGGTATGCGCTGCGCGAAGGGATCAGCCGCCTGGAGGAGGCGGGCGCCGATGGTGCGCACGGCGCCGGCTGACGGCATGCCCGGTGCACGCATACCCGACGCGCAGGAACGCACCCTCGATCGACCGGCGGCGGTCGGCGCGCATGGGCGCGTGCGCACTGTCGGGCAGGGCAATGGCATCAGGCGTATCGACATACGGGGCCCGGCTCCGGTCGCGCGCAACGGCGCGTGCACGGCACTGTTGTCGCCGGGCACAGGGCTTGCCATCGGTGCGATGCCGATCCTTGGCGGCGCCAGTTCCGATGTCATCGGTGCGACCGCCGCGCGCCTGCGCGCGCGCGCCGTGCAAGGTCGGCATTCGTCCATCGCGGTCTCGGCATCCTGCCGATGGGGCCCGGGCGCGGCGTCGGCGAGGCTGCATCCACCGCACAGCGCATCGCGAAACGAGGATGTCATGGCTGACTTTCAACGCTTTTTCCCCCATTTGCTGCGCTTCGAGGGCGGCTACGTCAACGATCCGGCCGACCCGGGGGCGCGACCAACAAAGGCATCACGTTCGCGACCTTTCGCCGGCATGCACAGGCCCTGCTCGGCGTGGCCCCCAGCCTGGAGACCCTGCGCGCGCTGACCGACGCGCAAGCCGCGGTGCTCTATCGCCGGCTGTACTGGGACCCGCTGCACGGCGATGCGATCTCACTGCAGCCCTTGGCCGAGATCGTGTTCGACTTCTATGTCAACGCCGGCGCCAACGCCATCAAGCTGCTGCAGCGCGTGCTCAATGAGCTGGGGGCGCAGCCGCGGCTGCAGGTGGACGGGGCGTTCGGCCCAGGCACGTTCGCCGCGCTCCAGGCGGCCGACCCGGTTGCGGTCTATCTCGCCTATCGCAAGGGGCGCGTCGATTACTACCGCACGCTTGTCGCGCGACGGCCCTCGCTGCAGCGCTTCCTGCGCGGCTGGCTGGCGCGGGTCGAGGCCTTTCCCGCCAATCCGACGGCTGGTTGAACGCACACCCGGCGCCTGCCGGCGAGGACGCCCATCATGACGACACAGACAACGCTCAACAGCCTGATCGAAGCGCTTGCAGGCGCAGTGATCGAGGCGCAGGACCGGATCGAGCAGCACCAGACCGCGCACCTGGGTGAGTTCTTCGACGAGGACAACCGACCCAAGAGCGTGGTGATCCGGCTGCCGTCGATGCACCCCGACGCGCAAGCCGGCGATGAGGATCTCTACCGGGCGCCGCTGCTGCCGCTGGTGTCCACCAATGTGCTGCGCATCAAGGATGTCGAGATCACCTTCGACGCCGACCTGGGCGGGTTGACCGCGCGCGAAGAGCAGACGCCTGCCCGCGACGATCCGCCCGAGCGCGCCTGGACGCGCCGCGGCAGCGGGCCTCGGCCCTGTATCAACGTCGACACCGGCGCGGCGGTCGCTGGTGGACAAGGATCCGTCCACGTGGTGCTGCGCGTGGAGGGCTCCGAGCCGACGGACGGCGCCGCCAGACTCATCAACCATCTCGCGCAGACCCAGGGCGTCTTTCGCACGGTCGGCCAGAGCTGGCCGCCCGAGGAGGGCGACCTTCCGGTCTAGCGGACTTCAAGGAGCAATGACATGGCAAACGAACTCGTCAACATTTCCGATCAGTTCCAAGGGTTGCCGATGGGCGACCTCATCGGTGGACCGCTGAACGCGGCCTGCGACGCGCAGGTCCGGCTCGCGCAGGCGACTGCGGATTTCATCAAGGTGATCGGCTTTCTGCCGCCGCCGGACCCGGCGAACGACCCCACCGGTGTCGGCGGCACGCGCACCGCCACGTTCCGCTTCAAGCGGCCGGTGGACAGCATCGACCCGGCCAACCCCGGCATCCATGAAGAGGAAGTCGAACTGGAGGTGCCGCTGCTGGCGATCGTCAAGGTGCCCAACCTGTCGATCAACACCGTGGATGTCACTTTCGACATGGAGGTGAAGTCGTCGTTCTCCAGCAAGGAGAGCTCCGACGCCTCGGCGACCCTGGACGCAACGATGCAGGTCGGCTGGGGGGTGTTCAGCGCCAAGGTCCGCATCCAGGGCTCGGTCGCCACGCACAAGGAGAACACCCGCTCGTCGGACAACTCGGCCAAGTACCACGTCAACGTGCATGCCGAGGACAACGGGATGCCCGAAGGCCTGGCCCGGGTGCTCGACATCCTGCAGACGGCCTGTGCGCCGAGGAAGATCAGCGATCCGGTGCCGGTGACCTGATCGCATCGCGCCCGCGCCGCGTGCGCGGGCGCGCTTTCGCAGCGATCGACATGGAGGCGCGACGCTGACGGCGATGCGCTCCGGCGTTGATGGCGACCGAACACGCACCGGGAGCATCCGATGTTCGACCTGAGCGAGGTGAAGTTCGTCAAACGCATCGTCGTGGGGACCGACAACCCCACCCGCATGCGTACCGACGAGGAAGTCGAGGCGGCGCGTGCGCTGCTCAATCGCTGCCTGACCGACGCACCGCGCGGCAGCATCATCGGGCTGGAGAAGAGCTTCACCATTCTCCAGGTCGGCGAGCATCAGGTGGTGCTGCAATGGCTCTGCTACCACGTCGGCTTCCCGCGCAAGCCCGCCTGGATGGAGGGCGCCTGAGTGGCGGTCCAGCGCTATCCACTCACCATGTTGGTGGACGCCTTCCAGGGCGCCGTACGTGATGGACGCGCGCGCATGGAAACCACCTTCCAGCGCTGCCGACACGAGGCATTGGTGCGGCTCGCACTTGGGGCACCGCACTCGAGAGCCTGCGCCCGTGGCGGCGGCATCGCCTCGCCCATGCCGAGCTGCAGATTGCCTGCACCGTGCGGCGCGATGCCGACGGCCGCGTGCACGCGTTGCGGCTGCTCGGGCGCCGGCGCGGGCGGGAGGTCGTGCATCGGCTGCGGGTCGAACTGCACGGCGAGGACTGCGAAGAGATCCGGGTGTACTTCGATGACGTGCCGTTACCCACTGCCGGGCTGCGGCGATGAGGCGCACCGTCGAGTTCGAGCTGACGCCGGAGATGGCCGAGGCGATCGCACGCTCACTGCCGCCGATCCCGCAGCGCAAGCGAAGCGTCGCTTGGGTCGTGGCAACGGCAGCGGTGGCGCTGACCACGGCAGTTGCATCGGCATGGCACGTGTGGGGCTGATCGATCGCAATGCCGCGGTCGACGAATCAGAGGACAGCGAACATGGACAAGTGGAGATTGCGAGGCATCGTGCTGCTCGCCGCCTGGCTGCCGACACTCGCCGGACAGGCCGCCGATCCCGAGGTCTGGCTGGGGAGCGGATGGGACGGCCCGGTGCCGCATGCGGTGCGGTTGCAACTGGCGCCGGGCGGCGGCGAGCTGCGCCTCGGCGCGCCATGGGCGTGCCGGCTGCCGCTCAAGCGCGAGGGCACCGGCTACACGGCGGGGCTGTCGGTGAACGGTGGCACGGCCTGCGACCGCCTGTCCGGGCGCCGGCTGATGGTGCAGATCGACGGCCGGCATGTGCGCCTGGACGGGCTGTCGCTGACGCCACTTACCCTGCGCCCGACAGGCGATGCGGTCACGGCGAGCGGGCCGCGCACGCTGACGCTGTCGGCGCCTGGCGACGCTGCGGTCGAACTGCGTCTGGTCGCCGCCACGCTGGGGGAGCGGTCGGGCGAGTGGCGTCAGGGCGGCGCGACGCCGTGCCGGGTCGCCCTGGAGCTGGCGGCCGTGGACGGGGCCCAGCAGTGGCATGTGTTCACTGCAGGCACCAGTGGCGGAAGCTGCGACCGGTGGGTGGGCCGCACGGTCGTGGTTCCGAGCGCGCCCGGTGCGACGGTCACGGTGCGCGGTGCACGCGGCGCGGATGTCGTGCTGTTGCCGAAGTGAGGACGGCCATGGACAGCATGCTGATCCAACTGTGGATTGTCCTGGCCGGGGTCTGCGGTGCGCTGTTGCCGCTGGTCCTCGACGATGCGCCGTCGCGGCACCGGGCGATGGTGCGGGCGATCAGCGGTGCGCTGGTCGCGGTGTTCGTCGGGCCGGCACTCAACGAACGCTTCTTCGCCGGTGCCGGCGCGCACCTGCAGGCCGGCATCGCCTTTCTGGTCGGCTGTTTCGGGCTGCAGGCGACCGCGATCGTGCAGCGGCTGCTGCATCGTCGCGGCGATCGCATGGCCGAGCGACTGGTCGAGCGCGTCGTCGGCCCGGACCGCGAGGGCCGCCCATGACCATCGCCTACCTCATCGTCACTTTGCTGCTGGTCGTCGCCGCGCTGTGGATGATGACCGCCACCGGGCAACCCCGCGGCATCAAGCTGTGCGGCACCTTGGTCGCTGCGGGCGCCATCGTCGATGTCGTGGGCCTGGTTGCGGCGATGGACACCGGGCACGGCTACGCGGCCATCTGGCCCGGCGAACTCGTGCTCAACGGGGGCATGGCGCTGCTGCTGCTCGAATGGGCGCGGCTCGAACGCCGGCAGCGTCGCCGAGCTGCACGCACGAAGGGCGCGGGTGGAATCGGGCCGACGGCGCGCTGACCGAATGCCCGGCCTGCATCAGGGCCGGGGCTTTTCCAATCGGATGTCGCCGCCGCCGATGTCGGTCGCATCGCCCCAGCCCAGACGGCGGTAGAAGCCCTCGGCGCGCGAGGCGCGGGCGGTTTCGAGCCAAGCGACCGGATGCCGCGCGAACAAGGCGCGCTCGGCCGGCGCGACGAGCGCCTTGCCGATACCGCGGCCCTCGTGCGAGGGCAGCACGAAGGCGGCGAACAGCGCGCCTTCGTCCAGGTCGACCATCGAAAAGCCCACGATCGCCGGCCCGTCACAGGCGACCCAGGCGCAGGGCGCGCCCTGCAGCCTCTGCGCGATCGATGCGGGCGTGATGCCCAGGGCTGCGAGCGCATCGAGGCTCAGCGCGTTCTCGCGGACCGAGGTGCGGACATGGAAGATGCCGTTGATGTCGTCGAGCCGCGCAGGACGCAGCGTGAATTCGGTGTTGGCGTGTTCGTGCATGTCCACAGCATACCGGCGCGTGTGCGGGCGCATGACACGCCGGCGGCGATGGCCTAGGCTTCCGTTCCCCCACACAGACGCATCCGGCGCCGCCGATGCGTGCCGAGGCCGTCGGCATCGACCGTGCCTGCGCGCGGCCCGCGGCGCTCGCGATTCGATCGATCTTCGATGTCCGAGCCTTCGTCCCAACCCCCCACCGCCGTTGCATCCGATCCGACCTCGCCTGCGCAGGGCTTCGCGCTCGGTGTGGTCGGCGCCGCCGCGTTCGCGCACCTGCTCAACGACCTGATCCAGGCGACGCTGCCGGCGATCTTCCCGCTGCTCAAGCGCGATTTCGACCTGAGCTTCGGCCAGATCGGCGGCATCGCATTGGTCTACCAGATCACCGCCTCGCTGCTGCAGCCGTGGATCGGCCTGTACACCGACCGTCACCCGATGCCGTATCTGCTGCCGGCCGGTATGGCGGTGACCTTCGTCGGCATCGCAACCCTCGCGGCGGCGCACAGCTATCCGATGCTGCTGCTGGCAGCGGCGATCGTCGGCGTGGGCTCGGCGACCTTCCATCCCGAGGCCTCGCGTGTGGCGCGGATGGGATCGGGCGGGCGCTTCGGCACCGCGCAGTCGACGTTCCAGGTCGGCGGCAACACCGGTCAGGCTATCGGTCCGCTGCTGGCGGCCGCGGTCGTGATCCCGCACGGGCAGTCGGCGGTCGCCTGGTTGATGCTGGTCGCAGGGCTCGCGGTGTTCGTGCTGCTGCGGCTCACGCGCTGGTCGGTGCAGCACGGTCAGGCGCGGCTGGCGAGCCTGGCGGGCCGCCGCGGCAGCGGATTGCCGCGCAGCAAGGTCGTCCAGGCGATCGCGGTGGTGGCGGTGCTGATGTTCGCGAAGTTCGTCTACATCGCCTCGTTCACCAACTACTTCACGTTCTACCTCATCGAGCGCTTCGGCTTGGGCGTGCAGCAGAGCCAGGTCTGCCTGTTCCTGTTCCTGGGCGCGATCGCGCTGGGCACATTCGCCGGCGGTCCAGTCGGCGATCGCATCGGACGCAAGGCGGTGATCTGGATCTCGTTCCTGGGCGTGGCGCCGTTCGCGCTGGCACTGCCGTATGTCGGCTTGGTGGCGACCGCCGTACTCGCCGTAGTGATCGGCCTGGTGATGTCGTCGGCGTTCGCCGCGCTGGTGGTCTATGCGCAGGAGGCGGTCCCGGGACGCGTGGGCATGGTGTCGGGCGTGATGTTCGGCCTGATGTTCGGGATCGGCGGCATCGGCGCGGCTGCGCTGGGGCAACTCGCGGACGCGCGCGGCATCGTCTGGGTGTACCACGTCACCGCCTTCCTGCCGCTGCTCGGGCTGGCGACCGCGCTGCTGCCGCGCACGCCGGGCGGCCGGATCTGAGTAAACGCCGCCTTGCGGTGGCGATTACCCGACTCGTCCGAAGAGCCCGAGCACCAGACGGCCGCTGGCGAGCAGGAAGCCATCGTGGATGCGTAGGCTCACGATCAGTTCGAGCACCAGCGCCAGCACGAGGATCCACCGCAAGGGCAGGCGCGCGGCGATCGCGAAGCCGAGCATCGCAAAGCCGGTGTCTGCCAGCGAGTTGAGAATGCTGTCGCCGTGGTAGTCCGGCGCGGCGTTGGTCGCGTTGTTCAGAAGCGCGATGACCCAGGGCGTGTTTTCGACGATCTCCCAGGCGGTGCTGCTGATCAGCGCCAGCACCGCGCGGTCGATGCGTGGCCAGCGCGGACGCAGCCAGGTGAAGACGAGATAGAGCCCCATCCCGAAGACGACGTGGAGTAGCGAGTAGGGGTCGGCGACCTGTTGGGAGTTCTGCACGGGTTCGTCGCTGAACTGCCACAGCGTGACCACGCCACAGGGGCAGACCAGGCTGCGACCGAGCACGCGCAGCCACAGCACGTGCAGGCCCAGTGTCGCCAGCACGATCAGGTCGTCGTGGCGCAGCCAGCGCAGGCGTGGGAAGGCCAGTCTGTCCTCCAGGCGCCAGCCCGAGCGCCAGGATCGGGGCCGGTTCACGGGCGTCGCGACCGCTGGGTCATGCGGCCCTGACGCGGCCTTTCACGGCACGCGGGTACGCTGTCGCATCCGCCTGCGACGCTGGCCATGTCCCTGCTTACCAACACTGCGGTCTTCCTCTGCACACTGGCTGCGATGGAGTGGGTGGCCTGGGCCGCGCACAAATACATCATGCACGGCTGGGGGTGGGGCTGGCATCGTTCGCACCATGTGCCGCGGCAAGGGCGCTTCGAGAAGAACGACCTGTTCGCGGTGGTGTTCGCCGGCATCGCGATCGCGCTGATCTATCTGGGGACGAACGGCTGGCCGCCGTTGCAATGGATCGGCGCGGGCATGACTGCCTATGGCGCGCTCTACTTCATCGCGCACGATGGCCTGGTGCACCAGCGCTGGCCATTCCGCTACGTGCCGCGCCGCGGCTATCTCAAACGCCTGTACCAGGCCCATCGCATGCACCACGCGGTGGACGGCAAGGACGGCTGCGTGTCGTTCGGCTTCCTGTGGGCGCCCTCGGTGGACCGGCTCAAGACCGATCTGCGGCGCATCCACGGCGGCCCGCTGCGCCGGCAGGATACGCGCAGGTCAGATCCCCGCGCCTGAGGTCGGCGGCCGCTGCCACAGTTGCGTCGGACGCGCGGGCGGGGCCTGCCACCGCGAACCCACCGCGGTGCCGGCGGCGCGCAGGAGCAGACGCAGCTTGGTCGCACGCGAGGTGCTGACCCGCCGATCCCAGGCCCGCGCACCCTCGCGCTCGACCCGCAGGCCGATTTCGCGATAGACCCCGTGGGCGGTGGCCACCGCCCACGCCGAGCGCAGCGGCAGCGCCGTTAGGCCGTGCCGGGCGGAGGCGTAGTAGGGCTCGGCGGCGCGCACGAGCGCTGCGGCCATCTCGGCCAATGCGTGCCGGCGGCGAGGGTCGGCCAGTTCGGCCCTCGGCACCCGGTGCGCGGCCAGCCAGGTCTCGGGCAGATAGCAGCGGCCGAGCTGCGCGTCGTCGACGATATCGCGGGCGATGTTGGTCAGTTGGAACGCCAGGCCGAGGTCGCAGGCGCGGTCGAGGGTGGCCTCGTCGTGCGCGCCCATGATGCGCGCCATCATTAGCCCGACCACGCCGGCGACGTGGTAGCAGTAGCGCAGCGTGTCATCGAGCGTGTCGTAGCGCTGACCCTCGACGTCCATCGCAAAGCCGTCCAGATGCGCCAGCGGCAGCGAGATCGGGATGCGGTGCGCGCGGGCGACCGCCTGCAGCGCGGCGAACGCGGGCTCTGTCATCGTCTCACCTGCGTAGGCGCGGTGGGTCTGCGCATAGAGCTCGCGCAGACGCTCGGCGCCGCGGCCGTCCGGCTCGATCGCGCCGCCCGCGCCCAGTTGCTGGCTATCGACAACGTCATCGCAATGGCGGCACCAGGCGTAGAGCAGCACGGCACTACGACGGGTGCGGGCGTCGAACAACCGCGACGCGGTGGCGAAGCTCTTGGAGCCGACCGCGATCGTGCGATGCGCGTGCGCGAGCAGCGCGTCGCTCATGGCGCCGCGCTGTCCAGCATCAATGCGGCGGTGGCCTTGGCCGAGCCGACGACGCCGGGCACGCCGGCACCGGGATGGGTGCCGGCCCCGACGAGGTAGAGATTGGGAATGTCGGCGTCTCGGTTGTGCGGACGGAACCATGCGCTCTGGGTCAGCACCGGTTCGAGCGAGAACGCCGAGCCGTGGTGTGCGTTGAGCGTGTCGCGGAAATCGAACGGGGTGATGAAGCGGCTGGTGACCAGTTGCTGACGCAGGCCGGGCATGTAGAAGCGCTCGAGGTAGTCGAAGATGCGGTCGCGGTAGCGGGGCCCTTCGATATCCCAGTCGATGTCGGCGTTGCCCAGGTGCGGCACCGGTGCGAGCACGTAGTGGCTGCCGCAGCCCGGCGGTGCGAGCGATGGATCGGTCGCGCAGGGCGCATGCAGGTAGAGCGAAAAGTCGTTGGGGAGCGTCGGGCCGTCGAAGATCTCATCGATCAGTCCGCGGTAGCGCTGGCCGAAGCACACGGTGTGATGCCGCAACTGCTCGTGACGGCGATCGAGGCCGAAGTACAACACGAACAGCGACATGCTGAAGCGCTTGCGTTTGAGCGCGGCCGCCTGCTGTGCGCCGCGCGGATGGTGGCCGAGCAAGCGATCGTAGGTGTGCACGACATCGGCATTGGAGGCCAGCGCGTCGAGCGCGAACTGCCGGCCGTCGGTCAACTGCACGCCGGTGGCGCGCGACTGCGCGACCTCGATCCGGGCGACATCCGCATTGAGTTCGATGCGCCCGCCCATGTCCTCGAACAGCCGCACCAGCCCGCGCACCAGCGCACCGGTGCCGCCACGCGGGAACCACACCCCCCACTGCCGCTCCAGCGCGTGGATCAGCGTGTAGATGGACGAGGTCTTGAACGGATTGCCGCCGACCAGCAGCGAATGGAACGAGAATGCCTGGCGCAGCTGCTCGTCCTGGATGAAGCGCGCCACCATGCCGTACACGCTCTTCCAGGCCTGCAGCCGGGCCAGACGCGGGCCGGCAGCGAGCATGTCGCGGAACGACAGGAATGGCACTGCGCCCAGTTCGACATAGCCGGCCTCGAAGACGTCCTTGGAATACGCCAGAAAACGCCGATAGCCGGCGACATCGGCCGGATTGCGCGCGTGGATCTGGCGGTCGAGCGCCTCCTGGTCGTTGGCATAGTCGAAGTGCGAGCCATCCTCCCAACACAGCCGATAGAACGGCTCGACCGGCAGCAGCTCGACGTAGTCGGCCATGCGCCGGCCGGTCAGCGCGAACAGTTCTTCCAGCGCCGAAGGGTCGGTGATCACGGTCGGGCCGGCGTCGAAGACGAAGCCCTGGTCTTCGTAGACGTAGGCGCGGCCGCCCGGCTTGTCGCGCTTTTCGAGCAGCGTGGTCTGCCAGCCGCCGGCCTGCAGCCGGATGGCGAGCGCGAGCCCGCCGAAACCCGCGCCGATGACCACGGCGCGTTTGGGTGACGTCATTGCATGTTCCTCGAGGCGATAGGGGTGCCGCGCACGGCGCGCCAAGCCGCCGCGACCGGCACCGGCGGCTTGCCGGCGACGATGCGCAGCTTGTCCAGCAGTTGCAGCCGGTCGGCATAGAACCGGGCGATGAGACCGGCCGGCAGGCCGTAGAAGCGCTGCATCACACGCCAGCGGTCTTGCGGGCGGCCGGCGCGGAACAGCATGCGGTTGAGCGCGCGGAAGAACGTCTGACGCTGCCAGTGCGCGCGCGCTTCGTCCCGGGTGAGTGCGTACAGGGACTCGGCATCGAGCTTTTGGCTTGCGACGATGCGGTCGGCGAGCCGGACGGCGTGCGGCAGCGAGTAGCCGGTGGTGGCGTGGAACAACCCGGCGGCAAGGCCGGCGCGCGGCTGATGGCCGCCTTCGTCCCAGAACGCATCGACATCGCCGTCGAGCACGATCGGCAGCACGCCGCGTTCCTCGCGCAGGCAGGCGGCCACCTGCCAGCCACGGTTGCGTGCGTAGCGGTCGATGTTCGCGCCGAGCGCATCGAAATCGGGCCGGTCGTCGTCGACGTAGTGGGTGTCCTCCACCAGCACGGTGTCAGCCGAGAACGGCAGCAGGTAGACGAAGCGGTAGCCCAGCCCCTGGGCCACATCGGCGTCCATGATCACCGGCAGTTCGAGCCCGTGCGGTTGCGCGGTGCGCAGCACGCGGCCGAGAAACGCCTGGTGGCCGAGCGCCATGAACCGGCTGGCGCGCGCGCCGCGGCCATCGACGACGGCGCCGGCGGTGAGTGTGCGGCCATCGCCGAGCACGACATGCGTCGGCGCCAGTTCGACGACCGCCGTGTCGCAGTGCAGCGCGTCGCCGAGGGCGTCGCGCAGACGCGCTGCGAGGGTGTCCGACAGCACGCTGGCGTAACCGCCGTCCAGGCGCCGTTGCCGCTCGGGGAAACGCACCGTGTACGCCGGCCAGTGGCGATGCACCAGCGGTGCCAGCCAGTGCCGCTGCGCGTCGGTCAGGTCGCTGTCGTGGAACGACCAGGTGTGGTTGCCGCAGGGCTGGGGGCCGCGCTCGAGCATCAGCACGCGCAGGTCGGGACGGGTATCGCGCAGGCGCAACGCGATCAGCGCGTTGGCCAACCCGGCGCCGACCAGGATCAGGTCATGGTGCGCATCCATCAGGCGGCCTCGGCCAAAACCGGGCGGGCAGTGGTCGCCACCGCCTCCGCGATCCTGGCGGCACGCGCGCTGCCGCCCGCGGCCTGCGCCGCGACGCCCAGCGCCTGCGCACGCTGCCCGAAGCCCGGTTCGTCGAGCAGCCGGGAGAGCAGGCGTTGCAGCGTGCTGGCGCCGGCCAGGTGCGCGGAGGCTTTCAGGCCGGCGCCGGCGTGGACCACGCGCGCCGCGACGCCAGGCTGGTCGAAGGCGATCGGCAGCGCGAGGATCGGGGTCCCAGCGACGCAGGCATCGAGGACAGTATTGAGCCCGGCGTGCGAGATCACCGCATCGGCGCGCGCGAGCATCGCGCGCTGCGGTACGAAGTCGACGACCTCGATCGCACCGGGGATTTGCAGGCTGCGCGCCTGGGCCGGCGACAGACCACCGCAGTGGGCCAGCACCAGATGCGCACCCAGCCGGCGGCAGGCGCGCACGATGCGGCGGAAGATCGCCAGCCGCTGGCCCTGCAGGGTGCCCAGCGACGCGAACACCACCGGCCGGTCCGCCGCCAAGTCCAAGGTCAGCGGCGGATCGGGCGCAGCGTCGCGTAACGGGCCGACATGATGGAAGTGCGCGGGCAGCGCATGGCGCGGGAACTCCAGCCCGACGACGGTCTGGCTGAGTTGCGCATACGGCGACAGGCAGTCGTGCAGCGCGTGGCGGGGCGACAGGCCGAACGCTGCCGCGTGGCGCGCGATCACCCGGCCGTGCGGCGCCATCAGACGGTCGTAGACGCGGCTGCTCGCCTCGCACAGCTGCCGCGTCCGGGCGTCGTCGGCGTAGGCCCACGGCATCACCGGCAGCGGCACGCCGGGCTCGCGGTTGACCGGCAGCGCGCAGGCGACCGAGACGTAGGGCAGGCCGAGCGCCTCGGCCACCAGGCCGCCGGCCGCCTCCATCTGGTCGCAGACCACTGCGTCGATACCGGCGCGCGCGAACGCATCGGGCAGGGTGCGGCACAGCAGGTCGGTCGACTCGGCGACGTCCAGGATCACGCGGCGCAGGCCCAAGGGCCCACCGGGCCGCGCGGCCCGCCGCAGCATCGCGGCCAACGTGCCGGCAGGCTGGTCGGCCGCCCCGATCGCGCGAAAGCCGATGCGCGGGTCGGCGAGCCAGGCCGCGGCCTCGGGCAGGTGGAAGAAGGTGGCCTGGTGGCCGCGATCGATCAGTGCTTGCGCGACTGTCTGCAGTGCGCGCATGTGGCTGGGAAAGGGCGGGGCGACGAACGCGAAATGGGTCATGCCGGCGGCAGGACACGGTCGCCGTGCCGGACGCGCAGGGGCGCCCGTCGCAAGGCGTCGAGGTCGCGGCTGGCGGTGCAGAAGCAGGCGATCCGCAACTGGCGCACCACGATCTCGAAGTGGGCGATGACCGCCTCGGTCGAGGTCACCGCACTGGCGAGCAGCGATGCGGCCTGGCCGACGAGATCGGCCCCCAGGGCAATCGCCTTGGCGGCATCGACGCCGTCGCGGATCCCGCCCGAGGCGATCAGTGTGGCTTCGGGCAGCGCCTGGCGGACGTCGGTAATCGCCTGCGCGGTCGGGATGCCCCAGCCGGCGAAGGCCATCGCCACGGCCCGGTCTGCAGGATCGCGTGCGCGCTCGGCCTCGACCGCAGCCCAACTGGTGCCACCGGCACCGGCAACGTCGATCACCGACACGCCCGCATCCCACAGGCGCCGGGCGACATCCGGCGACAGACCTGCGCCCACCTCCTTGGCCACCAGCGGAACCGACGCACGCGTGGCCAGGTGCTCGATCGCGCCGAGGATGCCGCGCCAGTCGCGATCGCCGCCGCGCTGGACCGCTTCCTGCAGCGGGTTGAGATGCACGATCAACGCGTCGGCGTCGATCATCTCGACCGCACGTCGTGCGAGGTCCGGGCCGCCGTCACGCAGTTGCGCAGCGCCGAGATTGGCGAGGATCGGCACGTCGGGCGCGCGCCGCCGCAGGTCCCGGGTCAGGCCGTGGTCGGCCTGCGTTTCCAGCGCCACCCGCTGCGAGCCCACGGCCAGCGCGATGCCCAGCGATTGCGCGGCCTCGGCGAGGTGACGGTTGATCGCGGTCGCGCGCAGTGCGCCGCCGGTCATCGAGCTGATCAGCAGCGGCGCGCGCAGCGGGCGTCCGAACAGCGTGGTGCCCAGATCGATCGCGTCGAGGTCGAGCTCGGGCAGCGCGCAGTGCTCGAACGCATAGTCGGCCAGGCCGGTCGCGACGCACGTGCGGGCACGGGCCTCGTCGAGCACGATGTCCAGGTGATCGTTCTTGCGTGCCACCAGCGGCGCGACATCGCCGGCACCGGATGCCAGCTTCATCGCGACGCTCCGAACAGGCGGCTGCAGTATGCCTCCAGCGCGCTGTCCTCGCCGTAGATGTCAGCCAGCGTGTCGCGGGCGCGCCGCAGATGCGCACGCAGGCGGCGCTCGACTTCGTCGGCGCCGAGCAATGCCAGCAGGGTCGACTTGCCGGCGTCCTGGTGGCTGTCCTTGCCGGTGGACGCACTGTCGTGGCGGTCACGCAGATCGTCCTGGAGCTGGAACGCCTGCCCCAGCTCGAGCGCGACCCGGCCGAGCGCGCGCCGCGTGGCGTCGTCGGCATCGGCGAGCAGCGCGGCCATCTCCAGCGCCGCTGCGAACAGCGCGCCGGTCTTGAGATGGTTGGTGTCGGCGATGTCGTCGGCGGCGCGTGCGCCGCTGTCGCGCAGATCCAGGCACTGGCCGCGCACCAACCCCTGGGGGCCGATCGCCGTGGCGAGCACCCCGACCATGCGCGTACGCGCGGCGGGGGCGACGCCCGGCAAGGCCGCGACCGTCGCGAATGCCTGGCTGAGCAGCCCGACCGAGGCCAGCGCCGCGACGTCCTCGCCGAAACGGCGGTGGATCGTCGGCCGGCCGCGCCGCAGCGCCGCGTTGTCCATGCACGGCATGTCGTCGAGCACCAGCGAGGCGGCATGCACCATCTCCACCGCGCAGCCCAGGTCGAGCAAAGCGGCCAGATCGCCGCCGAGCTCCCGGCCCGCGATCAGGACCATCAATGGACGCGTCCGCTTGCCCGCCGCGAGCGCAGCCTCGCGCATCGCCATGCACACCAGATCGCGATGATCGGCGGGCCGAGGCAGCAGTTCGGACAGGCGCGCATCGATGCGGCCTCTCAGGCGTTCGGGCGATGGCGCATCCTGCAGCGGAACGACCAGAGCGCGCATGGAGATTCCTCGGGGTGCAGGGAAACGACGTGATAGCCCTCACGACCGAAGGCCGGTCGCGGACGACGGCGTGCGATGCAGGGACGTGCGCCCCAATCCTCGCCGAATCCCTGTCGAGCCCGCGTTCACATCCCACGAAACCGGGGTCAGAGTGCAATTTCTTTAGAAATTGCACTCTGACCCCGGTTCTAGAGGAGGCGGGTGCGGATCTCGGCGGCGATCCGGGCGGTCTCGCGCAGGGGGGTGACGGGGATGTCGGGCAGGGCGTCGCCCAGCACGTGGAGGCGACCGTCGGCGATCAGGCTGTCGACGAAGCGGCGCGGGCCGCCGTCGATGCGCTCGGGTTCGAACACGAACACCGGAGCGCGGGTCGCGGCGGCCTCGGAGAGCATGTTGACTGAGTCGGCCGAGCAAACGATGCGGTCCGCCCAGCCGAGCAGGCCCGGGTAGGGATTCGCGCCGTCAGCGTCATCGGCCCAGACCAGTGCGGCGCGGTGGGCGTAGCGGGCGCGCAGCGCCGCGCGCACGGGGAGCGGCGTTCGCCGCGAGCCCGCGATCAGCAGGCTGCCGCCGTCGCGGGCGACCAGGGCGTCGAGCCGCGCGGCCAGGGTCTCGAACGCAGCGACGTCGAAGCGGCCATGCTTGGAATCGCCGCCCAGCAATACCGCGATCCGTGGCCCGGGCAGCGTCGCCAGGGCCGGATGCGCCACACGGGCGGCGGCCAGCCAGTCGTCGTCGACCGGATGCAGGCTGCCACGCGCGACCAGCACGTTGTCGCCGCGCAGCGCGTCGTGCGCGGGTACGACGACGAGATCCCAATGGTGCGGAACGATGCGGGGGTCGAGGATCTGCACCGTGCGGGCGCCATGGGCGCCGGCGAGGCGGGTCGCGAGCGCTGCTTGTCGGCCGCAGCCGATCGCCAGCGCAGGGGGCGTACGCAGTCGCGCTTGATAATGGCCGCCGAACGCGGCGTCGGCGCCGGGCAGGCGCCGAGGGGCGGCCCAGCGCCAGGGCGCCCGGGGCGTGAGATGCAACTGCGCCACGGGGTGATCCGACGCCACCGCCGCCGCCAAGGCGTCGGCCTGACGCGCGTTGCCGGCGCGGCCGTCACTGACTGCCCAGATATGTCGGCAATCGGCGCCGTCGTGCGGGTTTCGTTCCACGAGTGTGACCATCCGTTCCGGGCGGTGCACGCGCGACACCGCCGCGTGACTCTACACTGCGGCCCAGTCCAGTCCTTGCGAGACGTTCGATGACCGATGCCTTGCCCGATGCCGCGCTCGACCAGTTGTTCCGCACCGCCCGCACCTACAACGGGTTCGGCGGGCAGATCGACGACGCCACGCTGCACCGGCTCTACGACCTGCTGAAGTTCGCCCCGACCTCGGCCAACATGTCGCCGGCCCGCTTCGTGTTCGTCAGGTCCGCCGAAGGTAAGGCACGGCTGGCGCCGGCGCTGAGCGAGGGCAACCGCGACAAGACGCTGTCGGCACCGGTCACGGTCATCATCGGCCACGACGAGGACTTCCACGAGAAGCTCCCGTTCCTGTTTCCGCACACCGACGCCAAGTCGTGGTTCGACGGCCCGCGCGAAAACCGGCGAGAAGCCGCGTTCCGCAATGGCAGTCTGCAGGGGGCGTACCTGATCCTGGCCGCGCGCGCGCTCGGCCTCGATACCGGCCCGATGTCGGGCTTCGACAATGCCAAGGTCGACGCCGAGTTCTTCGCCGGCACGCAGATCAAGTCGAACTTCCTGGTCAACCTGGGCAAGGGCGATCCTTCGACAATCTTCCCGCGCTCGCCGCGCCTGCCGTTCGACGAAGCCGCGCGCATCGTCTAGAAGCACCCGCACGACCCTTCCGCAGTTCCCATCCACGTTCCGAGGACATCGCCATGCGCACCACCCGTCTGCTGCTCCCGCTCGCCGCCGCCATCGCTCTCGCCGCCTGCGGCCAGCAGGATGGCGCGCCCGCCAACACCGCCGATGCGCCCGCCGCGTCCGCGCCCGCCCAGCCTTCGGGCGAGGCGATGGGCGAAACCCAGGACACCGCCCAGGCGATCGCCGGCGTGTCGGGCACCTACGTGCTCGATCCCCACCACACCGACGTGGTCGCGCAGTGGAGCCACTTCGGCTTCTCGCATCCGGTGGCGCATTTCGGCCAGGTCGAAGGCCGCATCGTGTACGACGCCGACAACGTGTCCGCCTCCTCGGTCGAAGTCACGCTGCCGCTGGCCGGCCTGAACTCGCACGTCTCCGAGTTCGACGACCACCTGCGCAGCGCCGACTTCTTCGACGCGGCCAAGTACCCCAACGCCACGTTCAAGAGCACGTCGGTCGAGAGCGCGGGCACCAACAAGCTCAAGGTCACCGGCGATCTGACGATCAAGGACATCACCAAGCCGGTGGTGCTCGACGTGACGATCAACAAGTTCGGCGAGCAGCCGATGGTCAAGCGCGCCGCCGCCGGCTTCGACGCCGTCGCGCAGATCAAGCGCAGCGATTTCGGCGTCGGTGCCTATGCGCCGAACGTCAGCGACGAGGTCGAGCTGCGGATCACGACCGAGGCCGTTGTCGCCGAGGACGCTGCCGCGCCGGCCGCTGCCACCGCGCAGTGACGTCCGCTGCCGCCGGTGCGCCGGCGGCAGGGTCGCGAGTCCCTGCGGGGCCCGTGGTCAATCCCGGGCCCCGCGCATTTTCGTCGTGGGCGCGTGTGCCCACGGCCCATGCCCCCATCCCCCCACCCGACGCGCTGTGCGCGTCGACCTCCCCCGAGCGCAGGGGGAGGTGACACGCGTTCGATGCGCGTCTCCCCTCTGCTCCCTCGTCGCACCGCCAGGAGTGCCGTCATGAAACTGCATCGCCCCGCCGACGCCCGCGGCCAGGTCCGGACCGACTGGCTCGACAGCCGCCATACCTTCTCGTTCGGCCACTACCACGACCCGGCATGGATGGGCTTCGGCCCGTTGCGCGTGATCAACGAGGACCGAGTCGCCCCAGGCGCGGGCTTTCCGACCCACGGCCACGCCAACATGGAGATCCTCAGCTACGTGCTCGAAGGCACGCTGGCGCATGCGGACAACCAGGGCGGCCGCGGCGCGCTGTCGGCCGGCGAGCTGCAGTGGATGGGCGCTGGCCACGGGATCGAGCACAGCGAGTTCAACGGCTCGGCGCAGGCGCCGGTGCATTTCCTGCAGATCTGGATCCAGCCCGATCGCGTCAACTTGCCGCCGGGCCACGCGCAGCGCGCGTTCGACCCGGCCGCGCGGCGTGGTACCTGGGGGGTGCTGGCCTCGCCCGACGGCCGCGACGGCAGCCTGGCGATCCGCCAGCAGGCGACGCTGCAGGGCGTGTTGCTGGGTGAGGGCGAGCGCGTCGAAGCGACGTTGTCGCCGGACCGGCGCTACTGGCTGCAGGTCGCACGCGGCGCGGTGCGCGTCGACGGCGAGCAGCTGTCGGCCGGCGATGCGCAGGGCTGGGTCGACGAGGCGGCGACCCTGGTCATCGAGGGCGCGGGCGAGGCCCTGGCCGACGTGCTGTTGTTCGACCTGCCGCGCTGAGCGCCGGGGTCACGGCCGGCGCCCGACGAGCGGCCGGCGCGCAGGCTAGAATGGCGGCCTTCCATGTTCGATCGATGCCGCCGCCATGACCGCAGCCAACGTCCAGCCGACGCAAGCCAATGCCGCCAAGCAGTACGAGGTGCGGCGCGCCGACCTGCCGCTGAGCTGCCCGCTGCCGTCGATGGCGCTGTGGAACTCGCACCCCCGCGTCTACCTGCCGATCGAGGCCGAGGGCGGCGCGGCCGATTGTCCGTACTGCGGCGCGCACTTCGTCCTGGTCGATTGACCGTCGGCGGCGTCGCCGTCAGCCGCGCCGCATGCGTGGTCCGCTGACCGTCGTCCAACTGTTGCCGGCGCTGTCGTCGGGCGGCGTCGAGCGTTCGACGATCGAGATCGCATCGGCGCTGGTCGCGGCGGGGCACACGGCGATCGTGGTGTCGGCCGGTGGGCGGCTGGTGCCCGAGCTCGAGGCCACCGGCGCGCGCCACGTCACGCTCGACATCGGCAGCAAGCGGCCGTGGGCACTGCGCCATGTGCGCACGTTGCGGCGGCTGTTTGCCGAGACCGGCGCCGACATCGTGCACGCGCGCTCGCGGCTGCCGGCCTGGCTCGGCTGGCTGGCGGTGCGCGGCATGCCGGACGCGCGGCGCCCGCGCTTCGTCACCACGATGCACGGGTTGAATTCGCCGTCGCGCTACAGTGCGATCATGGCCCGCGGCGAGCGCGTGATCTGCGTGTCCGACACCGTGCGCGCGCATCTGCTGCGCCACTATCCGAAGACCGACCCGGCACGGCTGCGGGTGATTCCGCGCGGCATCGATCCGGCGCGCTTTCCACCGGCGCCCCGGCCCGACCCGGCCGCGCGCGCGGCCGTCGCCGCCGCCCATCCGACACTCGGCGGCGACGGCCCGTTGCTGCTGTTGCCGGGCCGCGGCACCCGACTGAAGGGGCACGGCGATGCGATCGCGCTGCTGGCGGCCGTACGCGCGCAGGGCCTCGACGCGCGGCTGTGGATGCCCGGGGCGCGCGAGGCGGGCCGGGAAGCCTATCTCGATGCTCTCATGCGCGAGGCCGATGCCGCGGGCTGCGGCGCTGCGCTGGCGATGACGCCGCCGACCTCGGCGATCGTGCAGGCCTATGCGGCCAGCGACCTGGTGCTGCAACTCTCGCGCAAGCCCGAGGCCTTCGGCCGCACGGTGATCGAAGCGCTGTCGTGCGCGCGGCCGGTACTGGGCTGGGCCCATGGCGGCGTGGGCGAGTTGCTGGCCGAACTGCAGCCCGAAGGCGCGGTGCCGCCGTTCGATGCCGCCGCGCTCGCCGACGCGGCCATCGGCTTGCTGGCCCGGCCGCCGGCGCCACCGGCTACGATGCCCTACACCCTGCAGGCCATGCAGGCAGCGACACTGACGGTCTATGACGAACTCGACGACGACGATTGAGCCTGTGGGCGCTGCGCCTGCACCGCAGCCGGTGGGCTGGCGCTGGGCGCCGCACTGGGTGCTGGCGTTCGTGATCCTGTGGCCGGCCCCCGGCTACGCCGAAGGCGTGATGGTGCTCGGCGCCCTGGTGGCGATCGTGTTGTTGCTGCGCGCGCGCTTCCGCGGCGGCAGCGCGCTGCTCAGCGCCCCGGCCTGGGCGCTGACCAGCGTGCTGTTCTGCGCGTACTGGCTGCCGCAGTTGATCTCGGCGATCGACTCGGTCGATGTCGGCCGCGCGCTGCGCGAAGCGCTGGTCGACCTGCGCTATCTGCCGTTTCTGTGGCTGGTTGCCTCGGCGGTCGCCGACCGGCGCGGCCGCCGCATCACCCTGGGCGGCCTGGCGATCATCCTCGCGGTGTGGACGATCGACGGCCTGGTCGAGGTGTTCTTCGGTACCAGCCCGCTGTTCTTCGGGATCGATCAGCTCAAGCAGCTGATCAGCAGCCGGCCGATGTGCACGCTCGAGCAGGTGGCGATGGCCGACCGCCTGGGCGGCGTGCTCGGCCCCTGCAACCTCAAGCTCGGCATCGTGCTGGCGAGCCTGTCGCCGTTCGCGCTGTACGCCGCCGCGCGGCGCTTCGGCGCGGCGGGCTGGGTCGTTGCCAGTGCCGCGATCGGCGTGGTGCTGCTGTTCGCCGGATCGCGCGCGTCGTGGCTGACCTACGCGCTGGTGCTGCTGTTCTCCGGCTGGCGCCTGCTGGGCTGGAAACGGCTGCTGGCGGTGTTCGTTGCGGGTGCCGCGGTCGCGGTGATCGTGGCGCTGGTCTCGCCGCAGGTGCGCGAGCGCGTCGAGCGCACCGCGATGGGGTTGTCGGCCGACCAGTCGGGGGTCGACACCGCGCTGTCGGGTCGGACCCGGATCTGGGGCGCGGCCTGGTGCATGGTGCGCGAACATCCGATCAACGGCGTGGGCGCGCGCGGCTTCCGCGAGGCGTTTCCCGATTGCGACCCGCGCCCCGGCCAACTGGCCGAGTGGGGCGAAGGGCCGGCCTTCCACGCTCACCAGATCGTGCTCGAAGTCGCCAGCGAGACCGGCCTGATCGGTGTGCTGCTGTGGCTGGCCGGCCTGGCGCTGGCCTGGCGCGCGTGGCGCTACGCGACCCCGGCTGCGCGCGAACGGGCACGGCCGGCGATGCTGGCGCTGGCGGTGACGGTGTTCCCGCTCAACACCCATTTGGCGTTCTATTCGACCTTCTGGGGCGGCTTCACGCTGCTGCTCTCGGCGCTCTACGCCGGCAGCCTGCTGGCGCGCGAGGAACCGGCGCCACCGGGCCACGACGCAGTGCGCTGAGGGCGCTTGAGACGCCATCCGCTGCCCGCGGGTGGCGTCAGTACAACTGCGCCCCGTCCGGCTGCCGCTTGAAGCGGCGGTGGATCCACAGGTACTGATCGGGCGCAGCGCGGGCCATGGCCTCGATGCCGGCCATCACGGTCGCGGTGTCGGCAATCGCGTCGGCGGTTGGATAGGGCGCCGGTGCCGGCGTCAGAGTCAGCGTGTAGCCGCCATCGGGCCGGCGCACATGCTGGTAGAACACCACCGCCGCGCCGGACATGCGCGCCAGCTGGTGGGTCGAGGTCAGGCTGTGCGCGGGCCGGCCGAAGAACGGCACGTAGACCGCGTCGCCACCACTGGGGTCCTGGTCGGGCGCATACCAGAGCAGGCCGCCGCGCTTGAGATGGCGCGCGGTGCCGCGCACGTCGCGCTTGGGGAACATCGCCGCCGCATAACGCGCACGGCCGCGGCGCACCGCCCACTCCATCGCGGGCGATCGATGCGGGCGGTACATGCCGGCCAGCGGGACGTAATCGCACATCAGCCGGCCGCAGACTTCGAGCGTGGTGAAGTGGCCCGACACCACGATCACCCCGCGCCCCTGCGCACGTGCGGCCTCGATGTGCTCGACGCCCTCCACCACCAGCCCGCGGCGGAGTGGCTCGATCGAGCCCCACCACGCGCGCGCGAACTCGAACAGGCCGATGCCCAGCGCATGGAAATGCGCGCGCAGCAGCGCCTCGCGCTCGGCGGCGTCGCGCTCTGGAAAGCACAGCGCGAGATTGCGGGCGGCGATCCGGCGCCGGCCCGTGAGCGCGAGCCGTAGCGTCGTGCCGATCGCGCGGCCCAGCGCGCGCTGCAGCGGCCAGGGCAGGCGTGCGGCCAGCGCCATCAGCCCGATACCGCACCACGCCGGCCAGTGGCGGGGGGCGAGCGGCGGGCGGGGAAGACAGGGGGCGCGGAAGACATGTGGCCATTGTAGAAGCTGTGCGTCGCTGCGCCGTTCGGCCCGTGCACGGCGCCGACGCGCAGTCTCCCCAGCCCCGCCCATCCGCTATCCTGTGGCGATGCGGGCCGACCTTACCGAACGACTGTTGCGCGGCCTCTATTCGGCGCTGCTGGTCGTGCTCGTGCCGGTGACGGTCTATCACCTGATCTGGCGTGGCTTCCGTCAGCCGGCCTACCTGCAGCGCTGGAACGAGCGCTATGGCGTATATCGCAGCACGCCATCGCCGACGCCGGTCTGGGTGCACGCGGTGTCGGTCGGCGAGGTCAATGCCGCGGCGCCGCTGATCAATGCCCTGCTCGCGCGCGATCCCGAGCGCCGGCTGCTGGTGACGACGATCACCCCGACCGGCTCGGAGCGGGTGCGCGCGCTGTGGGGCGAGCGGGTCGAACACGTGTACCTGCCCTACGACCTGTCGGGCGCGGTGCGGCGGTTCCTCGCCCGGTTCCAGCCGGGCATCGGCCTGATCGTGGAAACCGAGATCTGGCCCAACCTGCTGTTCTGCTGCCGCGATGCCGGCGTGCCGACTGTCATCGTCAACGCCCGGCTGTCGGCGCGCTCGCTGCGCGGCTATCGCGTGCTGCGGCCGCTGGTGGGCCGCGCGCTGCGGACGGTGCGCCGGGTCGCGACGCAATCGGCCGACGATGCCCGCCGGTTCGTCAAGCTTGGTGCGGCACGCGAGCAGGTTGCCGACGTGGGCAACCTCAAGTACGACATCACGATGGACGAGGGCGCGGTCGCGGCGCTGGCGGCGACATTCCGCGCGACCATCGGCGGGCGGAAGGTGTGGATCGCTGCGAGCACGCACCCCGACGAGGAGGCGGCGGTGATCGCGATCCACCAGCGCCTGCGCGCGCGTTGGCCGGACCTGCTGTTGATCTGGGCGCCGCGCCATCCCGAGCGTTTCCGCGGCGTCGCGCAGTTGGCCGTCGAAGCCGGATGGCGGGTGGCCACGCGCGCGTTCACGCGCTGGCCGGATGCGAGCGACGACGTGTTCGTGCTCGATACGCTGGGCGAGCTCGGTGCGTTCTTCGCCTGCGCCGACGTCGCGTTCGTCGGCGGCAGCCTGCAGGACATCGGCGGCCACAACCTGCTCGAGCCGGCCGCGGTCGGGGTGCCCGTGGTGACCGGCCCGCACCTGCAGAACTTCGTCGACATCGCCCGTCAGCTCGGCCGCGCTGGCGCGCTGCGTATCGGCGAGGACGCCGACGCGGTCTACGACCATCTGGCCACGCTGCTGGCCGATGCCCCGATGCGCACCACGATGGGCGAGGCAGGCCGTGCCCTGTTCGCCGAAGGGCGCGGCGCGCTCGCGCGGACGCTGGCGTTGATCGCCGACGACCTGCCGGCGCCATGAACGACAACGGCGCGGATCGTTCGATCCGCGCCGTTGTCGGTTGACGCTTGGCGTCCCGGCTTACTGGGTCCCGCCGACCTCGCCGGTCGAAGCCTGCACGCCGTTGACGTCGACCGTCAGCTGGCGGTTGACCTCCTGTAGGTTACCGATGTCCAGCGTGCCGGCGGCCTGCTCGAGCAGCAGTCGGCTCTGCAGGAAGTTGTACTTGGCGAACGCGTAGTCCTGGCGTGCCGAGAACAGGTTCTGCTGGTTGATCAACACGTCGATGACCGTGCGGGTGCCCACTTCCAGGCCGACCTGCGAGGCCTCGTAGGCGGCGTTGGCCGAGACCAGCGCCAGCCGGCGCGCCTCGACCTCGGTGATGCCGGCGACGAGGTTCTGGTACGCGCTGCGGGTGTTGCGCTCGATCGCGCGGCGCTGGGCCTCGTACTGGTCGGCCGCGATATCACGCTGGGCGATCGACTGGCGCACCTGCGATTGGGTCGCGCCGCCGCTGAAGATCGGCACGGTCAGGGTCACGCCAATGCTGTTGGTTTCGCCGCGCTGCGCAAGCGCGGCGGGGTTATCTCGTCCCCAAGTGTCACTCTTGCCATAGCTGGCGTTGAGATCAAGCGTCGGCAGGTGCCCGGCCTTCGCTGCGGCGACGTTGTGCTCATTGGCGGTGACCTGGTACTGCAGTGCCTTGAGCTGCGGGTTCTGCTCAAGCGCGGTGGCGACCCAGGCCTCGGCGTCGCGGCCCTCGGGCAATTGCGGGGTGAAGTCGTCGGGCAGACCGCGCAGGTTGGTGACCGGCTGGCCGGTGATCTCGGCCAGCGCCTGGTAGGCATCCTGCAGTGCATTGCGGCGCAGGATCGTGTTCGCGCGGGCGCCGTCGTACTGCGCGCGCGCCTCGTGCACGTCGGTGATCGGCGCCAGGCCGACTTCCAGGCGCTTGTCGGCGAAGTCGAACTGACGCTTGAAGGCCTGCTCGGCGGCCTCGGCGGCGGCCAGCGTCTCGGTCGCGATCAGCACGTCGAAGTAGGCCGAGGCGGTGCGGGTGATCAGTGAATCGTTGTCGGCGTCGAGCTGGAAGTCCGCCGCGGTGCTCAGCGCGCGCTGCGAGCGCAGCGAGGCGATCCGATTCCAGTCGAACAGCACTTGGCCGGCGCTGATGCCGTAGCTGCGTGTGCGCGCCTTGCCGGGCTCGCTGGCGACACGAGCGTCACTCAGCGACGCGCTACCGCGGATTTGCGGCAGCAGACCCGCGCGCGCCTGCACTGCGCCCTCGCGGGTCGACAGCCGCTGCGATTCGGCGATCGAGAGCGTCGGGTCGTTGGTGCGGGCCAGTTCGTAGGTCTGGACGAGATCGGCGGCGAACAGCGGGCCGGATGTCAGCGCGAGCGCGAGCGACAGGAACAGGGGGCGGCGGAACATCGGGGAGTCCTTCGGTCGATCAGAGGGAGAAGTGCGGCACCGGGGCAGCCCCGGCGAGATAGGCGAGCCCGGTCTCGAACAACGACTCGATGCGCGGTGCGTTGACGTCCTCGCCCTCGCGCCGGACCAGCACCGCTTCCATCGCGGGCGCTTGGCCGCGGACAATGAACATGCGGCCACCGGGACGCAGCCACTGCACGAAGCGGGCGGGCACGGTATCGACGGCGCCGCCGACGCAGATCGCATCGAAGCGGCGCTCGGTGTTCCAGGCGAAGACGTCGGCGTGGACGACCTCGACATTGGCGATGCCCTGCGCCTGCAGCCGCGCGCGCGCGGCCTCGGCGAGGTCGGCGTGGCGCTCGAGGCTGACGACGTCGCGGGCCAGGTGACCCAGGCACGCGGCCAGGTAACCGCTGCCGGTGCCGATCTGCAGCACCTCGTCGCCCTGCTCGAGCTTGAGCGCCTGCAGCGCGCGGCCTTCGACGACGGGCTTGAGCATGGTCTCGCCGTGGCCGATCGGCAGTTCCAGATCGGCATAGGCCAGGGCCCGGCGGGCATCGGCGACGAACGCCTCGCGCGGCACGCGCGAGATCGTCTCGAGCACGCGCGCATCGAGCACGTCCCAGGGCCGGACCTGTTGTTCCACCATCGCCGCGCGGGCCTTGGCGTAGTCGATCGTCATTGTTGCGGTTTCCTAGTTCGCCAGCGCGCAATTCTAGCGGTCGCGGGCAGGGTGATCATCGCGGGGGCGCTCGGCGGGGGCGCAGTGCCGGAAGTCACCGGCCCTGACGGCATGCCGACCCCCAGGGGACTCGTTCAGCGATCGCGGCGGGAGCGGCCATAGGCGCGCAGGAACATGTCGACCGAGGCCTCGAGGTGGGCCCGACGCTGGCGCGCGCAATCGTCGGCGTCCTCGCAGTCGAACACCATGCGCTGATGCAGCTCGCCCTTGACCAGCACGAAGAACTGCGCGGCCGCGGTCGGCACCAGGGCCTCCTCGATCTCCAGGTCGCCGGTTTCGATGCGCCGGCGCAGCAGTGCGGCGAATGCCGACTGCACCCGCTCGGGGCCGCCCTGCCAGAACCGCTGGGCCAGGCGCTTTTCGACCATCTGCGGCGTGCATAGCAGGCGGTGGCCGGCCACCGCTTCAGGCGCGCTGATCATCGCAAAGAAGGCCTCGGCGACTTCCAGCAGGCGCTGGCGCAGCGGCGTGCCGGGCGCGGGCTCGAACACCGAGGCGGGCATCTGCTGCTCGCAATACGCGGCCGCGGCTTCGGTGAACAAGGTGTCCTTGTCGCCGAAATGGCTGTAGACGGTGAGCTTGGAGACGCCGGCCTCGGCGGCAATCTGGTCCATGCTCACGCCCTCGTAGCCCTGCTGCAGGAACATGCGCTCGGCGGCTTCGAGAATGGCGGCGCGCTTGGCCAGGTCCTTCGGTCGGCCAGGGCCGGCCGGGCCCCGGGCATCGGGCTGGGAGGCGGGGACGGAAGGGGCACGCATGCTCATGCGTTAATACTATACCAACCAGTTCTGAAAATATACGATACGGCATTCTCGCCCGCGTTCAGCCGGAGCTTCCATGCCCCGTGTCAAGTCCACCGCCGTGCCTCGTCTCGCGACCGTCCTCCTGGCCGCCTTGCTGCTGGGTGCTTGCGGACGCGAGCCCACGCCGCCGGAAGCTGCGCGCCCGGTGCTGGTCGTCACCCCGTCCGATGCCGCGGAGGGCGATGCGCTCGCCTTTGCCGGCGAGGTCCGCGCGCGGGAGGAAAGCCCGTTGTCGTTCCAGGTCGGTGGGCAACTGGTGCGGCGGCTGGTGGATGCCGGTGCGCGGGTGACGCGCGGCCAGGTGCTGGCCGAGATCGACCCCGGCGACCTGCGCCTGCAGGCGCAGTCGGCGCAGGCGCAATTGGCGGCCGCAGAGGCCGAGTACGCCCGGGCCCGGACCGACCGTGCGCGCTATGCCCAGCTCGTGGACCAGCAACTGGTCAGTCGCTCGACGATGGACGCCCAGGACGCGGCCTACCGCGCGGCGCAGGCGCAACTGAACTCGGCGCGCGCCCAGGCCGAGGTCGCCGGCAATCAGGCCGGCTACACCCAGCTGCTGGCGCCGCGCGACGGCGTCGTCGCCAGTCGCCAGGCCGAGGCCGGGCAGGTTGTCGCCGCCGGGCAGACCATCTTCACCTTTGCCGGCGATGAGGGCCGGGAGGTCGCGATCGCGTTGCCCGAGTCGCGCATCGCCGCGTTCTCGGTGGGGCAGCGCGCCTGGATCGAGTTGTGGAACCGGCCCGGCGTGCGCCTATCCGGCACGCTGCGCGAGATTGCCCCGGCCGCCGATGCCCAGGCGCGGACTTATGCGGCCCGGGTCGCGGTCGACGACAGTGCCCGCGACGGCCTGGAGCTGGGCCAGAGCGCACGCGTGCACTTCGAACTCGCCGACGGCGACACGCTGCGGGTGCCGCTGACCGCGATCCAGCCTGGTGCCGACGGTGGCAAGGCGGTTTGGGTGGTAGACCCGCAGACCCGCACGCTGCGTTCGGTCCCGGTGGAGGCCGGCGCATTCGGCGCGCAGACCGTGCCGATTCTCTCGGGACTGGCGCCCGATGCGCTGGTGGTCGCCGCCGGCGGTCACCTGCTGCGCGAAGGCCAGGCCGTCACGCCGGTCGGCCGCGACAACCGGCCCCTGCTTCCCGACGCGCCGACGCCGGCGGCGGCACGATGAGAGGTGATGGCATCGTGTGCCTGATCGGCACGGCACGCGCGCACCTCCCCCGCCTGCGGGGGAGGATGGGTGGGGGCACTGGCCGTCGTGTGATGGCGCACGCGCGCATGCGTTACTTCGGGCGCATGGCATCGCGCGCGGGCGTGCCCGTATTGGGCATAGGCACACAGGGCACGCACCCATGAGCCGCTTCAACCTGTCGGAATGGGCGCTGGGCAATCGCACCCTCGTGCTCTACGCAATGCTCGTCGTCGCGATCGCGGGCATCTGGTCCTACGGCCGGCTGGGCCAGTCGGAGGACCCGCCGTTCACGTTCAAGGCGATGGTGATCCAGACCCAGTGGCCGGGGGCGACTGCCGAACAGGTGTCGCGGCAGGTGACCGAGCGCATCGAGCGCAAGCTCATGGAGACCGGCGACTACGAGTTCCTGCGCTCGTACTCGCGGCCCGGCGAGTCGCAGGTGATCTTCTTCGCGCGCGATTCGATGCGGTCCAGCGAGATCCCGGCGCTGTGGTACCAGGTGCGCAAGAAGGTCGGCGACCTCAGGCCGCAGTTGCCGCAGGACATCATCGGCCCCTTCTTCAACGATGAGTTCGGCGACACCTTCGGCAACATCTATGCGCTGACCGGCGACGGCTTCGACTACGCGATCAAGAAGGACTACGCCGACCGTATCCAGCGCGCGCTGCAGCAGGTCGACGATGTCGGCAAGGTCGAACTGGTCGGGCTCCAGGACGAGAAGATCTGGATCGAGGTCGACAACACCCGGCTGGCGACGCTCGGCATTCCGATGGCGGCGGTGCAACAGGCGCTGTCTGAGCAGAACGCGATGGTGCCGGCGGGCTTCTTCGAGACCGCCGATGCGCGCGTACAACTCCGCGTGGACGGCGCATTCGAGTCGGTCGAGGCCATCCGCGCGTTCCCAATCCGCGCCGGCGACCGCACTGTGCGCCTTGGCGACATCGCGACCGTCGAGCGCGGCTTCGCCGATCCGGCCGCGCCGCGGATGCGTTTCATGGGCGAGGACGCGATTGGCATCGCGGTGGCGATGCACGAAGGTGGCGACATCCTCCGGCTCGGCAAAGCGTTGGAGGCCGAGTTCGCGCGGCTGCAGGACACGCTGCCGGCGGGCATGGTGCTGCGCAAGGTCTCCGACCAACCGCGCGCGGTGCGCGACTCGGTCGGCGAATTCGTCAAAGTGCTGGCCGAGGCGGTGGTCATCGTGCTGCTGGTGAGCTTCCTGTCGCTGGGCCTGCGCACCGGCCTGGTGGTCGCGGTGTCGATCCCGCTGGTGCTGGCGATGACCTTTACCGCGATGGACTTGTTCGATATCGGCCTGCACAAGATCTCACTCGGCGCGCTGGTGCTGGCGCTGGGCTTGCTGGTGGACGACGCGATCATCGCGGTGGAGATGATGGCCATCCGCATGGAGCAGGGCGACAGCCGGCTCAAGGCCGCCAGCTATGCGTGGACGCACACCGCCTTTCCGATGCTGACCGGCACGCTGGTGACCGCCGCGGGCTTTCTGCCGATCGCGACCGCGGCTTCGAGCACCGGCGAGTACACGCGCTCGCTGTTCGAGGTGGTGACGATCGCGCTGGTGGTATCGTGGATCGCGGCGGTGCTGTTCATCCCGCTGCTCGGCGAGAAGATGCTGCCCGACCTTGCCAACCCGCAGCCGCCGCGTCCCGGTTCGCTGCCTGCGCGATGGCGCGATGCACGCAGCCGCGCCGCCGACCGTTGGCCGGCATTCGCTTTCGCATTGGCGCCGGCCGAGCCGCAGGCGCATGACCATGATCCCTACCAACGGCCGTTCTACCGGCGCTTTCGCGGCTGGCTGCACTGGTCGCTGACGCACCGCTGGCTGGTCATCGGTGCGACGGTGGCGCTGTTCGTCGCGTCGTTGCTGTTGTTCCGCTTCGTGCCGCAGCAGTTCTTCCCCGATTCGACCCGGCTGGAACTGATGGTCGATGTCGAGCTCGCCGAGGGCAGCTCGCTGCGCGCCACCGAAGCCGCGGCCGCCCGAATCGACGCGCTGATCGATGGGCGCGAGGGCGTCGACAGCCGTGTGGCCTATGTCGGCACCGGCTCGCCGCGGTTCTATCTGCCGCTGGATCAACAACTGCCGCAGGCCAACTTCGCGCAGTTCGTCGTCACCGCAACCGATGTTGAAGCGCGCGAGCGCCTGCGCACCTGGCTGGTCGACGAAGTCGCGCCGACCATCCCCGAGTTGCAGCTACGCGTCACCCGACTCGAGACCGGGCCGCCGGTCGGCTATCCAGTGCAGCTGCGCGTGTCCGGCGAACACGTCGAGCGCGTGCGTGCGATTGCAGACGCGATCGCGACCAAGGTGCGCGAGCACCCGCACACGATGAACGTCAATCTCGACTGGGACGAGCCCAGCCGGATCGTGCGCTTGGTCGTCGACCAGGAGCGCGCCCGTGTCCTGGGTGTGAGCTCGCAGCAGATCGCCCAGTTCCTGTCGAGTTCGCTGTCGGGTCAGCAGATCAGCACCTACCGTGAGGACAACGAGCTGATCGGCATCGTGATGCGTGGACCCGCCGAGGAGCGCGCCGCGCTCGAGCGCCTGGCCAGCCTGGCCATGCCCAGCGCCAACGGCCCGGTGCCGCTGTCGCAAGTTGCGCGGCTGGAGTCCACGTTCGAGGACGGCATCATCTGGCACCGCGATCGATTGCCGACGATCACCGTGCGCGCGGATGTCCGCGGGGATGTCACCCCGCCGACCGTCGTCGCCCAGATCCTGCCCATGCTCGAGGACATCCGCAGCAACTTGCCACCGGGGTACCGCCTGGAAACGGGCGGCACCGTCGAGGACTCGGGCAAGGGCCAGGATTCGATCAAGGCCGGCCTGCCCCTGTTCCTGTTCGTGGTCGTGACGCTGCTGATGCTGCAGCTGCGCAGCTTCTCGCGCAGTGCGCTGGTGCTACTGACCGCGCCGCTGGGGCTGATCGGCGTCACCCTGTTCCTGCTGGTCTTCCGGGTGCCGTTCGGCTTCGTGGCGATGCTCGGCACGATCGCGCTGGCGGGCATGATCATGCGCAACTCGATCATCCTGGTCGACCAGATCGAGCAGGACATCGCCGCCGGCCACCCGCGCTGGAACGCGGTGATCGACGCGACGGTGCGCCGCTTCCGGCCGATCGTACTGACTGCGCTCGCCGCGATCCTGGCGATGATTCCACTCTCGCGCAGCGTGTTCTTCGGCCCGATGGCGGTGGCGATCATGGGCGGGCTCACCGTAGCGACGCTGCTGACGCTGACCTTCCTGCCGGCGCTGTATGCGGCGTGGTTCCGGGTGCGCGAGGACGAGCGGCCGCGCGCGAGCGAATGAAGGCACATATATGACGACGTCGGACGGGCCTGCTTCGTTCCAAAGGCTGCGAGCGCTGTACTCGAACAAGCGGCATGACGCGATGCGACGTTACGCGTGCCGCCCTTCATCTGCATTGAGCCGCTCCGCGAAGCGCGGCATCGGCTTGAATAAACTGCGAGGCCTTAGCGCATCCATGCCAAAGTCTGTCCGAGATAGCAGCCGTCACGCGTGATCAGGTGGCCTCCCGATATATCCGTCTCAAATTCACGCAAGACGTCTCCAGGACGTAGCTTGGCGCGCAACTCGGGCCAGCTCATCTCGTTCAAACCCTGAATGCTGTCTGGGTTGTCCACCACCAGTTCGGGGCCAAGTTTTATGACGTTCTCGGGGATCGGATCACAAGGGTGCACGTTGATGATCTGTGGACGCAAGACGAGACAGCAATGCAAGAAAAACCCTGCAACTAAGAGGCATACGAGAGCGGTGGTCCAAGCCCCGATGCGGAGTAAGTTGGCATGAGATCGCATTGCAAGTTGGCCTAAAGCTCGACGCCAGAACTAAGCTTCGCCGCGAAGCGAGATCGGCGTGAACGGCCTGCTAGTCCCCATCGGATGCAGTCTCAGATGGGGAGATCTCGTACTGGATGGCGACGTGGACAGTGCCTTTCGAGGGCTGGAAAGTGCTTGCCTTCCTTGCAGCGTAGTAAAAATCAGTAAGGCGCTGCTCTTCTTCCTCAGGCGCATCCATGGTTCGCATTTCGAAGTCACTTGGGCTGCCAGCTGTTAGCGTGTACTGCACCATGATGCTGAAAGACGTCTTGCTTCCTGACAGAGAGGATGCGGCGATCTGACTTACACGATCTTGCAGTGAAGTGATTGCGTCGTGCTCGAAGTTGCGTCCGCACGGATCGTCCGGGCTCATGAACTGCAGATGCTTGAGTCGAACGTTCGGGGCAACTTGGCGCTGCGGATCGGGCAGGTAGATCTCAGTGGCTGGGCCGCACATCATCATATCGACGTTCTTCGGGTTGCTCTGATCCACAAGCTGAGCTGGCGCAGCTTGAAGTAGGAGCCACAGGAGGCTAGCAGTTGCCATAGGGGCTAACGCCTCAATTGAGCCGCGCCGCAAAGCGGCGTCGGCTTGAATGGGTTGTCAGGTGCCGTTGGTGCGCCACCATTCCAGGGCAGTGTAAATGAGCCCGGCCAGGAAGAGCGCGCCAAAGACCTGTTTGTTGTAGCGAGCCAGCCATAGCGGAAGGAAAATATCGAAGTTGTCTCTACGGTCGCTGGTGTATCGAGCCGCTATGGGGGTGAGCGGGCACGCCCAGCCATTGAGAGCGAGAACGATGATCTCGAAGGTGACGAATCCGATGAGGATAAGAGCCAAGTCAAAGTGACACGCATAAGCAGCAATGGGAAGGACAACAATGGAGCCAGCGAAGAACACCCAAGCGGCCGTATGCATCAGTCGGACCAGCAGTAGTACCGTTTCCTCTCTCATTGCGCAGGATTGCTGAGTGCGGGCCCTGACACCTGGACTAAGGCGATCCGCGAGGCGGGCTCGGCTTGAATGCACTGTTAGGCCGATACCATCGACTCGATGCGGGCATGAGAATTAGGATTGCTGAAGCTAGTTGAAGAATTCCTTGGACAGCATAGAAGATCTTTATCGTGTCTGAGCTGCGAGAAATGAGGTCAGGGATCACGACGACGTTCAGCGCTATCAGAATGACGACAGCCCATCTTGCCCAGCTCCGCCGAGAGCAGATGGCGATCAACATGCCTCCTGAAACTAACACGCCAAAGAGCAGCCCCATCAGGATGGTAGGCGTCCTGGGGATACCAACTTCTGTTATCGCAATGGCCAAGCCAAATGCATAGCTAACGCCGAAAAGCCACGCGGCTACTGCAACGCTGGCAGGACGCGTCGCGTGTGACTGGACTGACGGTGGGGGAGCGGGTGGGGGCTGAGAATTGTGCGGCATCAGCGTAAAGCCTTAATCAAACCGCGCCGCGAAGCGGCGTTGGCTTGAACGAATCGTTAGGTGTCATTGCCGGTAGAACCGCAGCGAGCGCCCAAGAACAGAAAGCCTAGACCAACTAAGCCGGCGGCGGCAGCCCAAGCGCCGTTGACTCCTGCATGTCTGTGAAGCTGCCAGAGAACTAAGGCCACAACGATAGAAAGTGCGCCGATGACTGTCCAGGCGCCAATTGACTCATTGCCAACCTGATAGATGCGTCCGTCATCACGATTTGCCCGTTCTCGAAGCCTGGATAGAATTCCCATATGACACCTGACGCCTGAGTCAAGCCACCCCGTGAAGCGACGTCGGCTTGAATGAATTGTTAGGGAGTAGCATCAAGTTATGTCTCTGAGTCCGAGAACTTTGCGTCTTGATTTGATGGCTTGTTTGACTAAGGAATCAGATATGAGCCATCGAATTTGGAAAAAGTAGATGGGTGAAGCAAGAAGGATTGTAAGTGGAATGGATTTGAGTGCTTCGCGGAACGGGGTGAAAATTATCAAACACAAATAGACCACGATGAGGAGGACAAATATAACGTAGTTTACCGTAGCCTCATTGATGAGCTGGATGATCTGTAATGAATCCCAACGTAGGCCCCGAACACGTTTAAGGTTGTTGATCTTGTTGTGGCGTGCGTACCGACGCAGTGAGGATTGGGCCTTTCGAATGGCAATGGGCAAAGCCCATGAAATCAGAATCACGACGATATTGGGTAGCCACCATCCGGGCTCGGTTAGAGCTTTCACCGAACTATCCATGTAATTTTAATCCCCTCAGTGCATATTGAACCGCCCAAAGGCGGTGTTGCGCCGAGTATCGGTCAGTATCGATGCGGTGGGAAGGGGGTTGCGCCGTGTCAGAGAATTGGCGGGTTTCACTGGATGCTGTCGGTGCGGAAGCTGTCTGCGTTATCTGCAACGGGCACGGGCATATGCGTTACACGAGTGCAAACAATGGTGTAACGGGGTCGAGGCCGCCCCAGCTCTTAGATCAGTTCCGGGTGCGGCTCCGGCATCACAGCCGGTGCGCCAAGCAGGCGTACGTGGGGTGTATCCGCCGGTTCGTCATCGCGAACGGGCGATGCATCTTGGCGGTGCAGTCACACGACGAAATGGGCCGCCTATTGTCGGTGCGGGACGGCCGCGCTGGCTGATGGCGTTACGGCAGCGGGTTGCGACTGCTGGAATACCTGCGGCTGCGTACAAGGATGTCGATGCCGGTGCGCAGCGAAATCGTAGTCCGCGACGAAAGGGCGGAGATGGCAGAGGCGTGCCGTTGCCGGCTAGCCTGTGAGCCGATGTGGAGCGGCAGCGCAGGCGGGCGCTGCTGCAGCATGCGGCCGATCGCGAACGTGATGGCGCCGGCCCATTTCCCGCATGCATTCGCGCGGAAGTATCCCGGCGCGGAGATGGAGCCCACGCGGTACCTGGTGGCGACTCGCGTGGCCGCCGCTTCCATGCCGTGGGCGCAAGCAGGACGCCCGCGTCCCAGTGCGGTTCGCACTCAGCGCGCGCCGGCAGCCTTGCGCACTTCGGCGGCGACGCGGGCTTTGATGGCGTCGGGACCGCGGCTGTCCGGCCCGCTGTAATCGAGCGCCTGCACCACAAATGCGGTGTGGTCGCCGGCGCTGATGCAGTACGAGACCAGTGCGCGGCCGCCGCCTGCTGGTCCTGACACGTGGGTGGCGAGCGTGCCCTGATCGCTATGCGTGCGGGTGGTGTAGCCGACTGCGGCGGCACCGCGGGCGAGTGCCGCCAGGCAGGCCTTGATACTCAATTGTGTTGCCGGATAGCGGTCGACGTCGTAGCCGAGGCTGAAATCGTCTGCAGTGGCCGATGCCATCGGCGCGGATACCGTGAGGGCCAGCAGCGTGGCTAGGAACACCTGTTTCATGCGCGACTCCTTGTGGGACGGAACCTGTGGACGGAACAAGCGGTCAAGTCAGGCGCGGACGAACACCTCGACCCGGCGATTGCGCTGGCGGCCGGCGGGATTGTCGCGACCGTCGATGCTGTTGGGCGCGACGGGCTGCGATTCGCCGAGGCCGTGCGCGCTCACCCGGTGGGTGACGCCTCGCGCCTGCAACGCCTCGAGCACGGCGCGGGCGCGGCGTTCGGACAGCGACTGGTTGTAGGCCGGCGTGCCCTTGCTGTCGGTATGACCGCGGATGTCCAGTTCGGCGCTGGCGACGCCGCGCAGCGCCCGCGCGAAGACATCGAGCGTGTGGGCCGCGTCGGGCCGGATGTCGGACTTGTCGAAGTCGAACAGCACCCGGTCATCCAGCGTTACGACATAACCGCAGGCGGCGCCGGGCGGCACCAGTGCCGGGAGCGGCGGGAAGCGTCCGGCCGGTGGCACGGGCGGCATCGGCGGCATCCTGACCGGGCGCGCGGGCGGTCCGATCGTGCCGCTGCCGTCGCCATGGTTGACGATCAGGCCGTGCGGGCCGTTCCACGTGCCCGAGCCGTCGGCTTCGACACGCACCAATCCCTGCGGGCCGTTCCAACTGCCGCTGCCGTCGCCGTTGGAGACGATCAGCCCGTGCGCGCCGTTCCAGGTGCCACCGCCCTGGCCGTCGAGGCGGATCAGGCCCGACTTGCCGTTGTAGCTGCCCGAGCCGTCGGCCTCGACGCGAAGGATCGCTTCGCTGCCATCGGGCTCGGCCACACCGTTGATCGTGCCGCTGCCGTCGGCGTTCACCGTGATCAGGCCGCCTTCGAAGTTCGCGCTGCTGCTGCCGTCGGCCTCGATGCGGAACAGGCCAGCCTCGGTGTTGCGCACCAGCGCGCCGGGAGCGTCCGGGTGCGTGGTGGCCCCAGTGTCGAGCAGGGCGCCATCGGCATCACAACGCGCGGGGCGACGGAGACCCCCGCGACCGGATCGAGAACTTCGGCCATCGCGCCCTCCAGCACACGCTGCGCCGGCGACACGCCCAGCAGTTGGGGCACCACGATGGCCGGCACGATCGGCATCTCGGGCACCGCGACCTCGGGCTGTCCGGCCCCGGGCGCGGGGTCGTCTGCGACGGCGGCCGCCTGCGCAGGTAGCGCCTGCGTTTCCGAATGCGCTGGTGCCGGGGTCTTCGTACACGCCGCGAGCGCCAGCCCCAGCGCGCACAGCACGATGCCGTTTCGGAATGCCTGCATTCGCATCCTTCCTGCCGCGCCCGGCGGCTCGCGGGATGGTAGGGGGTCGATTGTTAGACATGCGTTTCGAACGCGCGGTGCGCCATGCGGTACCCTCTGCGCGCCGAACGGGCCAGCTGCGTCCGAAGCATCCTCCGGGGGATTGATCCTGCCTGCTGTCCACGTCCTGGCGATGCGATCGTCGCCGCCCGCCCCGCGCCCATCCAGCGCACCCGTCCGCCCGCGGCACCTGCTGCGGCGATGGATGCGCATGTGGCTGGCCTGGGCGTTGGCTGCCATGGGGCTGCCGGCGTTCGCGCTGCCCGGTCCACTCGATCCGACCTACGGCAATGCACTGCGCCACTACGGCGATGCCGAAGGGCTGCCGCAGGCCAGCGTCAACGCCATCGTGCAGAGCCGCGACGGGTTCCTGTGGCTGGGGACCTTCGGTGGGCTGGTGCGGTTCGACGGGCGCGACTTTCGCGTCTACGGCTCGGTCGAGCACGTCCAAGGCGGCGACCACGGTCTGGGCCCGGCGAGCAATCGCATCCTCTCATTGCACGAGGACGGTCAGGGTCGGTTGTGGATCGGTACGCAGGATGCGGGCATCGGCCTGCTCGAGCGCGGGCGATTCCGGCATCTGCAGGTGTGCGAGGAACGCTGCCAGATCGACCGCCTGCTGCCCATCGACGACCGCACGCTCTGGGCGCAGGGCGCGCAGGGGATCTACCGGATCGACATGCGTTCGTTGCAGGCCGAACGCTTCCTCGGCGCCCGGGCGCTGCTGGCGTCGGCGCATCTGCCGGGCGAGGACACCGTCTATGCCGGTGGCGACGACGGTCTGTGGCGGCTGGGCCCGCACGGCGTGGAACCCGTGCGCCTGCCCGACGGCCGCACCGTGCGCCACCTGGCCGCCTCACCGGGGCTGCTGTGGCTGATCACCCACGACCGGATGCTGTATCGCCATCGTCCGGCGACGGGCGAGTGGACGCGTGTGCGCACCGCGCTGCCGCTCGATACCCGGCTGGGGACGGCGGGCGACGGCCGCGTTTTCCTCTCTGACGACGTCCGTGGACTGCGCATGCTCGACGACGCCGGTCGGGAGCATCCCGTGCCGGGGCCTCGACACTGCATGCGGCGGTCGTGCATCCCGACGGCCTGGGCAACACCTGGGTCGGCACGCCGACGCACGGTCTGTGGCGGCTGCGGCCGCGCGATGTGGCGATGCTGCATGCACCCGGATTCGGCGGTCGTGCACCCGGCCGCGTGGTCGAGGACGATGGGCGCGGCGGTCTGTGGCTGGGCTTCGGCTGCGAAGGGCTGTGGTACCGAGCGCCCTCGGGCGAGGTCACACGCCTGCCGCTCGAGGACGCGATGCAGGACGCCTGCACTGCGAGCCTGTTCTACGACGCTGCGCAGGCCACGCTGTGGATCGGCAGCTCGACCGGCGGCCTGGGCCGTCTGCGCGACGGTCGCCTGGAGATGGCTTGGCAGTGGCCGGGCGCCAAGATGCTGGGCATCTGGCGGTCGCGCGACGGCACCTGGTGGGCGGGGTCGTCGCAGGGCGTACGCCGGCTGGACATCGACGCGGATGGCACGGTGCAGGCGGCGCATGCGATTCCGGGTGTTGCCGACGTCAATGTCGCGCGACTGGCCGATGCACACGCCGGCGGCGTCTGGGTGGTGGGCGATCGGGGCGTGTTCCGGGTGCGTGACGATGTTGTCGTCGAGCAGTGGACCGCGTCCGACGGCCTGCCGGCGTTCGCGCGCGCCGTGCACGACGGCGAGGACGGCTTGTGGGTCGGCACCTACGGCGGCGGGCTGGTGCACATCCACCAGGGTCGGATGCGGCGCTACACCACCGCCGACGGCCTGTCCGACGATACGGTGTCGTGCATCCTGACCGATCGCCGCGGCCGGTTCTGGATGGCCGGCAATGCGGGATTGTCGGTGCTGCTCGAGCGTCCGATCGGCGCGCGCGGTCCGCGTCTGCGCACGATCGGCGCGGCCGAGGGGCTCGACCCGGTGGAGTTCAACGGGGTCACGTTCTCCGCCTGCCACATCGATGCCCAGGGCAACAAGGCGTTCGCGATGATGCGCGGCTTCGGCTGGGTCGAGCCTGGCCGCCTGGACGTCGCCGCGCGCCACCCGCCCAGGCCCTATGTCGATCGGGTCACGTTGTCCGGGCGCCCGCTCGACCCGTACGCGCTGCCCACGCTGGGCGTGGATGCCGCCAACCTGGAGATCGTGGTCGGTGTCATCGGCCTGGCCGATCCCGAGCGCACCCGCATGCGCTATCGCGTCGGCGAAGGGGCGGAGTGGGTCGAGGCGGATGCGGGGCGCAGCGTGTTGTTGCCTGATGTGCCTTGGGGCGAACTGCGCTTCGAGGCGCAGGCGCGCTACTTCGACGGCGGGTGGTCGGAGCCAGTGACGCTGCGCTTCTTGCGTCCCATCCCTTGGTACCGCCGCGACTGGATCTGGCTGGCCGCGAGCCTGGCGGGGCTGCTGTGCTTGCTGTGGGCCACACGCGAACGACGTGGAGAGGACGGCGATTACGATGCGCTGATCGAGCGCGCTCGGGCGCGGTTGCAGGATGGGCGCACGCTCGGGTGACGCCCGCTACGCCGCGACAGCAGGGCCTGACGGCTTGGCCTGGAGCGGGAACTGCAGGACGAACCGAGCGCCCGCCCCCGGGGCGCTGTCGCAGTCGATCGTGCCCCCGGCCTCGGTCACGATCCGATGCACCATTGCCAGGCCGATGCCCGAACCGCGCTCGCGCGGTTTGGTGGTGAAGAAGGGCTCGAAGATGCGCGCCTGCGTCTGTGCGGACATGCCATGGCCGGTGTCCTCCAACCGCAAGCGCACCGCCGCGCCATCCACCTCGGTTGCAAGCGCCAGTCGGCCGCCGCCGGGCATCGCATCGACTGCATTCTTAGCGAGATTGAGCACCGCGGCCTCGAACTCTGCGCGATCCAGGTGGACCCACGCCGGGTCCTCGCACAGTGTGGCCCGGGTTTCGACGCGCGGGCCGGCGATCGATTGCAGCATCGGCTGCAGTTCGTCGAGGGCCCGGTTTGCATCGAACGTCTCGCGCAACGCCACATCGCTGCGGACCAACGTCAGCAGTTTCGAGGTCAAGGTCCGGCCGCGCCGCGTTGCGGCCTCGATCCGCTGCAGGCAGTGCCGTGTTGCGTCGTCGAGCCCGGCATGGTCGAGCCCGCGTTGCGCGAATCCCAGTATCACGCCGAGCAGATTGTTGAAGTCGTGAGCGACGTTGCCGGCGAGCTTGCCCAATGCATCGATACGCTGGGATTGCAGCAACTGTGCCTGCGAGGTTTCCTTGTCACGGATCTCGAGCTCGAGGTGCCGGCAGATCAGCGTCAACTCGCGGTTGCGCCGGGCCGCGACGTCGGACTTGAGGATCAACCGGTCGAGAATCAGCGCGACGATCGCATTGGCCAGCACCGGCTGCAGCAGGTACGAGGCGAACTCGCGCCATCCGTGCACATGCGGCGCGAGGTGCTGCACGTCCGTCCGGGCGCCGAGCAGCAGGATCGCCAGGTAGGCGGCGGCCGCCGCCCACAATCCGCGACGTCCGAGCAGCAGACCGGCGAACAACAGCGGCAGGATGCTGAGCATCACGCTGCCCGACTGCGCCACCAGGCCGTAGCGGGCATAACTCAGGCCGAGCAGGACCAGGCCGGCGGCGATGAGGACGGCGGCGACCGCACGTTGGACAGGGTGGCGACGGAGCGGCATGCCGGCATTATGCGGGCCATTGTGTTGCGGACGCTTCCGGGCCGCGCGCCAGGTCCCGCGATGTGCCGGGCGCGGGATCCGGGCTGAACCTGCCATGTGGCCTGCTACGGGGTCGGCCGGCGGCACTGCGGGCTTTCGTAGGCCTGCCGGTAGCTCTCACCGAAGCAACGTTCGAACGCCTCGAGCACGTCGAGGTTCGGCGGCCACGGGATGTCGATCGGGGTACCCGCCGGCCCCTGGACCGTCACGAAGCCGGGGCGTGCCTGCAGACCGGGCGGGGCGGCACGGCCGAAAGCGTCTCGCGCGCGGCCTGCAGCGCAGCCCGATCGCCTTCCAGGAAGGCGATGCTGCCGGCGACATAGGCGTTCCATCCGCTGCGGTCGCCTTCGTCGCCGCGGGTGGACCGACGCATGAGCGCGATCGCCTCCGTGGTCTGGCTGCCCTTCGCCCGCAACTGTGCCTCGTGCCAGTCGAGCAGATTGGGTCCTTCCGGTCGATGCATCCGGCGGTACTCGGCGATCAGGTCGGCCGCGGCAAGGTGACAGCCACGCCCATCGCCCAGTGGGCGCCATCCGCCGTTGATGTCCTGGTCGAAGGCATCGATCGACAACGCCAGCATCGCATCGCGATCCACGCTGCAATCGACGGGCGCAGGCGTGTGGGCGTCGACGCTGAGCGTCATGGCGACAAGCAGGGAAATCCAAGGCATCGCAGTGAACCTCGCGTCGGCGTGAACTGCACACTATCGCATCGACAATGCGGCGCCGAAGGCGGCGCCACGGAATTGGATGCGCGCGCGATGCCCGCGAGCCTCAGAAGTCCAGCCGATAGCCGACCGTCACCGTGCGGCCCCGACCGGCGAAGTAGCGTGCCGGCTCGACCAGCGCGCTCTGCGAGTAGTAGCTGATGTACTGCCGGTCGAGCAGGTTGGCGATGCCCAGACTGACGCTGCCGCGGGCCAGTTCGATGTCCAGCCCGGCGTCGAGCAGCGCGTAGCCGTCGAAGGTCTTGGCCGGGTCGTCGAAGCTGCGGTCGAAGGCGATCTGGCCCTGGATGAACGACGACAGCGTCGGCGTCCACTGCGCCGACCAGGTGCCGATCAGCCGGTTGGGCGCGACGTTCAAGCCATCGAGCCGCGCATCGAGCCGGCCGTCGGTGTCGCTGTCGTAGCGGGCGCGAGTCCAGGCGTAGGACAGGCCGACGCGATGGGCCTCGTCGATGCGATAGCGCACGCTCGCATCCACGCCCTCGATCGCGGTCTTCTCGCGCGACAGCTGGAAAGCGCCATCGACCGCGACCACCCGCGCACCGAAGTCCGAACGCGACTGGAACGCGCTCACATCCACGTCCCAGGCCCCGGTTCGCAGCCGCGCGCCGACTTCGGCATTGCGGGTGAGGATCGGTTCGAGCGAACGCAGGTCGGCGACCGACGTACCGGGCGTGTCGATCGCGCGCAGCACGCGGCCGACATCCGGCATGCCGAAGCCCTCGGAGTAGCTGGTGTAGACGTTGAAAGGGTCGGACGGCGCATACACAAGTCCCACATTGCGCAACGACTGCTGGAACGACAGCTCGCCGCCTTCCACGTCGACCCGGTTGAAGCGGTACAGCGTGCGGTAGCTGTCGATCCGCAGCTTGGCGTCCTCATGCCGCCAGCCGCCCTGCAGCGTGAGCGTGGGCAACAGCCGGTAGTCGGCCTGCACGAACGCGGCGAGGCTGCGGAACTCTGACTCGGGCACGTAAGTCCGGCCGGTCGCGTAGAGGTCCTGTTCGCCACTGTCCCACAGCGCATCGATGCCGGTGGTCAGCTTCAGCCGGCCGTCGAGCAGATCGTCGCGCCCCAGGCTGGTCTTGGCGCCCCATTTGGAGGCCAGCGAGCGGGACTGGTCGTAGAGCGTGCCGATCGGCGCGATCTCCGGGTCCTGGAAGCTCGACGAGCGGTCGGCGCCGAACAGGCCCTCGAATTCCTGGTTGAACACCATCGCCTGCAGCGTCATGCCGGCCAGGTCGTGGTGGGTGTAGCTCAGCCCGGTCGTCCAGACATCGTTCCAGGCCGGCGTACCCGGTGGGGTGCCGCGGAGCGAGGTCGTCGGCCGCCGGCTGGCGCGGTCACCGGGCACGGTGAGGTAGTCGCCGTCGGCGCGGATGCGATAGCGGTTGAGACTGAACTGCAGTTCCTGATTCGCATCGATCCAGTAACCGAGCTTGGCGTGGACATCAAAGGCCTTCGACGCCATCAGGTCGCCCTGGGTGACATCGGTACCGATGGCGGTGCCGTTGCCGTCCAGCCACAGCCCTTGGTCCTCGTAACCGGCGCCCAGCAAGTAGCTCCACTGCCCCTGCATCCCGCTGATCCGGTAGTCGGCACGGACGCCGATCGTCTCGTCGTCGACCCGATGCGTCGCCGCGGTGGTCTGCAGCGCCAGGTGCTGTTGCGCCTTGCCCGGCTCAGGGCGCCGGGTGATCAGATTAATCGTGCCGCCGGTCGCGCCCAGACCGTTCATCGCGCTGGCGCCCTGGATCACCTCGATGCGCTCGACCATCGCGTAGTCGATCGTGTGCGCCTCGCGCCCGGTCGGCCGCAGCGGATTGGACTGCGGGATGCCATCGACGAGGATCAGCGGCGTGCGGCCGCGCAGCGTCTCGCCGCTGCCGGTCAGCTTGCCGCGGCTGGGGGTGTAGGCGGGCAGCAGATTGGACAGCACGTCCGACGAGTTGCTGCTCAACCGCAACTGCTGATCGATCTGCTCGCGATCGATGATCACCACCGTCTGCGGCGCGGTCTCGGCGAGCTGGCCGGTGCGCGACGCGGTCACGACGACCTTGTCGAGCGTGCGGGCGGTGGGGTCCTGGGCATGCGCTGCGGCGCAGACGGACAACGAAACAGCGACGAACAACCGGCAACGCCTGCGCACCATGACTTCCTCGATCAAGACGAGGGCGTGGCGGTCTGGCTGGCCCGAAGCACGAAATTTTTGCGTGCAGGTGAAACCCTGTCAACGCGCGCGGCGGGTCCACTGCGCACGCGAGGTCATCTTGTGCCTGCCGTGTGCGGTCAGCCGGACCTGCCGGCGGCTGACAGTTCGTAGCCACCGAGCGGCGTCGTCTCGATGCGTTCGGCGAAGCCCGTGATATACGGCCGGGCCTTCGCGATGGCCGCCTGGACCGCCGGCAGCGCGAGCGAGGCTTGGTGATCGGCCTGGCTGACCCAGACCTCGGTCACCCAGATCGCATCCGCATCGGACGGGTCTTCGGCCACGATGTAGCTCAGGCAACCGGGCATTGCCCGGGTGCCGTCCAGCAGCGCCGACACCACCAGCGCGCGCTGGCCGGGCGCCAGCGTCATCTTTCCGATCAAACCGTACATGCATGGGCTCCTGGGTGCTGCGGCAGCGCGTTCTAGGACGAACGGTCTGGTTTGGTCTGTGCGGCGCTGTCGACGTGACCATGCGGTCGTGCCTCGATCTGCCGCTGGATGTCGGGGGGTGGCGGGCGGCAGCCGCAGGCCGCCGCGTGAGCTCGATGCCAAGCGAGGCGCTGCTCGGCCGTCGCATGCTCGGGCATGCGGTGTCGCGCATGCCAGTCTTTATTGGTCTTGCCCATCGTAGGCCTCCAGCGCGGCGGGGAGGGCGCCGATGACGACTGCGCCCGCGGCCGGCAGGCCGATCAGCACGGCGCTCAGGACTTCCTGCCGCGAGGCGCCGTGCGATTTGGCCGACTGGACGTGGAACGCCAGGCCCGAGGTGTTGCCGGTGGCGGCCAGCACTGCGAGATAGGCCAAGTCCGCGGTCTTGGCATCCAGCGCGCTGGCAGCGCCCAAGGCGTCGGCGGCCTGGCGCCAGGCCTTGGCGTGCTCGGGTGCTTGTTCCATGAACAAAGCGAATGCGGGCGAGACGTGCATCGGGGGTCCTTCTGGGCTCAGTGAGCGGGATCGAGTGGCGCTGCGGCTGGCGTGGTCTGGCGCGGTGCTGTGGGATGCATCCATCGCATCGTGTATTCGTCCTGGCCTGTGGCGGCATCGACGGTATGTCCCACGATCGAGAACCCCTGCGACTGGTAGAACGCGACGCTGGGCGCATTCGATGTGTACACCGACAGGTCCAGGCTCGATCTGCGTTGCTGGGCATGCCGCAACAACGCCGTGCCGATGCCCTGACCCTGTCGCTCCGGTGCGACGAACAGCGCGGCCAGTCGATCCTCGACCAGTGCGCAGAAGCCGGCGACGGTCGCCGCGTGCTCGAACACATGGACCTCGGCGGCCGGGAGGTACTGGGTGCGCATGGCCTCGAGCTGGTCCTGCCAGAAGCCGGGTGGCACGAAATCGTGGGCGCGGATGGACGCCCGCAGCCAGATGTCGAGGACGGCCTCCATGTCGGTGGGTGCGAAGGTCCTGATCATCGGATGCGTCGTGCGAAGGCAATCTGTTGGTCAGTATGCCCCTTGCGTCAACGCGTCTGGAATACCTGCACATGAAGAGGACAGCCACGCGCAGGTGGACACGCGATGTGCCTGCCAGCCCTTATGGAGTTTGGCTTGTCGCGAGCCCGCCCACGAGCAGTTCAGGCATCGGCAGGCCGCAGACGTGTTCTGATCCACGCGGCGAGCGCGGTATCGTCCATGTCGCCGGAGGCGACTTGCAACCAGATCTGTACGCAATCGGCGTCGCTCGCGTCCAGCTGGTGGCCGTGTAACTCGATGAAGGTTTCTGCGGCGACGAGCGACGTGCGCTTGTTGCCGTCGATGAAGGGATGCAGCCGGGCGATCCCATGCGCATAGGCCGCAGCGAGTGCGGCCAAGTCGGGAGGGGCGTACCGTAGGCGAGGCATTGCTGCGGTTTGGCGAGCGCCGTGTCGAGGAGGCCCGGATCGCGAAGGCCAACACCTCCGCCATGTTCAGCGAGTTGATCCTCGTGCATGGCGATGATCAGCGCTCGGCTCAGCCACAGCCAATCGTTCACTTCGCCAATTCTCGCAGCGCTGCCCGCCGCCGCTTCATCACCTTGCGCGCGACCTCCATCTGCCGCTCGAACTCCGGATCGTAGGGCGAGAGGCGATAGCCGTCGGGAGACTCGCTGAGGTAGAGCGCATCGCCCGCTTCGAGATTGAGCCGGGACAGGATGTCCTTCGGCAACACGACACCGACCGAATTGCCAATGCGGGTGAGCTTGAGCATGGTCATGGCGATGTCCAGAGAGTTATTACGAACGTAATTACACTCCCGTCGGCGGCCCTGGTCAACCGGCCATCGGAGACAGGCGCGCCAGCGTTCAGTCGCCCAGCAGCGCCAGATTGCGCACCGCGCCCTTGTCCGCACTGGTCGCCAGCAGCGCATAGGCCTTGAGGGCGGCGGTGACTTTGCGGGGGCGTGGCTGGGCCGGCTTCCAGCCGAGCGCGTGTTGCGCGGTGCGGCGTGCCGCGAGTTCCTCGGCGGCGACGCACAGATCGATTGCACGGCTGGGAATATCGATGCGGATGCGGTCGCCGTTGCGGACCAGGGCGATCGTGCCGCCGGCGGCCGCCTCGGGCGAGACGTGGCCGATCGATAGGCCGGAGGTGCCGCCGGAGAAACGACCATCGGTCAGCAGCGCGCAGCGCTTGCCCAGGCCCTTGGACTTCAGGTAACTGGTCGGATACAGCATCTCCTGCATGCCGGGGCCGCCCTTGGGGCCTTCGTAGCGGATCACCACGACCTCGCCGGGCTGCACCTCGTCGCCGAGGATGCCGGCGACCGCGGCGTCCTGGCTTTCGTACACGCGCGCGGGGCCTTCGAACACATGGATCGCAGCGTCGACGCCGGCGGTCTTGACCACGCAGCCGTCGGCGGCCAGGTTGCCGGCGAGCACAGCCAGGCCGCCTTCTTGCGAGTACGCATGCGCGAGGTCGCGGATACACCCCTGGGCGCGGTCGACGTCGAGCGTGGGCCAGCGCGTGGCCTGGCTGAAGGCGGTCTGCGTGGGAATGCCGGCCGGGCCGGCGCGGAAGAACGTGTGCACCTTCTCGTCCTGCACGGTGGCGACGTCCCAGGCCGCGAGCGCGTCGCCGAGCGTTCTGGCGTGCACGGTGGCGACCTCGGTGTGCAGCAGGCCGCCACGCGCGAGTTCTGCCAGGATTGCCGGCACGCCGCCGGCGCGATGCACGTCCTCGACGTGATAATCGGGCACGTTGGGTGCGACCTTGCACAGCTGCGGCACGCGGCGCGAGAGCCGATCGATGTCGGTCATCGTGAAGTCGACACCGGCCTCCTGGGCGGCCGCGAGCAGATGCAGGATGGTGTTGGTCGAGCCGCCCATCGCGATATCGAGCGTCATCGCGTTCTCGAACGCCTCGAACGTGGCGATGCCGCGCGGCAACGCGGTCGGGTCCTCGCCGCCGTACCAGCGGTGGCACAACTCGACCGCGGTGCGTGCGGCTTGCAGGAACAGTTGCTCGCGGTCGGCGTGGGTGGCCAGCAGGGTGCCGTTGCCCGGCAGCGACAGGCCCAGCGCCTCGGTCAGACAGTTCATCGAGTTGGCGGTGAACATGCCCGAGCATGAGCCGCAGGTCGGGCAGGCGCTGCGTTCGACCGCGGCGACCTGCTCGTCGCTGGCGGCGGGGTCGGCGGCCATCACCATCGCGTCGACCAGGTCGAGCTTGTGGTCGGCGAGCTTGGTCTTGCCTGCTTCCATCGGCCCACCCGAAACGAACACCACCGGGATGTCCAGCCGCAATGCCGCCATCAACATGCCCGGAGTGATCTTGTCGCAGTTGGAGATGCACACCAGCGCATCCGCGCAGTGCGCGTTGACCATGTACTCGACCGCGTCGGCGATCAGTTCGCGGCTGGGCAGCGAATAGAGCATGCCGTCGTGGCCCATCGCGATGCCGTCGTCGACCGCGATGGTGTTGAACTCCTTGGCGACGCCGCCCACGCGTTCGATCTCGCGCGCGACCAACTGGCCCATGTCCTTGAGATGCACGTGGCCGGGCACGAACTGGGTGAACGAGTTGGCGATCGCGACGATCGGCTTGTGGAAGTCGCCGTCGGTCATGCCGGTCGCGCGCCACAGCGCGCGGGCGCCGGCCATGTTGCGACCGGAAGTGGAGGTGCGGGAGCGGTAGTCGGGCATGAGGATGGCTGCAGTCGGCGGGGCTTGGGGCGGGAGGCGACGGTCAGGTAACGCCTTGGGCGAGCATCGCATCGGCGATCTTGATGAAGCCGGCGATGTTGGCGCCGGCGACGTAGTCGACGTGGCCGTCGGCGCGCTTGCCGTGGCGGACGCAGTGACCGTGAATGTCTTTCATGATCGCGTGCAGGCGCTCGTCGACCTCGGCGTGGTGCCAGGCCAGACGCAGCGCGTTCTGGCTCATCTCCAGGCCCGACGTCGCGACACCGCCCGCGTTGCTGGCCTTGCCCGGGGCGTACAGCGTGCCGGCGGCCTGGAAGGCATCGATCGCTTCGAGTGTGCACGGCATGTTCGCGCCTTCGGCCACGCAGATCACGCCGTTGTCGATCAGCCTGCGCGCATCGGCTTCGTCGAGTTCGTTCTGGGTAGCGCAGGGCAGTGCGATCTCGCCCGGGATATGCCAGGGGCGCTGGCCTTCGAGGTAGTCGAACCGCGGGTCGTCGGCGAGCTCAGCCAGCCGGCCGCGGCGCTGGTTCTTCAGCGCCATCAGCGTCTCGACCGCCTCGTTGTCGAAGCCGGCTTTGGCGTACAGCGTGCCGCCCGAGTCGGAGACAGTCAGCACGCGACCGCCGAGCTCGATGGCCTTGAGCGCGGCGTATTGGGCGACATTGCCGGCGCCCGAGATCAGCACCCGCGCCCCGTCGGTGTCGCGGCGCGCGTGGTGCAGCATCTGCTCGACGAAGTACACGGTGCCGTAGCCGGTGGCCTCCGGGCGCATCAAGCTGCCGCCATAGCTCAGGCCCTTGCCGGTGAACACGCAGCCGGCGTGGTTGGCGAGCTTCTTGAGATAGCCGGCCATGAAGCCGATCTCGCGCGCGCCCACGCCGATGTCGCCGGCCGGCACGTCGGTGTCCGGGCCCAGGTGGCGATGGAGCTCGGCAATCAGCGCCTGGCAGAAGCGCATCACCTCGCCGTCGCTGCGCCCCTTGGGGTCGAAGTCCGAGCCGCCCTTGCCGCCGCCCATCGGCAACGTGGTCAGCGCATTCTTGAAGGTCTGCTCGAACGCCAGGAACTTCAGGATCGACAGATTCACCGACGGGTGGAAGCGCATGCCGCCCTTGAACGGGCCGATCGCCGCGCTGTGCTGCACGCGCCAGGCGCGGTTGACCTGCACGCGGCCGCGATCGTCGACCCAGGGCACGCGGAACTGCACCACGCGTTCGGGTTCGACCAGGCGCTCAAGCAGCGCCTGGTCGCGGTAGTGCGGGTGGCGCGCCAGGAACGGCCACAGGCTGGCCATGACTTCGTGCACGGCCTGCAGGAACTCGGGCTGGTGCGGATCGCGCGCGGCGACCGTGCGCAGAAACGCGTCGAGCTCGGCGTCGCCGCCGCTCATGCTGCCTGTTCGCTGGCCAGGGCCAACTGCTGCACGATCGCGTCGGTGGCTTCGCGGGTCGAGCGGGCCGCATCGTGCGGCGCGAGATCGGCGGTGAACACGCCGGCATCGAGTACCGCGTCCACTGCCTGCTCGATGCAGGCCGCTTCCTGCGACAGACCCAGCGAGTAGCGCAGCAGCAGCGCGGCGCTGAGGATCGTGCCGACCGGGTTGGCGATGCCGCGGCCGGCGATGTCGGGCGCCGAGCCGTGGATCGGCTCGTACATGCCGACGCAGCCCTCGCCCAGCGACGCCGACGGCAGCAGGCCGAGCGAGCCGGCAAGCATCGAGGCCTCGTCGGTCAGGATGTCGCCGAACATGTTCTCGGTCACGATCACGTCGTAGGCGCGCGGCTTGGCCAGCAGGTGCATCGCCATCGAATCGACCAACTGGTGCTCGAGGGTGATGTCGGGGAATTCGTCGCGCACGACGCGGGTGGCGACCTCGCGCCACAGCCGCGAGGTCTCGAGCACGTTGGCCTTGTCGACCGAGGTCACGTGGCCGCGTCGCCCGCGGGCGAGCAGGCAGGCGCGACGCACGACGCGCTCGACCTCCTCGACCGAGTACCGGCACAGGTCGGTCGCCTGTGTCTCGCTGCGGGTCTTGTCGCCGAAGTAGATGCCGCCGGTGAGTTCGCGTACGACCAGCAGGTCGACGCCGGCCAGCAGGTGCGACTTGATCGGCGAGGCGCCCGCGGCCGCGGCATGGGGGCGTACAGGGCGCAGGTTCGCGTACAGGCCCAGTGCCTTGCGGATCGCCAGCAGGCCCTGTTCCGGACGCACCGGGGCCTCGGGCGCCGACCACTTGGGGCCGCCGACCGCGCCCAGCAGCACCGCATCGGCATCGCGCGCGGCCGCCAGTGTGGCATCGGGCAATGGCTGGCCGGTGGCGTCGATCGCGGCGCCACCGATCAGATGCTCGTGCAGCGTGAAGTGATGACCGAAGCGGTGCGCGACCGCCTGCAGGACTTCGACCGCGGCGGCGGTGACCTCGGGGCCGATGCCGTCGCCCGGCAATACGACGATGTCAGCGTGCATGGTGGCGCTCCTCGTAGGATCGGATCTCGGCGCTGCGCGCGAGCAGGTAGCCCATCTCGTCGACGCCCTCGAGCAGGCAGGTGCGCGCGAACGCGTCGAGCGGGAAACGATGGACGGCGCCCGCCGGCGTACGCAGCTCGCAGGCCTCGATGTCGACGGTCAACACGTCGTCGGGCTGCGACATCAGCTCCTGGACGACCGCCTCGGGCAGCACCACCGCCAGCAGACCGTTCTTGAGCGCGTTGTTGCGAAAGATGTCGGCGATTTCGCTGCTCACGACCACGCGCAAGCCCAGGTCGCGCAGCGCCCATGGCGCGTGCTCGCGCGAGGAGCCGCAGCCGAAGTTGCGCCCGGCCAGCAGGATCTCGCGGCCGGTGTTGTGCGGTTGGTTGAACGCGAAGTCGGGATTGGGCGTACCGTCGTCGCGCCAGCGCCAGTCGTTGAAGGCGTGCCGGCCCAGGCCTTGGCGTTCGGTGGTGGACAGAAAGCGCGCGGGAATGATCTGGTCGGTGTCGATGTTGGTCTGGGCCAGCACGACGCTGGCCGAGACGATCCGGGAACTGGCGGGCATCGGCGCTTCTTCAGGCAAGGGGACGGAAGGGGAATGCGAGGCGTGCATCAGGCCACCGCCCGGCAGTCGTCGAACAGTTCGCGCGGATCGGCGACGACGCCGCGCACGGCCGCCCAGGCGGCGGTGGTCGGCGAGGCCAGCAGCGTGCGCGCGCCAGGCCCCTGGCGGCCTTCGAAATTGCGGTTGCTGGTGCTCACCGCCAGTTGTCCGGGCGCGACCAGGTCGCCGTTCATCGCAATGCACATCGAGCAGCCGGGTTCGCGCCATTCGGCGCCGGCCGCGCGCACGACCGCGTCGATGCCTTCGGCCTCGGCCTCACGCTTGACGATCTCCGAGCCGGGCACCACGAGCATGCGCACGCCGGCGGCGACGTGACGGCCCTGCAGCACCTGGGCGACCTCGCGCATGTCGCGCAGCCGGCCGTTGGTGCACGAACCGACAAACACCACGTCGACCGGCATGCCGGCCAGCGGCCGGCCGGCGGCGACACGCATGTAGTCCTGACCCTTGCGCTCGGCGGCATCGCTGGCCTCGGGCACCGGGACGTCGACACCGATCGCGGTGCCCGGGTGCGTGCCCCAGGTCAGCGTCGGGCGGATGTCGGCGGCGTCGATGCGGACTTCGACATCGAACACCGCGCCCGGGTCGCTGCGCAGCGTGCGCCAGGACGCGACCGCGGCGTCGAAGTCCGCGCCCTTGGGGCCGCGCGGCGTGCGCGCGATCCAGTCGAAGGTGGTGTCGTCGGGCGCGACCATGCCGGCGCGCGCGCCGGCCTCGATCGACATGTTGCACAAGGTCATGCGCTGTTCCATGTCCATCGCCTCGATGGTCGAGCCGCGGTACTCGATGACATGACCGGTGCCGCCGTTGACGCCGATCACGCCGATCGCATGCAAGGTCACGTCCTTGGCGCCGACGCCGGGGGCGAGTTGGCCCTCGACGGTGATCGCCATCGTCTTCGGCCGCCGCTGCAGCAGGCATTGCGTGGCCAGCACGTTGCCGACCTCGCTGGTGCCGATACCGAAGGCGAGCGCACCGAACGCACCATGGGTCGAGGTGTGACTGTCGCCGCAGACGATGGTCATGCCGGGCTGCGTGAAGCCCTGCTCGGGCGCGATCACGTGGACGATGCCGCGCTGGTCGGAGGCCATGTCGAACAGTTCGATGCCGAACTGCGCGCAGTTGGCGGCGAGCGTCTCGACCTGCTTCTCAGCGGCTGCGTTGGCGTAGGGCAGACGGCCGTCGGGCCCCGCCGGCAGCGTCGGCGTGGAGTGGTCCATGGTCGCCTTGGTGCGGTCGGGCCGGCGCGGCGACAGCCCGCGCGCGCGTAGCTCGGTGAATGCCTGCGGCGAGGTGACCTCGTGGATAAGATGCAGGTCGATGTACAGCACCGCGGGCGCGGCGTCGGTCTCGGGGATCACGACGTGCGCATCCCACAATTTGTCGAACAGGGTCTTGGGCGAACTGGCGGTCATTGCGGGCTCTGGAGAGTGGCGGTCAGGCATGGGCGGCGTGGGGCTTTGCAGCGGGCCCTGCAGTGGCGGTCGCGACGCGGCCGCGCAGGATGCGGTTGGCGACATCCAGCCAGGCCAGCGCACTGGCCTCGATGATGTCGCGACTGGTGCCGCTGCCATCGAAGATGGCGTCGCCGTGACGCACGCTGACGCTGGCCTCGCCGCGGGCATCGCGGCCGGTGCCGACACTGTGCACCTGATAGCTCTCCAGTGACAGATCCACGCCGGTCGCCGTCGCCAGCGCCGCGAACAGGGCGTCCACCGGCCCGTCGCCCAGCGCGCTTTCGCTGACCTTGTTGCCGTCCGGGTCGGACAGTTCGATCACCGCGCTCGCGCGCTGACCGCGATCGCTGATCGTCATCGATGCCAGGCGCCAGCCCTGGCCGTGCACGTCGCCGTGCATCAACGCCTCCAGGTCGTCGTCCTCGACCACGCGCTGGCGCTCGCACAATGCCTTGAATTCGGCGAATACCTGGTCGAGCTGCGCATCGTCGACCGTGTAACCCAGCGCGCGCAGCCGGTGGCCGACCGCGGCACGGCCGCTGTGCCGGCCCAGCACCAGTTTGGAATCCGGCCAGCCGACGTCCGAGGGGTTCATGATTTCGTAGGTGCCGCGGTGGCGCAGCATGCCGTGCTGGTGGATGCCCGACTCGTGCGCGAACGCGTTCTCGCCGACGATCGCCTTGTTGCGCTGTACGCTCATGCCGGTCAGGCGGCGCAGCAGCTGCGAGGTGGGCACCAGCCGACGGGTGTCGATGCCGGTGTCGATGTCGTAGAAGGCGTTGCGGACTTTCAGCGCCATCACCAGCTCTTCCAGCGCGGCATTGCCAGCACGCTCGCCGATGCCGTTGATCGTGCATTCGACCTGGCGCGCGCCGCCCTCGATCGCGGCCAGCGAGTTGGCGACCGCCAGGCCCAGGTCGTTGTGGCAATGCGCGCTGAAGATCACGTCGCGGGCGCCGGGGACGGTGGCGATCAGTCTCTGGAACAGCGCTCGGCTTTCCTCGGGCGTCGCATAGCCCAGGGTGTCGGGGACATTGATCGTGCCGGCGCCGCTGGCGATCGCCGCGGCGATGACCTCGGCCAGGAAATCCTCCTCGGTACGGGTGCCGTCCTCGGTCGAGAACTCGACGTCGTCGACCAGCCGTCGGGCATGCGCGACGCTGGTGGCGGCCATGTCCAGCACCTGTTGCCTGCTCATGCGCAGCTTGTGCTCGCGGTGCAGCGGGCTGGTGGAGATGAAGACGTGGATGCGCGGACGAGCGGTGCCCTCGAGTGCGCGTGCCGAGGCCTCGATGTCGGCGGGCAGGCAGCGCGAGAGTACTGCCAGCGTCGGCGTGCGGACTTCGCGTGCGATCAGCCTTGCGGCCTCGCGGTCGGATTCGGAACTGGCGGGAAAGCCGGTCTCGATGATGTCCACGCCCAGCTCGGCGAGTGCGCGGGCCATCACGACTTTCTGTTGCGGCGACATGCTGCAGCCCGGCGATTGTTCGCCGTCGCGCAGGGTGGTGTCGAAAATTCGGATGGTGTCGGAAGCGGTCATGCGGGAAGTTCCTCGGCAATACGGTGGGACGTGCGGTCGGGTGGCGCTTTGATCGCGCGTCGAAGTCGAGGTTCGCCGCCTCCGGCCGGCGCCGTGGTGCCCAGATCGTTGCGCCGCCGTGGCGTGGCGGCCGGCGCCGGCGGCGCCGCGGTGGTCGCGGTCGCATCGACGATGCGCTGGCGACGCCTCGGCTTGCGCGGTGGCCGTGGGCGGACCTCCGACAGCAGACGTGCCAGCACGCCGGCGTCGAGGTTGCCGCCCGAGACCACCGCGACCTTGCGGCGCCCGGCGACGCGGCGGCCGGCGGCCAATGCCAGTGCGCCAGCGCCCTCGGCGATCACGTGTTCCTCCAACGCCAGACGCACCAGCGTCTCGCGCAGTTCCGCCTCGCGGACGATGACCACATCGTCGAGCAGGTCGGCCAACAATGCCCGGGTCAGCTGGCCGGGGTCGGCCACGCGCACGCCGTCGGCCAGCGTGGCGACGGGCGAGAACGGGCCATCTTCGCCGCGCAGCACGCGCGCCATCGCGTCCACGCCTTCGACCTGGGCACCGACGATACGCACACCCTGGCTCTTGAGCGCGAGCGCTACGCCAGCCGCGAGCCCACCGCCGCCGATCGGCACGATGACCACGTCCGGCACCAGGGCCGCGGCGATCTCCAGACCGACGGTGCCCTGGCCGGCGATCACGTCGATATCGTCGAAGGCCGACAGCAGCCGGAAGCCGTTCTGCGCCGCCAGTTCGCCTGCGAACGCCTTGGCCTCGTCGTAGGTGTCGCCGTGCAGGCGCACCGTGGCGCCCCAGTGCGCGACGCCGGCGATCTTGGTCTGCGGCGCGTTGCGCGGCATCACCGTGATCGCCGGAACGCCGAGCCGGTAGGCGGCCCAGGCCATGCCCTGGGCGTGGTTGCCGGCCGAGGCGGCGATGACCGTGCGGTCGTCACCGCGCTCGCGTGCGGCCAGCAGCGCGTTGAGGGCACCGCGCACCTTGTACGAGCCGGTGCGCTGAAGATTCTCCAGCTTCAGCCAACAGCCGAAGCGCTCGGCATAGTGGATCGGGGTGGCGTCGAGATGGCGGCGCAACCGCGCCTGTGCCGCCAGCACATCGCTGGCGGTGGCGCGGGGCGTACGGCGTACATCGGGGTCGGGCATGCTCAAACCGCCGTCAGCCAGCCGCGGCCGGCCTCGGCCTGGCCGCGCACCACGCGGGCGTACAGATCGGCCAGTTCGCGGGTGACCGGATTGTCGCCATAGATCCGGTCCTCGATCGCCTGCACCGGCGCGACCTCGGCGGCGGTGCCGCAGGCGAACACCTCGTCGGCATCCAGCAGTTCGGCGACGGTGACCGCGCGCGACGGCGCGCCGGTCAGCGCGATCAGAGTGTCGCGGGTGATCCCGGGCAACGCGTCGCGGTGGGCGACTGCGGTCAGGCGACCGTCCTTGACCAGGAACACGTTGGCGCCGGTGCATTCGACGACGAAGCCGTCGGCGTCGGTGAACAGCGCCTCGTCGAAGCCGCGCGACTTGCTCTGCCGTTTGGCCAGGATCGAGTTGACGTAGGCGCCGCACAGTTTGAGCGGTGGCAGCGAATCGGCAGGATTGCGCCGCCAACTGCTGATGCCCAGCCGTGCGCGGGTACCGGCCAGGTGCACGCGCGTGGCGGTGGTGGCGACCATCAGATGTTCGGTGTGGCCCTCGACATCGAGCCCGAAGCCGCCTTCGCCGAACCAGGCCAGCGGTCGGATGTAGGCGTCGCGATGGCGGTTGGCGCGCAGCGTCGCCAGCACCGCCTCGGTCGCGAGCGCCGGATCGAATGCCATGCCCAGCAGCGCTGCCCCCTCGCGCATCCGCGCCAGGTGCTCGGGCAGCCGGAACACAGCGGTGCCGTCGTCGGTGGCATAGGCGCGGATGCCCTCGAACACGCCGCTGCCGTAATGCATCGCGTGCGTGGTCAGGCCGGCCTGTAGCGCATCGACGTCGTGCAGCGCGCCGTCGTACCAAACCCGGTCGCTGGGTGCTCGCGCGGCGTCGGCGATCGGTGCGTCCGCGACCGCGGCATCGGCGGCGACGTTCAACGACACGGCTGCACCTCCACCGACAGGCAGTCGTAAAGCTTGGCCAACTGGCCCTGCAGCGCGCTCGCGGCGCGGTCGCCTTCGACAGTCATGCGCAGCGACCAGCGGTCGTCGTCCTCGCCAGCGGCGCCTTCGAAGGTCAGCGGTCGGAAGCCGCGACGCTCGGTGGTACCCAGCACGCGCACCAGCGCACCTTCGGCGCGGCGCAGGGTCATCTCAAACTGGTAACGCATGGCGGCATTCCTCGGGAGCGGGGGAGGCGGGGTCGGTCAAGGGCGGGGCGCCGGCGGTTGCGGCATCGGCCTCGATGTCGGCATCGGCGTGGTCGAGCATCTGCGCGTTGTTGTGGTTGGGCGGCACCAGCGGCCAGACGTTGGCGGCGGTGTCGATGGCGACATGCAGCAGCGTCGGGCCCGGCGCATCGAGCAGCGCCTGCAACGCCGCCTCGACGTCGTCGCTGCGGTCGACCGACAGCGCCTGGATGCCGAATGCGCGGGCGACCTGGGCGAAGTCGGGGTTGTCGGACAGGTCGATCTCCGAATAGCGGCGATCGAAGAACAACTCCTGCCATTGCCGCACCATGCCCAGCGCCTGGTTGTCGAGCAGCACGATCTTGACCGGCACTTGATAGCGCTTGAGCGTGGCCAGCTCCTGCACGTTCATCAGGAACGAGCCGTCGCCGCTGACGCACACCACGCGCCGCCTCGGATCCTCGAGCTGAGCGCCGATCGCGGCCGGCAGGCCGAAGCCCATCGCACCCAGCGCGCCGCTGGTCAGGTGTTTGCGCGGATGGTCGAAGCGCCAGTGCTGGGCGACCCACATCTGGTGCTGGCCGACGTCGCAGGCCACCACGGCGTCAGGCGCCAGTTCGCTCAGGCGCTTGAGCAGCGCGGGGGCGTAGACCTTGTCGCCCGGTGCGTCGTAGCGGGCGGCGAAGCGTTCGCGTCGCTCCGCGCACAGCGCACGCCACTGCGCACGCGCTGCGGCAAAGCGCCCGTGCCTGTGGGCGGCGCAAGGCGCGGCCAGCCGCGACAGGCTGGCGGCGACGTCGCCGCAGACCGCGACATCGGTTTCGCGCAGCTTGCCGATCTCGCAGCCGTCGCCGTCCAGGTGCACGATCCGCGCGTGTGGGGCGAACTCGGCCAGCTTGCCGGTGGCGCGGTCGTCAAAGCGCGCGCCCACGACCAGCAGCAGGTCGGCTTCTTGCACCGCCAGGTTCGCCGCGCGCGTGCCGTGCATGCCGAGCATGCCCAGATTCGCCGGATGCGAGGGTGGCAGTGCACCCAGGCCGCGCAGCGTCAGCACGGTCGGGATCGCGGTCAGGTCGGCGAACTCGCGGAACGCCTCCAGCGCGTCGCCCAGCACGATGCCGCCGCCGCCGTAGACGACCGGACGCTGTGCCTGCGCGAGCAATGCCGCCGCCTCGTGCAGCGCGTGGTCGGCGCAGGCCGGCATGGTGTCGGCGCGCGAGGGCACGTATGCCCCCAGGTGGGCGGCGTCGCCGATCTGCACGTCCTTGGGCATGTCGATCAGCACCGGGCCGGGACGCCCGGAGCGGGCGAGCCGGAACGCTTCGGCGACCGCCCGTGGCAGTTCGTCGACACTGCGCACCAGGAAGCTGTGCTTGACGATCGGCAGCGTCATGCCGAACACGTCCAGTTCCTGGAACGCGTCGGTTCCCATCAACGGCGTGGCGACCTGGCCGGTGATGATCACCATCGGCACCGAATCGAGCATCGCATCGGCGATACCGGTGACCAGGTTCGAGGCGCCCGGGCCGGAGGTCGCCACACAGACGCCGACGCGCCCGCTGGCCCGCGCGAACCCGTTCGCGGCGAACGCCGCGCCCTGTTCGTGGCGGACCAGCACGTGCTTCAACGACGCGCCGTGCAGCGCGTCGTAGAACGGCATGATCGCGCCGCCCGGATAGCCGAAGATCGTCTCGACCCCTTCGGCCTCCAGCGCCTGCACCAGCCAGCGGGCGCCATTCATCACGCGACTTCCGTGTGCGAGTCCCTCGCAGAAGCCCGCACATCCATGTGCGGACTTTCCACAGAGGCGCCGGGCGCGGCGTCGGCCTGCTCGCCCAGCCAGGTCATCTTTGCGCGCAGCTGGCGGCCGACCTGCTCGATCGGGTGGTCGAAATCGGCCTGCTTGTAGCGCTTGTAGTTCGGCAGCCCGGCTTCGTACTCGGCGACCCAGTTCTTGGCGAACGTGCCGTCCTGGATGTCGGCCAGCACCTCCTTCATGCGCGCCTTGACGCCGGCGTCGATCACGCGCGGACCGCTGACGTAGTCGCCATACTGCGCGGTCTCGGAGATGAACTCGAGCATGCGGGTGATGCCGCCCTCGTAGAACAGATCGACGATCAGCTTGAGCTCGTGCAGCACCTCGTAATACGCGATCTCGGGCTGGTAACCGGCCTCGACCAGCGTCTCGAAGCCGGCCTGCACCAGCGACGACGCACCGCCGCACAGCACCGCCTGCTCGCCGAACAGATCGGTTTCGGTCTCTTCCTTGAACGTGGTCTCGATCACGTTGGCGCGTGCGCCGCCCAGGCCCGCGGCATAGGCCAGCGCGGTGTCGCGGGCACGGCCGCTGCGATCCTGGTGCACGGCGTAGATGCACGGCACGCCGCGGCCGATCTCGTATTCGCGGCGCACCAGCGCACCGGGTCCCTTGGGCGCGACCAGGACCACATCCAGGTCCTCGCGCGGGGCGATCATGCCGTAATGCACGTTCAGGCCGTGCGCGAACAACAGGGTCGCGCCCTGCTTCATATGCGGCGCCAGCACTTCGGTATAGAGCTGCTTCTGCACCATGTCCGGCGTCAGCACGGCGACCAGGTCGGCCTCGCGCACCGCGTCGGCGGGCGCCTTGACGATGAAGCCATCGGCCTTGGCCTTGTGCTCGGTCGGCCCGCCGGGGCGCAGGCCGACGACGACGTCGAAGCCCGAGTCGCGCAGGTTCAGCGCGTGCGCGCGGCCTTGGCTGCCGTAGCCGACGATGGCGATGGAGGGGTGTGCATTGCTCATGGGCGATCGTGTCCGCTGGAAGAAAAGGAAGAGGCGGGCGTCGGGATCGACGCCCGGATACGACGACGGCCGGAGGTCGAGGGCATCGCCCTGTTCCAACCGGCCGTCGCATGCGTTGTCGCCATCGCAGCGCCAGTGCGTGCAGGTGTCCGACACGCCCGCGCCGCGCCGCGAGCGCCGGGGACGGCGCTGCGGGCGGATGGGAAGGCGGGCATCGTGTCGGGCATCGGTTGGCTCTGGTGCTGGCAATGGGCAACAAAAAACCCCGCGCTTGTCGGCGCGGGGTTCGGTTCTTTCGACCTTGGGTTTCGCTTTTTCTACACGAACCCCGTTCCCGCGCCTGTCTGGACGGTAATAAGAAGTACGGCGATAAGGAGCGCGGTGGTCGCGGCGAACATGACGGCCCGGTCACCGGTGGCGGTGCGGGCGGGGAGCTGCATGCGGGTGCTGCGCTGCGTCATGGGGCGAGAAGAGCATGCCTGCGGGTGGGCTGTCAACAGTTACGTCGACAACCAGTTTCGCGGGCGGCCAGGTTAGCGTTTGCGCGCCGCTCGATGGGCCCGTCGCAGCAGGCCGAGTGTTGCCTGTTCCCACTGCCGCGGGCCGCGTGCCTTGGCGGCAGCGCGCTGCAGGCTGCCGTCGCGCCACGCGGTGTAGAGCACCGGATCGATATAGGCCTTGCGGCAGACAGATACCGTATTGCCGAGTGTCGCGGCGACATCGGCAATGACCTGCTTTTCCTGCAGCGCCAGCGCCCGCTCGCTCGGCGGACCGCCATTGCGTCCAGTGGGCAGTGGCAGCGCGGCGAACCGGCGGAACGCCAGCGCGGTGCCGCCCCAGGTCCGGAAGTCCTTGGCGGTGAATGACTCGCCCATGGCCTCGCGCAGGTAATCGTTGACCATGCCCGAGTCCACGCCGCGGCATTCGCCCTCGTCGTCCATGTATTGGAACAGCGCCTGCCCCGGCAATTGCTGGCAGCGGCGTACCAGCCGGCACAGCCGGGCATCGTCGATCGCGATGTCGTGCGCCTGGCCGCTCTTGCCGCGGAAGCGCAACCGCGCGCCGCCGGCCTTGGCCCGCTCGAAATGCCGGTTGCGCAGGGTGGTCAGGCCAAACGAGCCATTGCTGCGGGCATAGGTGTCGTTACCGACCCGGATCAAGGTCTGCGACAGCAGCGACACCACAATCGCCAGCACCTTCTCACGTGGCATGCCCGGGCGCGCTAGGTCCCGCTGCAGCGCTCGGCGCAGGCGCGGCAGCGCGTCACCGAATGCGACGATGCGGTCGAACTTGCCCAGGCCGCGCGTGGTCGACCAGTCGGGGTGGTAGCGATACTGCTTGCGACCGCGCGCATCGCGCCCGGTGGCCTGAAGATGGCCGTTGGCGTGTCGGCAGATCCACACATCGGTGTAGGCCGGCGGGATGGCCAACTGCCGGATCCGGGCCAGGACATCGCGATCCCGCACCGCGGCGCCGTCGGGATCGCGGTAGCTGAACCCTTTGCCGGCGCGGCGACGGCACAGACCGGGGTCGCGATCGCAGACCCAGCGCAGGCCGGCAGCCCGGGCCGCCTCGAGACTCGCTTGCGTCACAGGTACGGTGGGGGCGCGATGACGATTCATGAGCGGCTGATAACAACGTGGCGCGTTGCGCGCCGTGAACGTCGTCGCCTTCACCCCCGGGCACGGAGGCCTGCGCAGACTCGCCGCACACCATAAGATTCGGAGGACGCCCAATGAAGACTCTGCACAAGACCCTGATGGCCGGCGCGCTTGCGGGCGCCGTTGCATTCACCGGTTCGGCACTCGCGCAGGACCACGATCGCAAGGATCACACCACGGCCGCGCAGACCGATTCCCACCAGCCGATGTCCGACACCTGGATCACGACCAAGGTCAAGGCCGATCTGCTGGCATCGAGCGATGTCTCGGGCCTGGATATCAGCGTCGAGACCAGCAACGGCATCGTCAGCCTGTCGGGCGACGTCGAGACGCAGGCGCAGATTGATCGCGCGACTGCGATCGCACGTGGCATCGAGGGTGTGAAGAGTGTGGACGCCAAGCAGCTGAAGGTCGCCACCAGCACTTCGCGTCGCTGATCGACGCACCGCTGATTCAAGGCCCCCGCCCATCGGCGGGGGCTTTTTCGTTGCGGCATCTGCGCGATTTACGCAGCTGGATCGCGCGCAGCGATCCGACCCGCCGTGCAGACGCCTGGACCGCGCAGGGCGCGGTGATGCGTGCTACCAGCCCTCGAGCGTCGCCGCGAGGGCGGCATCGTCCGCGGGTAGCGGCGTGCCGTGCGCGGGGCGGGCCAGGCAGTCAGCGAGCGCGGGCGGCAGCGTCACGGTATGGCCGACCAGCGGTTCGACGATGGTCTCGAACTTCGCCGGATGCGCGGTCGCGACCACAGCCCAGTCGCGCGTATCGCCTGCCTCGCGCAGCTGCTCGAGCATGGCCAGCGCCGTTGCGGTATGTGGACAGGGCACGATGCCGTGTCGCGCCGGCGCCGCGGCGATGATCCGGCGAATCGTCGCATCGTCCACGCTGTCGGCGACGAAGCCGGTGCGCAGCGCCGCGTCGTCGTCATGCCAGTGGCGCAGCCGCTCGAAGTTGCTCGGCGCACCGACGTCCATCGCATTGGCGAGCGTGGCCCGTGTGGGCTGCACGGCATAGTCGGCGCCAGCAAAGAAGCGCGGCAGCGTGTCGTTGGCGTTGCAGGCCAAACGGAGCTCGCCCAGCGGCGCGCCCATCGCGCGTGCGAGCACCGCAGCGCAAGCATTGCCAAGGTTGCCGGTGGGCACGACGAGGTTCAGCCGTGTGCCGTGACGCGCGTGGTGCGCCGCGGCGGCGTGCACGTAGTACGCCGACTGTGGCAGCAGACGCCCGAGGCTGATGCTGTTGGCAGAGCCCAGCGGCACGCGCGTCCGCAGCGCGATATCCGACAGCGCCTGCTTGACCAGGCGTTGGCAGTCGTCGAAGCTGCCGTCGACGCGGAACGCGCGCACGTTGTCGCCCCAGCACTCCAGGCCGTGCGCCTGACGCGGGGACACGCGGCCCTCGGGATAGAGGATGGCGACACGGAAGCCCGGCCTTCGATGGAAGGCCGCGGCCACCGCGGCGCCGGTATCGCCCGAAGTGGCGACGACGATCGTGGTGTCGGGCGCGGTGGGCGCGCGCAGGGTGCCCAGCGCACCGGCCAGGAACCGCGCGGCGTAGTCCTTGAACGCGGCCGTCGGGCCATGAAACAGCTCGAGCACATGGTCACCGGCGCCGCGCAGCGGTCGCAATGGCGCCTCGAAGGCAAACGCGTCGGCGCACAGTGCGGGCAGCTGTGTCTCGAGTCGGGAGGCCGCGAACCAGGGCGCCAGGGTCGTGGCCGCGGTCTCGGCGAGCGTGGTGCGCGGCACCTCCAGGTCGAGGAGAGGAATCGACGCGGGCACATACAGGCCACCATCGGGCGCGAGGCCCGCCACGAGGGCATCGTCGATCGGCGTCGGCGCAACGCCGCCGCGGGTGCTCAGAAAATCCATGGGTGCTCTCGTTACTGGGAGAAGGGCAGAGGCTGGGCGCGCGCGTCGGACGTGCGCGCTGCCGGACCCGGCCCGAGCAGCGCGGCGCGAGGGCCGGCCACCGGACCGACATAGGCGCGGGCGTCGAAGCCGGCGTCGACGAACGCTTGGCGCATGGCCGGCGCGGCGGCCTCGGCCTCGGTGCGCGAGGCGAACCAGGCGAACACGCTCGGTCCACCGCCGGAGATGCTGGCGCCGAGCGCGGCGTGCGCGAGTGCGGCCGATTTGACCTGCGCGAAGCCGGGAATCAAGCCGGCGCGGCGCGGCTCGACCAGCACATCGTGCAGCCCGGCGCGGACCAGATCGAGATCGCCACGCTGCAGGCCGGTCAGAAACAGCGCCAGGTGCGCCCCGTGCGCGACGATGTCGTGCAGGGGATAGGGCTCGGCGAGCACTGCACGCGAACGCCGCGTTTCCAGCACTTGGTCGGGATGCACGACGACCGCGTGCAGCGTGGCCGGCACGTCGAGCGCGATCGCCCGGTCGGCTGTCGCCAGGGTCACCCCGCCCAGCAGCATCGGCGCGACGTTGTCACCATGCCGGCTGCCGCTGGAGATCGCTTCGCCGTCGAGCGCGAACGGATACAGCGCTTCGCGCGGCAAGGGCGTGTCGAGCAGGGCGCTCGCGGCCACCAGTGCCGCCACACACGACGCAGCCGAGCCGCCGAGCCCCGACCCCAGCGGGATGCCTTTCTCCAAACGCAGTGCGAAGCCGTACGGCAACGATAGCGCCTCGCGCAACGACTGCAGCGCAAGGCCTGCCGTATTGCGCGCCGGATCGAGTGGGATCGCCTCGATGCCCGCGACGTCGCCATCGATCGCCTCGATGACGACGGTCGGCGCGGTGATGCGGCGTACCCGGGCGATATCGCGCGGCCCATCGATTGCGTGGCCGAGCAGATCGAAGCCGACGCCGATGTTGCCGACGCTCGCCGGCGCGAACGCGGCGACCCAGGGATGTTCGGGCATGGTGGAACCTCCTGCTGCCGCGCGGGCGGCGGCGTTGGATCGGGACATTGATCGCGCATCGACCGGCGGGCGGCCCGGCGGCGTCTGTGCCTGCGCTGTCATCCTCAGGTTGCCGAGTCGAGGGCGTGCGCACTGCGGCCATCATGCCGCAGGAACGGCAGGCCGGCCTGCTTGCCGAGCGCATGGGCGATCGTCAGGACATCGGCGAACACGCCCGCCGCGGTCACTTCAGGGCCAGCCCCCGGGCCCTGGACGACCAGCGGGTTGTCGGCATAGCGGGCGGTGCGGAATTGCACGAGATTGTCGGTCAGCCGGGTGTGGCAGCACGGGTGCTCGGCCGGCAGCGCGACCACGCCGACACTGGCCTGGCCGTCGCCTTGCAGGCGCGCCAGGTGACGCAGCGCATGGCCATCGGCGCGCGCGGCATCGAGCCGGGCCTGCATCGGCGCATCGAGCTCGTGCAGGCGATCGAGGAACGTGTCCAGCGACACCTCGCGTAGCGCCTCGGGCACCAGACTCTCGACCGCGACATCCTCGAGCGACAGCGTCCGGCCGGCCTCACGTGCCAGGATCACCAGCTTGCGCGCGACATCCAGCCCCGACAGGTCGTCGCGCGGGTCGGGCTCGGTGTAGCCCAGGGCGCGCGCCTCGCGCACCAGCTCCGAGAACGGTTGGCTGCCGTCGTAACGGTTGAACAGCCAGGCCAGTGTGCCCGACAGCATGCCGTCGATGCCGTGGAGCGTGTCGCCGGTGTCGAGCAGGCCGCGAAGCGTCTGGATCACCGGCAGGCCGGCACCGACGGTGGCCTCGTACAGGAAGCGGCCACCGCCTGCACGTTGGGCCTCGCGGATCGCGGCATAACGCGCCCACATGCCGCTGCCGGCATGCTTGTTCGGGGTGACCACGTGAATGCCGGCGGCCAGCCACTCGGGATACTTCGCCGCGACGGCATCGCTGGCGCTGCAGTCGACGATCAACGCATGCGGCAGATGGCTGGCGCGCACGTGCGCGGCGAACGCATCGAGGTCGCAGGCCTGCGCGGTGGCGTCGAGCATCGCGGCGGCGTGGGCGGGGTCGAGCGGCGCATCGTCGAGATGCATCCGCCGGCTGCTGGCGATCGCGCGCAGCCGCAGATCCACACTCGCACGCTCGCGCAGCGCCGGCACCACCTCGGCCAGTTGCGCCAGCAATGCGCGGCCGACGTTGCCCGGCCCGATCACGCCGACCGAGACCGTCTGCGGCGACAGCCAGAAGGCCGCATGCGCGGCGCGCAATGCGCGGGTGGCATCGGCCTGGGCGATCGCGACCGAGATGTTGCGCTCGCCCGCGCCCTGGGCAATGGCGCGGATGTTGACGTGGGCCTGGGCGAGGCCGGCGAACAGTCGCGCGGCGACGCCCTGGGTGCCGACCATGCCGTCGCCGACCGCCGCGAGCACACACAGCTCGCCGGTCACGGTCACGCCCTGGGCCTGGCCTTGCGCGATCGCGTCGGCGAATGCGGCGACGATCGCCGCGCGGCCGCGCTCGACCTGGCTGGCCTGCACCACGCAGCAGATCGAATGCTCCGACGAGCCTTGCGAGATCATCGTCACCGACACGCCGGCCGCGTGCAGGGCGGCGAACATGCGCTCGGCGGTGCCGGGCACGCCGACCAGACCGTTGCCGACCAATTCGAGCACTGCCGCGTCGCGGACCAGGCTCAGGCCCTTGACCGGCGAGGCGGCGGCCGCTGCGGCTGGCGCGATCGTCGTGCCCGCCGCGGACGGGTTGCGGCTGTTGCGGATGCGGACCGGAATACCCCGGGCCTGCACCGGCGCCAAGGTCTGGGGGTGCAGAACGCTCGCGCCGAAGTAGGCGAGTTCGCAGGCCTCGGCATAGGACATCGCCTGCAGGCAGACGGCGTCGGGCACCAGGCGCGGATCGGCCGAGAGCACGCCATCGACATCGGTCCAGATGGTCAGGGCCTGGGCGTCGAACAGGTTGGCGAAGATTGCCGCCGAGTAGTCGCTGCCGTTGCGCCCGAGCGTGGTGTCGCGACCGTTGCCATCGCGGGCGACGAAGCCGGTGATCACCACATCGCGCGCACCGTTCGCCAGGCGCCAGCTCGCCAGACGGGCCCGGCTCGCATCCCAGTCGACCACCGCGCCCATCTCGCCGTGCTCGACTACCAGCACCTCGCGGGCGTCCAGGCGCTGCCAACCCGGACCGAGTGCGGCCTGTGCCAGCCGCGACGACAGCTGTTCGCCGCAGCCGTGGATGCGCGCCAGTCGCGCGTCGCGATCCGTGACGTCCGCATGCAGGCCCTGCAGGTCATGGGCGAGGGCGGCGAACTCGTCCTCGAGCGCGCGGTGCAGTGCGCCGTCGACCTCATGCTCGAACGCGTCGGCGGTCGCGAGGTGGCGCTGGCGCAGCGCGTCCCACGCGGGCTTCCAGTCATCGAGGGCGAGGGCGGCATCGGCGAGCGCGACCAGGGCATTGGTGGTGCCGGACATCGCCGACACGACGACCGGCCGCACCCGCGCATCGGCCGGTACCAGAGCGGCCAGCGCGGCAATGCACGCTGCATCGGCCAGACTGGTACCGCCGAACTTGTGGACATGACAGGTGAGCGCCGGCGGCGCATCGGCAACGGGGGCGACGGAATGGGGGAGAGGCGCGACGGCGGACGACATGGAGAGCTCCTGGAAAAGGGGCTCCACATCACGGTCGGGCGGGACGTGGCGTCCGCATCCCGGGTGGGGATGCGGAGCGGGCGGTCAGGTCAACTGGCGGCGCGCGTCCACATCCCGGTCCCGGTGGTACCGGTGCCGGTAATGCCGACGATCGTCGTGATGGTCGCTGCGGCCGCGCACGCGCCCGCGGCCGCGCGGATGGCGGTCGTCGGCAGGTGGGCGGTGTTGGTGCGATGCATCATCCCCGCAGCACACCACGCGATCGCGCGCGCTGTCAACCGGTTTTTTTTGCGCAGGCCAGCCTCGCGGGAGGGCGTGGCTCCAGGTCGGCCGGCCTGGGCGCGCCCAGGCCGGGAGCCTGGGCGGTTCGGCCACGACTTGGGCGGCCGCGCGCCGCATGGTCTAATCGGCCCTGAAGCGGGGGTACCGGCACCAGTCGGTTGAGACAGTCCCTTCGAACCTGATCCGGTTGATACCGGCGTAGGGAAGCTTCGCAGCCGGCCCCCGGACCGACAGCGCGCGCAGGCGCGCCGGCGGCACGCGGTCCGGGCGCGCCGCCGCTTCGTCCCGCCTTGCGAATCCCTCGCAGGCGACGCCCGCACCTCGAGGTGCGGCATCCAACAGGACGAATGCCATGAACGCTCAGCCCGCCAGCCTGTTGCAGCAGGCCCAGCAACTCTCCGATTCGGTCACCCGGCCCATCCCCGGTTCGCGCAAGATCCATGTCCAGGGCTCGCGCCCGGACCTGCGCGTGGCGATGCGCGAGATCGCGCTGACCCGCACGCCGACGCTGTTCGGCGGCGAGGACAATCCGCCGGTCACTGTCTACGACCCATCGGGTCCCTACACCGATCCGGACGTAAAGATCGACCTGGCTGCGGGCCTGGTACCGCTGCGTGCGGCCTGGATCGCCGAGCGCGGCGACACCGAGGTCCTGCCGGGGCTGTCGTCGAGCTTCGGGCGGGCGCGCGAGCACGATCCACGGCTCGACGGCGTGCGCTTTCCGTCGCGTGCGCAGCCGCGCGTGGCCAGGTCCGGCGCCAACGTGACCCAGATGCACTACGCGCGCCGCGGCATCGTCACGCCGGAGATGGAGTACGTCGCGATCCGCGAGAACCAGCGCCTGGAGCTGGTGCGCGATGCGATGCTGCGCAGCCAGCATCCCGGTCAGGCCTTCGGCGCGAGCATCCAGCCGTCGATCACGCCTGAGTTCGTGCGCGACGAGATCGCGCGCGGCCGCGCGATCCTGCCCTGCAACATCAACCATCCCGAGAGCGAGCCGATGATCATCGGCCGCAACTTCCTGACCAAGATCAACGCCAACATCGGCAACAGCGCGGTGTCATCGGGCATCGCCGAAGAGGTCGAGAAACTGGTCTGGGCGATCCGCTGGGGCGGCGACACGGTCATGGACCTGTCGACCGGCAAGCACATCCACGAGACCCGCGAATGGATCGTGCGCAACTCGCCGGTGCCGATCGGTACGGTGCCGATCTACCAGGCGCTGGAGAAGGTCGACGGCCGCGCCGAGGAACTGACCTGGGAGATCTTCCGCGACACCCTGATCGAGCAGGCCGAGCAGGGCGTGGACTACTTCACCATCCACGCCGGCGTGCTGCTGCGCTACGTGCCGCTGACCGCGAAGCGCGTCACCGGCATCGTGTCCAGAGGCGGCTCGATCATGGCCAAGTGGTGCCTGGCGCATCACCGCGAGAGTTTCCTCTACGAACACTTCGAGGACATCTGCGAAATCATGAAGGCCTACGACGTGGCGTTCTCGCTCGGCGACGGCCTGCGCCCGGGCTGTATCGCCGATGCCAACGACGCGGCGCAGTTCGGCGAGCTGGAGACACTGGGCGAGCTGACCAAGATCGCCTGGAAGCATGACGTGCAGACCATGATCGAGGGCCCCGGCCATGTGCCGATGCAGCTGATCAAGGAGAACATGGACAAGCAGCTGCGCGAATGCGGCGAGGCGCCGTTCTACACGCTGGGGCCACTGACCACCGACATCGCGCCGGGCTACGACCACATCACCAGCGCCATCGGCGCGGCGATGATCGGCTGGTACGGCACGGCGATGCTGTGTTACGTGACGCCCAAGGAACATCTGGGCCTGCCCAATCGCGAGGACGTGCGCGACGGGATCATGGCCTACAAGATCGCCGCCCACGCCGCCGATCTGGCCAAGGGGCATCCGGGTGCACAGGTGCGCGACAACGCGCTGAGCAAGGCCCGGTTCGAGTTCCGCTGGCAGGACCAGTTCCACCTGGGCCTGGATCCGGAGAAGGCGGAGGCCTTCCACGACGAGACCCTGCCCAAGGATGCCCACAAAGCGGCGCACTTCTGCTCGATGTGTGGGCCGCATTTCTGTTCGATGAAGATCACCCAGGACGTCCGCGACTACGCCGCCGAGCACGGCGTGGCGGACGAGCAGGCGCTGGCGACCGGACTGGCCGAGAAGTCGGCGCAGTTCCTCGCCCAGGGAGCCGAGGTCTACCGTCCGCAGTGACGGCGGCCGACGGCCGGAGGCATCGCCCCGGCCGTCGCATCCGCTCGACGGCACGCGGTGTATGTTCAGGATCGGTATCGTGGCAACGCGTCACGATCCACCCGTCAACAGGGAGACCCCAAGATGAAGACCTCGACGTCCCGCGTGGCCGCCTGGCTGGTGGCCCTATGCGGCCTCGCCTTGCTCGCCGGTTGCGCGACCGGGCCACGCATCACCACCGAGGCCGACCCGCGGGCGGATTTCTCGGCCTACCGCACTTGGTCGTTCTATACGCCTCTGGCGATCGAGAAGGAGGGCTACGAGACCCAGACCAGCGAAGTGACCAAGGCGGCCGTGCGTGCCGAAATGGAGCGCCGCGGCTACCGTTACAGCGAGACCGACCCGGATCTGTGGGTGAATATCAACGCCTACATGGAGCGTCGGACCGATGTCAGCAGCTATCCGACGGTCGACTACGCCTATTACTACAGCTACCGTCACCGCGGTTACTTCGCGGTGCCGTACTGGAACGAGCGCACCAGCGTCTACCGCTACACCGAGGGCACGATGAACGTGGATCTGGTGGACGCCCGGCAGAAGCGCCTGGTGTGGGAGGGCATCGCGGTCGGGCGCGTCGCCAACCTCAAGCCCGAACAGCGCGAGCAGCGGATCTATTCGACGATCGCCGAGATCTTCGCCAACTATCCGCACCAGGCCGGCGTGCGCAGCCAAGCGCTGTAATCGGCCGACGCGGGACAAGAACGAAGCGGGCCGATGGCCCGCTTTTTCGTTTGTGTTCCAGCCGCGGCCGGTCCGGGGTCAGGGGGACTGTTGCCAGCGGGCCTCAATGAAAACGCGGATCGCCTGAGCCACGTCGTCATCCTCCGGCGTTCCGCCCATGAAAGCGCCGTGGGGTACGCCCTCCCAAGATAGAACTCGACCGGAACCTGGGCGCGGACCAACCCACGATGCAGGCGCGCCGCGTTGCAGAGGAACAGGTCGCGGGTTCCCGCTTGCAGGAAGGTCGGTGGTAGGCCGTCGAACTGGTCGAACAAGGGGACAGATAGGGATGACCGAGGTCCGCGCCTCCTGCATAGAGGCGGTTGATCGGCATCAGCGGGACGGGAAGCATCACATCCACATCGCGATTGGTGTGGAAGCTGTCGCCGGACTCTGTCAGGTCGACTTCCAGTGACAGCAGCACCAGACCACCGGGCATCGGCAGGCCTTCATCGCGTCCGCGCAAGAGCATCGCCAGGGCGAGGTTGCCGCCCGCCGATCGCCCGATGATCACGATGTCGGCGGCGCGTGTTGGGTCAGCGCATGCCGATAGGCCCTCAGATAATCGTCCGGCGCGGCAGGGTTGGGATGTGCCGACGGCAAGCGGTAGTCCACGCCATAGCAGCGGACACCGTAGCGGTCCGCATGTGGCTGCGCACTGGTGCGGCAGGCCTCGCCACCACCAAACAGCAGGGCGCCGCCGCGCAGATCGATGCAGGCGCGCTAGGGGGGCGCCGACGCGTCAGGCGTGGCGACGTGGAGCGCAGTCTCGCCGAGGGTTAAGTCTCGACCCGGGCGTGCAGGTGCGCGGCGAGGCCTTTCATGGCGGCCGCGTACTGACGATTCACCTGGTCCTTGAGGGCTTACCAGGCGGCCTGGTGCTAGGTTGTGGGCAGAGGCATCAGTGCATTTACCGGCGCACCTGGGGCGTGACCAGGCGCTGCATGGCGGCTATCGCCTGCGTGCCGATCGATGTCGGAAAGGGGACGATGTGTTCAGGGAGCGACACGCCGTTGCACGGGGTGTCGGTTTTGGCTTGTGTCATGCGCGTTCCGGCGTGCTTGCCGTGTGGGGCATGGGGCTTGGTCGACGAGCGACGATCTCGTTCGAGGTGCCACTTCGCTCAACGGCCCAACCTCGGCGCGGCTATCGACGGTCTCGTACACAAGCAGGTTCGAGCCCATCGCATGCTAGAAGTCGCGTTCAATGGAACGATCTTGCCTCACAGACGACGAACTCCAAGCCCTTAGGTCTTGACTGCATTCGAATCACTCCTGTGCCGATCTTGGCGACGCGCATTCCATTGCGTTCAGCCAGCATTGACTAAAGTAGTCGTGCAAGCAGTATGGAAGTACAGGCATGACAGTTTTGCCCAATGCGGAGGACGCCGCTCTAGCTCAGCGTCTCAAGATTGGGGCTGCAACGGTAGATTTCGCGACTCGTGAGATCCACATGCCCGGCGCGCGCCGTGCAGTTCGATTGACACCTAAGGCCGCAGCGGTGCTGCGCACGCTGACGCGCGTTCCAGGCGCCGTTCACTCGCGTGCCGACTTACTGGCGGAAGTCTGGCCTGACACGTTGCCTACCGACGATGTCTTGACTCAGGCGGTTACCCAATTGCGCAAGGCCTTCGGCAGCGGCGATACAGGTGCGTTCGAGGGGCGGCGCTACATCGAAACCATTGCCAAGACGGGCTACCGATTGACGGTCCCCGTCAGCATCCCAGACCGAGCCCTCGACGCCGGGGATGCATGCGAGAGCGAGCACGCTTCATCTGCAGCCGGTGTCGATGCAACGAAAGTTCCAGCGACCACGAGCGGCTCCCCAACGCCTGCGTCGGGGAGCGCAAGCGTGTCTGATCACCGCCCATCACGGTGGCGGTTGGTGATACTTGCGGCATTTGCGGGGGCCTGCACCGTCGTTATGGCCTTGCTGGCGCTCCGCGGCATGGATTCTGGAGCCGCTCGCTCTCAGGAGGTCTCTGGAGTGATCCCGGCCAAGCCTTATCGGCTGGTCACCTCGTTCCCTGGGTTTGAGTTGTCCCCAAGTCTGTCGCCCAATGGCGAAATGGTCGCTTATGCAGCCGATTCTCTGCCCGATGGGCGCGCGCTGCCCAGTCCGTCCATTCTTGTTCAGCCGACATTTGGCGTTACGCCGCGTGTGTTATCGCATCCCCGGGTTGGAGAGCATGACGACCTGCCTGCCTGGTCTCCCGATGGTCGGCACATCGCCTTCGCCCGCTGGAACGCCGTAGGCAAATGCCGAATTCTGCTTGTGTCGGCAACCGGCAGTGGTGATGAGCGTGAGGTCGCGCGTTGCGATGATAGCGAACTCTTGAGCTTCGATTGGTTGCCCGATGGCAGCGGACTGCTGTTCGGCACTATGACGGGACATCAGGACGGGCATGCGATACGCGTACTCGATCTGGCGACCGGCGATTGGCGGCCGATCCGATATCCCGTGGCCGCGGGTGACATTGATTACTCGCCGAAGATTTCTCCCGATGGCCGTTGGATCGCCTTCGTGCGCAATCCACAACTCGGCGATCTCTGGCGCATTCCAGTCGATGGTGGAGGCGCCGAGCAGCTGACTCGGCTCGGCGCAGAGCTGCGCGGTTTGAGCTGGTCGCGCGATGGACAGGCGTTGATCTATGGTCGGCGGATCGGGAGTGAGACGAGACTGCATCGCTTGAACTTGCAGACGGGCTCGATCTCGGATCTTCAGATCGAAGATGCACAGATGCCGACCAGCGCACGCGACGCCGACATGGTCGCATTCGTGCACAGGAAGCCGCAGTTCGGCATTCACCGGGTCAACGGACGCACGGGACATCGTGAGCATATGTTCGCGTCTTCCGGCCGCGATACGCAGCCGGTTGCATCGCCGGATGGTCGCCAACTGGTCTTTACATCCGATCGTGCAGGTAGTTCGGAGCTGTGGTGGGTCGATCTCGAGCGCCCCGATTCGCTCCGACCGATCTCAGGCGTGCGGCCCGACACCGGGCAGCCACCAGTATGGTCCGCGGATGGCCGGCGCCTGCTGGTCTCCGCGCTGGACGTGCAGGGCAACTCCGAAATCGTCGAGGTTGTACCCGCTTTCGATGAAGTGACCGTGCTGCCAGTGCCGGCGCTTCATCCACGCCAAGCCGCATATGGTGCGGACAACGGACTTCTCGTTCTGGACGAGGGCACCGACGGACGAACGACGTTGGTCGCATACGATGCCAACTGGCGGGTACTTGGTCGATTGGAGGGTGTTTCACACGTCCGGTTCGATCCACGACGAGAGCGGGTGCTCTACACCCGTCTCGATGGCAGTGGGATCTGGAGAGCTTCCCCCGATCTGACACAGTCGCAGCGACTTAGCAGCGAGATCCCATCGCGTTGGCGTTATCGAAGCTGGACACTCACTTCCGATGGGCTGCTGTCGTATCTGGATAGCGACAGTCATTGCCGAAGTCGGATGACGCGATTCGTCATCGATGACGATCAATTGATGCGTCGCGACCAACATTGCCTCGACGCCGCCAGCCGCAGCGCGGTCAATGGATTCAGCAGCCAGCATCAAGATTGGCTGGTGTCGATTGCAGTTGAGGATGGGACCGACATCGGCGTCATGACTATGCCGCCAGCGGAGAGTGAGAGCCGAAGCCTTGTGGCCAAGTTGTTGATTGCGTTGAGATGGCGAGCGTCGTGAAGCTTTCGGAAAAAAGACGGAGCGAATTCGGCAAAGCTTAAGCATGAGCTCGGGCAACCGCGCGGAATAGGTGGCAAAAACGCTGCCTTTCCACGACAGGCATGCTCGTATGGCTTCTCCTTTTTGGTCGCAGCGCGGTCACTTGCTCCAGTTCGATCAGCTCACGGCGTCTGCACAGTGCGTGGGGGCGTCAAGGCTGGGCGTTGTCCAGGTCACTGCGCCGGCGTTTAGTCTTTGGGTGCAGATCCGCGGCGACGGCTGGATCGAGTCGCGCGAGGGGCGATTCCGCATGCGCTGCGGCGACTGGATGGCATTTGAAAAAGAGTCCGCGCCGCTGATCCAGACCGGACCCCATGGCATCTGCATCGGGCTCGCGCTCGATGCGGAGGCGTTGGCCGAACTGCAAGCGCTGGATGATGGCGGCCTGTACGCCGGCCGCGGACGCGTGTCGCGGCGGGGTGCGCGTGGGCTGCTACGCCTGTGGCGTGAAGCCCAGCGCGGTGCCGGCGACCGGCTCAGCGTGCGGCCGCTTCTGCTGCAACTGGCCATTGTGCAGCGTGATCTGGCCGCGCGTGCGCGGCGTTGTCCGGGACGTTCGCGCAATCGCAAACGGCAGGTCTTCGGCCGCATGCAGCGCGCCCGGCTTTATCTGGAAGGGCATAGCGACCGCGTCGTGCGTATCAGCGAGCTGGCGGATCTGACCAGTTTTTCGAGCTGGTATTTCTCCAAAGCGTTCCATGCGCTGTACGACGAAAGCCCGCAGGCACTGTCGGTACGTCTGCGTCTCGAACGGGCCGGCCATCTGCTGCGCACCACTTCGATGATGATCGGCGAGGTCGCGGCCGCAACCGGCTTCGACAACTGCTGCAGCTTCGCTCGTGCGTTCAAGGCGCATCACGGCATGTCCGCGAGCCGATTCCGAGCAGCCGGTGCGCGCAACGGCGGAGCGGTTGGAGGGACCGACGAGGTCTACGCGAGGCTTTGAGCCGGCGTTGTGACAACCGTCGCATGACAGCCGCCCATTCATCCAAAAGGCCAGATTTGGCAAAGCGAGATGGCCCGCGCAGTAAGGCGTGAGCCCCGTGCGCAGACGTAACGTGCGATAGGCGTCTTAACGCGTCAGTAACGCAACCACTCTGGAGAGAGAATTTGATGAACCTTTGCACCCCCACGATCCGCAAGGGCCTGTTGCCCGCCGCGATCGTGTTCGCGCTCGCGCCCGTCGCTGCCAGCGCGCAGGATCAGACGCAGGGCACCACTGAACTCGACCGCATCCAGGTGACGGGTTCGCGTATTCGCAAGGTCGATGTCGAGAACGCGCAGCCGATCCAGACGATCTCGCGCACGGACATCGAGAACCAGGGCTTCCAATCGGTTGGTGACATCCTGCAGAACCTTTCGACCACAGGTAGCCCGACACTGAGCCGCTCCGACCCGCTGAGCTCTGGCGAAAGCCCGGGCGGTACGTACGTGAACATGCGTAATCTTGGTCCCGAGCGCACGCTTGTGCTCCTCAATGGGCGTCGCTTGGGGGTCAACAACGACGGCCTGCAGGATCTTGCGACGATTCCTTCGTCGATGGTGGAGCGGATCGAGGTGCTGAAGGATGGCGCATCGTCCCTTTACGGGTCAGATGCTGTTGCCGGCGTCATCAACGTCATTACGCGGCGCAACTTCGAAGGTGCGCAGGCCAGTGCATACTACGGTCAGTACGGCGAGGGCGATGGCGCGATTCAGTCCTTCGATCTAACGATCGGGACCCAGGGGGAACGCAGTTCGATCGTGTTCGGCGCGCAGTACGACAAGGAAGAACCCGTCTGGGCGAAGGACCGGCCGTTCTCGCGTTTTCCTGCGCCGGGACAGGATGAGAGCGAGAACTACACCACCGTAGGTGCAATCGGCAGTATCCGTAATCCGAACCAGCCTGACAGCCGCGCGAGTGACGCGTGGCTGGTACTGCGTGACGGCGGCGATCCGACCAATCTGGCCGACTATCGTCCCCAAGTGAGCCCGGGTGGCGGCGTCATCGGCGACAGCAGCAACGCTGCTGAGCAGATGATGGTCAAGACCGGCATGGAGCGTACGTCGATCTTCACCAGCGCCGATTTCGAGCTGACGGACAGCATCCGCCTCGTGTCCGATGCCAGCTTCAACCGTCGCGAAACGAATGTGCAGGTGGCTGGTTATCCTCTGCAGAGCGGCGCGGTCGACACGCAGACTCCGATGAGCGCTGACAGCTACTTCAACCCGACGGGCGAGACGCTCGATTTCCGTCGCCGTGGTTGGGAAGTGCCACGTACCACCGATCGTCGCCTTGATACCTATCGCTTCAGCATGGCACTGGAGGGGTCTTTCGAGGTCGGCGAGAAGCTCTTCGATTGGGATGCGGGCTATCTGTTCACGCGCGGCGACGCGACGGTCCGTGGCCGGGGCGATTTCAACAAGCTCGCGGTTCGCCAGGCTGTCGGCCCGTCGTTCCTGAACGGCGATGGCGTCGTCCAGTGCGGCACGCCTGATGCGCCGATCGCGCTTGCCGACTGCACCCCATGGAGCCCGGCGCTCAGCGAGGGGCAGTACTCGCTGGCCAATCCGGACATCCAGCGTCGCTTCTTCCTGATGGAGAACGCGACGTCCGAAACCACGACGCACAACTATTTCGCCAATGTCAGCGGTTCGCTTGCCACGTTGCCGGCAGGCGACCTGGGTTTCGCGGCCGGCTTGGAGAATCGGCGTGTGAAGGGCGGTACTCACCGGACGCTTTCGCGCAGACGGGCAACTCGACCAACCTTGCCGCGCAAGAGACGAGTGGTGGCTACAGCGTCAATGAAGCCTATATCGAGCTCGACATCCCGTTGCTGGCCGACCTGCCGGGTGCGCAGGAACTCGCGGTCAACGTCGCGAGCCGCTACTCGGATTACGACGTGTTCGGCGATACCACCAACAGTAAGGCCAGTTTCCGCTGGCGGCCGATCGATGATCTGCTTGTCCGCGGCACCTGGGCTCAGGGGTTCCGCGCGCCTTCGGTCTCGGACCTCTATGGCGGCGTCGGGCAGACGTTCGATCGCTACGCCGATCCCTGCGATACGGCGCGCGGTGCTGCGGCCAACAATCCGGAAGTCTACGCACGTTGTGCGCAAGATATCGCCAACTACGCCACGATCACCAATCCAGGCAGCAACCACGTTGGTTATCAGCAGCTCGGTCAGGGCGGTCTCCTCGCGTACGGCAATCAGACGGGCACCCCGTTCCTCAGCGGATCCAACCCCGATCTGACGCCTGAAGAGTCGGTCAGCCGCTCGCTCGGCTTCGTCTACAGCCCACAGTTCGTAACCGGTCTTGGCGTGTCGCTGGATTGGTGGAAGACGCGGATCGACAATGTCGTGACGGCCTTCACCGCCAGCGGAATCCTCCGTGATTGCTACGTCTACAACATTGAGGCGCAATGCGAGTACTTCACGCGTGGCGACAATGGCGTGGTGAACAACTTGACCCGCTTCGGTCGCAACGCGGGCTACTGGGAGGTGGAAGGGTACGATCTCGAGGTCAACTATCGCCTGCCTGAGACCAGCGTTGGTACCTTCGGTGTCAATTGGGCAACGACGTACTACAGCAACTTCGAAATCAAGCCCGACAGCACCGACAACACCACGCCGCAGGCGCAGGTGGGCTTTGGTGGCAACTTCCGTATTCGTTCGGTTGCCTCGCTGAATTGGGACATGGGTGATTTCGGCGCCAGCTGGACGGCTCGCTACCTGTCGGGAGTCAAGGAAGAGTGCTACTACGATGACGCCTGTAACCTTCCTGATTACGTCGACCGTGATGGCAACGCAATCCCGCAGAACAAGACCGGCTCGGTGACGTTCAACGACGTCCAGGTCCGCTGGAATGCGCCGTGGAACGCGACCATCGCGATCGGTGTCAACAACGTGTTCGACAAGGTTGGTCCGCTTGTCTATACGCAGCCGACCACAGGCTTCTCCTACCAGGCCGCGCACGACATCGGTCGTTTCACCTACATGAAGTACCAGCAGCGCTTCTGATCGATCAAAGCTAAGCACGTGACAAAACTACGGCCCCGAAAGGGCCGTAGTTCTTTATGGCGAAGGCGTTGGTCGTGCGGCTCGCCGCCCAGGAGCTAGGCGGGGCGGGGGTGGCATGAAAGCGAGGTGCTCTTACGCACCCCAACCGCGGGCCGCCCGAGGGGGGCACTGCATCAGGGCGCCGCGGACGCCCGGGCTGTATCGAGCGCCCACGCGCGCCAATCCTCGAGCCGCTCGAGCACACCGACGCGCGCCAGATAGTCCTCGCGCAGCGGCAGGTCGCCAGCGAGCGAGGTCGCGACATGGACCGCGCCGGCGATCCAGAAGCCGCGTGTGCCGGCACGCGCAGGGTCGCGCTGGAATGCAACGGCCTCGATGATGGGCATCGGCAGGCCCCACAGGCCCAGCAGGTAGGCGCCGGCTTCGATGTGGCCGGGCGCATCGGACGGGACGTCACTGTCTGCGTCCGCCGCATCCGGGCGCGCATCGCGGACACCGGGCAGCAGCAGGCCGATGTCGGCCAGCAGGGCGGCGGTCGCGCCGAGCTCGGCGCTGGATTCGGGGAGCAGTCGGCGTGCGAGCTGTGAGGCGTGCAGGGCGCGCTGCTGCAGTGCGTGGCGGTCCACGTCGATGCACCCGGGCTGCGCGAAGACCTCGCTGGCGAGCACCAGGTCGCGCATCGTCGACAGTCCCAGGCGGGTCACTGCGGTTCGCAGGTCGGCGATCGTGCGGCCGGCTGCGTAGTAGGCCGAGTTGCACAGCTGCAACACCTTGGCGGCAATCGCCGGATCACGACCGATCAGGCGGGCGATGTCGGCCGCGCCGGTGGCATCTTCGGCCTCCAGGGCATGGGTCAGCGCCAGATAGGTCTGCGGCGGTGGCGGCAGCCGCTCGATGCGGCCGATGCATGTGCGCAGGGCCGGATCGTCGAGCAGGTCGCGCAGTTCCTGGAGGCTGCCGATGGCCTCGAGCAACTGGGCGTCGTCGACCGGAAGGGGCAGGAAGCGGTGGGCGAGCGAGAGCAGGCGGGCCGCCGGCTGGGCGCCGATCAGCGCGACGCGCGAGGTCTCGGGTCGCAGCGTCCGGATCTGGCCGAGCAGCATGGCCGCGGACATGTCGGGCAGCGTCGGTGCCACGACGACGACATCCTGTGGCGATTCGGCGGCCAGCGCCATGGCCGCGCCGCCGTCATCGACATGCGCGATGTCCCAGCGCGCGTCCATGCCGCCGGCCAGTTCGAGCAAACCGGTGGGCAGGCCGTAGCCGCCCCCCACGAACAGAATGCGCACGTCTGCCTCTCCCCCTGCGGGACGCCGCGCGGGCGCAGCGTCGATGCGCCAGTGCGCCTCGTGCGCACCGGGCGGGCACCGGCGCCGTCACGGCGCCGGGCGTGGATCAACCGGCCTGCTTGTAGGCTTCGATCGCGTCGACCAGGATCTGCTTGGCCTCGGCGGCATTGCCCCAGCCTTCGACCTTGACCCACTTGCCCTTCTCGAGATCCTTGTAGTGCTCGAAGAAGTGGCCGATGCGCTCGAGCCAGTGCGTGGACACCTTGTCGAGGTCGTCGACGTGGGCATAGCCGGCGAAGATTTTCTCGACCGGTACGGCGAGGATCTTCTCGTCGCTGCCGGCCTCATCGCTCATCTTCAGCACGCCGACCGGGCGGCAACGGATCACCGAGCCGGGCACCAGCGGCAGCGGCAGCACGACGAGCACGTCGGCCGGGTCGCCATCGCCGCAGACCGTCGAGGGCACGTAGCCGTAGTTGCACGGATAGCGCATCGGCGTGGACAGGATGCGGTCGACGAAGATCGCGCCGCTTTCCTTGTCGACCTCGTACTTGACCGGCTCGGCGTCCTTCGGGATCTCGATGATGACGTTGATTTCGTGCGGCGGGTTCTTGCCGGTGGAGACGGAATCCAGGCCCATGCTGCTGCGGTTCCAGTGCGGAAAGTGGGCCGTCATTCTACGCGCAAGGCATGTTGCGGCGCAGCGCGGGCTGGCGTTCCGTTTCGCCTGAAACCGTCGCGGGCAGCTTCGTCCTCGGGTACGCCCTAGTACGGGCTCCCCATACGGGGCGTACATATGGATGCCTCTTTTCTCACGCAGGCCTGCCATGACCACGTTCGACTCGCTGTCGCCCACGTCTGTTCTGCCTTCAAGCGCCCAGGGCTACTGGGATAATCCGCTGGCCCCGACCCCGCACCGACACGACGGTCCGGCGACCGAAGTGGGGCACGGCTCGGTCGACGGGCTCGCCGACGGCGGGCCGCAGGTCAGCACGCGTGACCAGCCGCAGCGGGCGGCCGGCGGCGCGGTCGAGGTCGACGGCACCGCCACCAATCCCGGCGAGCAGACGACCCGCAGTACCCCCGACGGCAAGCCGATCCAGATCGATCCGCTGCACAAGGATGGGCAGGTGGAGATCGCCCGTGAACGCACCGTCGCTCAGGGTTATGTCAGCCGCGACCAGGTCGTGTTCACCACCGGCAGCGGCAACGACGATGTCGGCGTCAGCCAGCGCGACGACGGCACGCTCGATGTCACCGTCAATGGCGAAAGCTACGAGGTACGCCTGGGTGAGGGCCAGGAGCTGACGCTGCGCACCGGTGAGGGCAACGACACGATCAAGGTCGCGCCGAACGTCGACGTCAACATCGTCGTCGATGCCGGTCAGGGTGACAACGAGGTGCTGGTCGAAGGCAACGGCGACAACCGCATCAGCAGCGGCAACGGCGACGACCTGATTCGGGTGACCGGCAGCGGCCGCAACGACATCCACACCACCGGCGGCAACAACGAGATCCATGGCGGCAGCGGGGTCAATGTGATCTACGGCGGCGATGGCAACGACACCATCCACGCCGGTGCGGGCACCAACTACATCGAGGGCGGCCGTGGCGACGACGTGATCCATGGCGGCGGCGAGTTCGACATCATTTCGGCCGGTCGCGGGGACGATACGGTTCACGTCGGCGAGGGGCGCACCACGGTGTACGCAGGTGACGGTCAGGACATGATCGAGGGCGCGCATGCGCAGACGACGGTGTACGCGGAGGTCTCCGACCTCGTGAACGCCGCGACCGGCGCCAAGCCGACCGTGGTCAATGTCGAAATCGACAACAGCGTCGGCGACCGAGGCATTGCGGTGAAGGGCTCGGATGCGTTCGTGCAGCGCATGCAGTCGGAACTGGACTTCCTGCGGGCCTCGCCCAATGGCCAGCAGATGCTCGCCGAGTTCGACAAGGCGGCCGAAGCCAAGGGCAACACTGTGACCATCCAGGAGCTGTCCAATGAGGACAATGGCTACGCACAGACCTTCAGCAATGACGCCGACATCGTCAACGGGCGCCCAGGGGCCGGCGGGGACGTGACCATCAGCTACAACCCGTCCTTCCACATGGACGCTTTCCCGGCGCCGTCGGTGGTGCTCTACCACGAGATGTCGCATGCCTATAACGGCGTCAACGGCACCTTCCTGCCGGGGACCTACCGCGGCGAAGGCCCTGACAGCGGCCAGGTGCCCAACGCAGAGCGTCAGGCCGTGGGCCTGGAGACCAGCGCCCAGCCCTACGATTTCGATGGCACTGGCGCGATCACCCATAATCCGATCCATCTGACCGAGAATGGCATCCGTCGCGAGTTGGGCCTGCCAGATCGGCCGAGCTACGCGCTCTGACCGACCGCGCTGCGATGTAGCCCGGTGATGTGGGCACCGAAGGCGGCGCATGCGCCGCCTTTCGTGTGATGACGGGTGCGCGCCTCGAGTTGGTGAGACCGCGCGCATTGTGCGCGCCGCGCTCACGGTCTTCGCCGCATGCTGGGCTCGGCCGCACATCGTCCGCGGTGCATGGCGCCGCGGCGCTGCTGCCGCGAGTGCTCGCGCTGTGTTCCGCTGCCGCTTCCCGATATCGAGGTCTTCCATGACGCTGACCGATACTGCCCGCGCCCATGTCGACGCCGACGGCGTCGCGCTCGAAGCCGTGTTCGCCGTGACCGCGCGCGGTGCGCTCGAGGTCCGTTATCGGCTACGCAATACCGGCAACGTCGCGCTCGCCGTGTTCGACCGGGGCGACCGCCACGCGGTCCTGACCGGGCGCCAGAAGCCGGGCGCGGCCGGCATTCCCTATCTGCGCGAGGAAGGCGAGGGCCGGGTCACGCTCTCTCACGTCGCGCAGTCGCTGCCCTCGCCGGCACCGACGGTGCCGCCGACACCGCTGGCGCGCCGGGTCGAGCCGGGCGGCGAGTTGGTCGGCGAGTTCGCCTTTTCGCAGTGGCTCAGCGATGCGCCCGCTGCGGTGCGCTGGTGTCTGGGGGTCGCGCCCGCCGATGCCGCGCGACTGCTGGCGCCTGAGCCGGGTGACGACGGCGAGGTCTGGCGAGCCGATTTCGCGTTCGCCGATGTCCAGCGTCTGTTGTGTACGCCGTGGTTCGATCTGGCAAGCGGGGTTTTCGCGAAGGGCGACTGACCGGCAGCGCTTGCCCAGGTGTGGAGGCGAGCCTTCGGCAGGCCTGGATCCTGGAGATTCGAGCGTTCGCCGCATGCGGAACGGCGCGGCGACGCTCGCTGCGCATTGCAAGCGCGGTGGCGACGTTGCCCCCTCCACGGCGATCGCGAATCGCCGATACGTGCACCCCGCTCCCCTCTCCCGCACGCGGGAGAGGGGCGGAGATGCCGGGCGGGGTCAATGTTGACTACAGCAACGGCACGAGAAGCAGTGCCACGATGTTGATGATCTTGATCAGGGGGTTGATCGCCGGGCCGGCGGTGTCCTTGTAGGGGTCGCCGACCGTGTCGCCGGTCACCGCGGCCTTGTGCGCTTCGCTGCCCTTGCCGCCGAAGTGCCCGTCCTCGATGTGCTTCTTCGCGTTGTCCCAGGCGCCGCCGCCGGTGGTCATCGAGATCGCGACGAACAGGCCGGTGACGATCGTGCCGATCAGCAGGCCGCCGAGCGCACGAATGCCCGCACCCGGGCCCATCAGCGCGTTCATGCCCAATGCGACGACGACCGGCACCAACACCGGCAGCAGGGACGGCACGATCATCTCCTTGATCGCCGAGCGGGTGAGCATGTCGACCGCGCGGTCGTATTGCGGCTTGCCGGTGCCGGCCATGATCCCGGGGATCTCGCGGAACTGGCGGCGCACTTCTTCGACGACGGCGCCGGCCGCGCGGCCGACTGCCTCCATCGCCATCGCGCCGAACAGGTAGGGGATCAGGCCGCCGACGAACAGGCCGATGATCACCGCCGGGTCGGCGAGGTCGAAGCGGAATTCGACCCCCGGATACTTCGCTTCCAGGTTGTGGGTGAAATCGGCGAACAGCACCAGCGCCGCCAGCGCGGCCGAGCCGATCGCATAGCCCTTGGTCACCGCCTTGGTGGTGTTGCCGACCGCGTCGAGCGGATCGGTGATCTCGCGCACCTCGGGCGGCAGCTCGGCCATCTCGGCGATGCCGCCGGCGTTGTCGGTGATCGGGCCGTAGGCGTCGAGCGCGACGATCATGCCAGCCATCGACAGCATCGCGGTCGCCGCGATCGCGATGCCGTACAGCCCGGCGAACGAGAAGCAGGCCCAGATCGCGAAGCACACCGCCACCACCGGCAGCGCGGTCGACTTCATCGACACCCCGAGCCCGGCGATGATGTTGGTGCCGTGCCCGGTCGTCGATGCCTGCGCGATGTGCTGGACCGGCCCGTACTGGGTGCCGGTGTAGTATTCGGTGATCCAGACGATCGCGCCGGTGAGCAGCAGCCCGATCAGCGCGCACCAGTAGAGATTGCCGGCGCCGTGCGTGTTGTCGGCCATCAACTGCGTGGTGATCGGCCAGAACAGCACGGCGGCGATCACGCCCGAGACGATCACGCCCTTGTACAGCGCGCCCATGATCGAGCCGCCTGTCTGCACGCGGACGAAGAACGTGCCGACGATCGAGGCCAGGATCGAGGCACCGCCCAGGACCAGCGGATAAAGCACACCGTTGGCGCCCACGGTGCCGACCATCAGATGACCCAGCAGCATCGTCGCGATGACCGTGACCGCGTAGGTTTCGAACAGGTCGGCGGCCATGCCGGCGCAGTCGCCGACGTTATCGCCGACGTTGTCGGCGATCACCGCCGGGTTGCGCGGGTCGTCCTCGGGAATGCCGGCCTCGACCTTGCCCACCAGGTCGGCGCCGACGTCGGCGCCCTTGGTGAAGATGCCGCCGCCCAGGCGCGCGAAGATCGAGATCAGCGAACTGCCGAAGGCCAGACCGACCAGCGCGTGCAATGCAGGTTCGCCGGCAATGCCGAAGTGCGGCAGCAGCATCCAGTAGCCGGCCACGCCCAGTAGGCCCAGGCCCACCACCAGCATGCCGGTGATCGCGCCACCGCGGAACGCGACGTCCATGGCCGGGCCGATGCCGCGCCGGGCGGCTTCGGCGGTGCGCACGTTGGCACGGACGGAGACGTTCATGCCGATATAGCCCGCCGCCCCCGAAAGCACCGCGCCCAGCAGGAAGCCCAGGCCGGTCGACCAGCCCAGGAACAGGCCGATCAGCACGAACAACACCGCGCCGGCGATCGAGATGGTCAGGTACTGGCGGTTGAGGTAGGCGCGCGCGCCTTCCTGGATCGCACCGGCGATCTGTTGCATGCGTTCGTTGCCGGCCGGTTGCCGGTTGATCCAGCCGGCGGAGACCACGCCGTAAAGAATCGCGATGGCCGCGCAGACCAGCGCCAGCCACAGACCGTATTGCTCGAGCATGGACCCCCTCCCGAAAGTGGTGATGCCAGACAGAACAGCGGTGATGCGCGCCGACTATGGCACAGCGCGGGCGCCACGGCATGCCGCGCCGCCGCGAGGCCTCAGCCGCCTTGGACGACCTGCAACGTCGGCGCGCCGGCGGCGTCGCAGCCCAGCCGAAGCGGTGCGCCGAATGTCTGCGACAGCCAGGCCTCGGTCAACATCGCCTCGCGCGGCCCCTCGGCCAGAACCCGGCCCTCGCGCAGCAACACCACATGCCCGATCTCGGGCAGCAGTTCCTCGGCGTGGTGGGTCACCAGGACCAGCGTGGTGCCGCCGCGCGCCAGCGTGCGCAGGCGGTCGAGCAACTGCGCGCGGGCGACGACATCCAGTCCGGTCGAGGGCTCGTCGAGCAGCAGCGCTTCGGGCCGATGGACCAGTGCCCGGGCGATGAGGACACGGCGCGCTTCGCCGGCCGACAGCGTCGCGTAGCGGCGCCCGGCCAGATGCGTGGCGGCCATCGCGGCCAGCGCGTCCCGCGCTGCACTCCGCAGGGCGGCATCGACGCGCGCGGGCGCAACAGACGCGATGCTGCCGTACGCCGCCGCGACGACGGCGTCCTCCACCCGCAGGGCCGGGAGCGACAGCAGGTCCTGGTGGATGCGTCCGGTGACGATGCCCAGGCGCGCGCGCAGTTGCGTCACATCGCCCAACCGGGCGCCGAACACACGCACCGGCGGCGTGCCGTCTGCATGCGCCAGTGGGTGCAGTTCGCGCGTGAGCAGTTGCACCAGCGTGGACTTGCCGCAGCCGTTGGCGCCGAGAATCGCAGTGTGCCGGCCGGCCGGGATCCGCAGCCGCAGCGCATGCAGCACGGTGCGGCCGTCGCGGACCACCGTCGCGTCGTGCAGGTCCAGCAACGGAGGTGTCTGGGAATCGGGCGTGTTCATGTCGCGCGCAGTGTGACAGGCCTGAACGCCGCCGCTCACCATACGGGCGGGCAGGGATGGCAATCGTCGCAGGTCCGTCCCATCATGGGATGTACACCCGAACCCGTTGTCTCTCGCCATGTCCGTCTCGTTGTTCGACCTGTTGTCCGGTGGCTTGTTGCAGTGGGGGTGGGGCGCGATGCTGCTGTACCTGCTGGCTGCCACCCAGCTCACGATCTTCGCCGTCACTCTGTACCTGCATCGCAGCCAGGCGCATCGCGGCGTGGATTTCCACCCGGCCATCGCGCACGTCTTCCGCTTCTGGACCTGGTTGACGACGTCGATGATCACCCGCGAATGGGTCGCGATCCACCGCAAACACCACGCCAAGTGCGAAACCGAGGACGATCCGCACAGCCCGATGCACAAGGGCATCGGCAACGTCTTCTGGCGCGGCGTGGAGTTGTATCGCGAGGCACGTGCGCAGCGTGCGGATATCGAGCAGTACGGCAAGGGCACGCCCAACGACTGGATCGAGCGCCGCCTCTACACCCCGCACGCGAACATGGGGCCGACGGTGCTGCTGCTGGTGAGCATTGTGCTGTTCGGCTTCAAGGGCGTCGCGGTCTGGGCGATCCAGATGGCGTGGATCCCGTTCTGGGCCGCCGGCGTGGTCAACGGCCTGGGTCACTGGTGGGGCTACCGCAACTTCGAGACCACTGACACCGCGACCAATTTGACGCCGTGGGGCGTGTGGATCGGCGGCGAGGAACTGCACAACAACCACCACGCGTTTCCGAGCTCGGCGAAGTTCGCGCTGCGGCGCTGGGAATTCGACATCGGCTGGGCGGTGATCAAGGGGCTGGAGACGCTGCGCTTGGCTCGGGTGCTGCGCGTTGCGCCGTCGCTCGACGTGCGTCCGAACATCCACGCGCCTGATACCGACACGCTCAAGGCGTTGCTTGCGCACCGCTTCCAGGCGATGACCGACTACCAGCGCAACGTGCTGGGCCCGGCGCTGCGCGAGGAAGCGCAGGCGGCCGGCGCCAAGTTGCGCGCGCTGCTGCCGCGCAAGCTGCGCCGGGGCCTGGTCGACGATGGCCGCTGGCTCGCGCCTGATGCGCGCGCGCAGTTGCAGGCCTGGATCGCGCAACGGCCGCGCATCCGAACCCTCGTCGAATACCGTGCGCGCTTGGCGGCATTGCTGGAGGCGCGCACCCACAATGCTGGCGAAGCGCTGCAGCACCTGCAGGCCTGGTGCCGCGAGGCCGAGGCCAGCGGCATCCGCGCACTGCAGGACTACGCGGCCCGGCTCAAGGGCTACTCGCTGCAAAGCGCACGCGCCTGAGCCGGCCTCCGGAATGAGGCGTTCACCGAGGCCGCACGCTGCGCAGCTGGGCATCGCTCTGGCCTGCGGCGCCTTGTCCTCGGCCGCCGGCGCTCAGGTCGCGCGCACCACCGAGTATCTGCAACGGATGGATACCGACGGCGACGGCCGCGTGTCGCTCGCCGAGTACCAGGCGTGGATGGGCTACGCCTTCGACCGCATGGATCGTAACGGCGACGGCGTGCTGTCGGCCGACGAGCTGCCGGGCGGCCAGGGCAGCCCGATCACCCGCGCCGAGCACTTGGCGCGCCTGGCTGCGACCTTCAATCGCCAGGATCGCAATCGCGACGGCTATCTCGACGCCCGGGAGTTGGCGGCACCGCCGCAGCGCTGACCGCGTCCGCCGTCCTGGCACGCGCGAGGCGGGGCCAGGTAGCGCAGTCCCGAGTCGCGCGGGCCGCCTGCATACGAGCCGCCGCTGGGGCCCGTCGGTTTCGCTCGACATGAGACAGCGCAGTGTCGTGCGCACTGCCGGCCGACCCGTGTGAACGCACCGCGAACTCGACGCAGCAACGCATGGCACACACGGCGCAACGGGCCGGCCGGCTGCAGGCGAATGCGTGGCCGTCGAGGCTGCCCCGCGCTCCGTGCTTCGGGCACGGCCGCTCGACGTCCTGAAACGACGAACGCCGGCCCAAGGGCCGGCGTCCGGGTCTTGCGTGGCGGGTTCTGGGTCCCGCCGATGGTGCCTACTTGGTGATGTCGACGTTGCGCGTCTCGCGCAGGAAGAACGTTCCGATCACCAGGGTCATGATCGCGATGCCGATCGGATACCACAGGCCGTAGTAGATGTTGCCCGTGCCGGCCACCAGCGCGAACGAGATCGCGGGCAGGAAGCCGCCGAACCAGCCATTACCGATATGGTAGGGCAGCGACATCGAGGTGTAGCGAATCCGGGTGGGGAACAGTTCGACCAGGTAGGCGGCAATCGGGCCGTAGACCATCGTGACGTAGAGCACCAGGATCCACAGCAACAGGATCGTCATCGGCACGTTGATGCGCTCGGTGGCGGCCTTCTCCGGATAGCCGGCCTGGGTCAGCGCCGCCTTCAGCGCGCCGCCGAACTCGCTTTGCTGCGCCTTGAGCGCATCGCCCGTCAGCCCTTCGGCCTCGTAGGAGGTGACGACGGTCTGGCCGACGTGCACCTGGGCCAACGAGCCGACCGGCGCCGGATCGACGCTGTAGGGCACGCCGGCGCGGGTGAGCGCGGCCGTCGCGACATCGCACGAACTGGTGAACTTGCGGATGCCCACCGGATCGAACTGGAAGCTGCAGGTCTTGGGGTCGGCGACCACCACGGCCGGCGAGTTGGTGCTCGCCTCCTCGATCGCCGGGTTGGCGTAGTGGGTGATGCCCTTGAAGATCGGGATGTAGGTGATCGCGGCGATCAGGCAGCCGGCCATGATGATCTTCTTGCGGCCGATCCGGTCCGACAGCCAGCCGAAGAACAGGAAGAACGGCGTGGCCAGCAGCAATGCCGCGGCGATCAGCAGGTAGGACACCGTGAGGTCCACCTTGAGCATGCTCTGCAGGTAGAACAGCGCGTAGAACTGGCCCGCATACCAGACCACGGCCTGGCCGGCGGTCGCGCCGAAGAGCACCAGCAGCATCAGCTTCAGGTTGCCGCCCTTGAGCGAGTCGCGGAAGGGCATCTTCGAGCCCTTGCCCTGCGCCTTCATTTCCTGGAACAGCGGCGACTCCGACAGCTGCAGGCGGATCCAGACCGAGATGCCCAGCAGCACGATCGAGCCCAGGAACGGAATGCGCCAGCCCCAGTCCTCGAACGCCTCGACGCCGAGGATCCAGCGGCAACCCAGGATCACCGCCAGCGACAGGAACAGGCCCAGGGTCGCGGTGGTCTGGATGAAGCTGGTGTACAGCCCGCGCTTGCCGGTGGGCGCGTGCTCGGCGACGTAGGTCGCCGCGCCGCCGTACTCGCCGCCCATCGCCAGGCCCTGGGCCAGGCGCAGCACGATCAGGATCACCGGCGCGGCGACGCCGATCGAGGCGTAGCTGGGCAGCACGCCCACCAGGAACGTGGAGATGCCCATGATCAGGATCGTGACCAGGAACGTGTACTTGCGCCCGATGCGATCGCCGAGGCTGCCGAAGAACGCGGCGCCGAACGGCCGGACGAAGAAGCCCGCGGCGAACGCCAACAGCGTGAAGATCATGCCGGTGGTTTCATTGACGCCGCTGAAAAACTGCCGCGAGATGATGATCGCGAGCGACCCGTAGAGATAGAAGTCGTACCACTCGAAAACGGTGCCGAGGCTGGATGCGAAGATGACCTTCTTGTGGCCCTTCGTCAGCTGGCCCTTGGGCGCTGCGTTGGCGGTCGTGCTGGACATGGGAAGCTTCCCCTCCGAAGCGTGCGTGGGATGGACGGCCCCGGCGGGATGCCGGTGGTCCGGTCGTGCGTGCGGTAGGCGCGCGAGCGCAGTCCGGCGCGGTCGATGCGGCGACCGCGCCGGGATGGATCAGAACGAGTAGCGGGCCATCGTGTGCAGGCGCATCAGCTCGCCGTCGACGCCGGACTCGAGCGTGCGTTCGCCCCAGATCGCCTCGACGCCGAAGTCGAGCTTGGGCACCGGCGACCAGATCACGTTGGCATGCACCGAGTGCACCTTGCGGGTCACGCCCAGGCCCGTCCAGGCGGTGTCGTTGTCCCACTGCGAGCGGGCGTAGTACAGGTTGCCGCGCACCGATGGACTGAACACCTGGCGCACGCCGAAGTAGCCGGCCCAGCCGCCGAGCGCGTCGAGGTTGCCGGCGGCGTCGACCATCGCGTCCTGCTGGATCGTCGCCAGGCCGATGTAGCGACCGATGCCCTCGCCGCCGCTGACCTGGTAGCGGATGTCGGTGCTGTCGCCCAGCTTGACCAGGCCGCTGACGGTCGCGCCGAAGCCGGTGTCGGTGCTGTCCAGGCCCGGCGCGGGCTCGTACTTGAGCTGGCGCGCCATGCCGGCGACGCTGACGTGGCCCCAGTCGGCCTTGTGGGTGTAGCGCGCGATGACGTCGGGGATCGCGCTGTTGTCGCCGGCGATGATGCGCGCCGCGCCCCCGAAGGGCTGCACCGTGGTCTCCGGGCTTTCGATCGACACCGTCCACGGGCCGCTGGTGTAACGGACCTGCGGCTGACGCACGAACACGACCGCGTCGGTCGGGCCGACGAAGTCCACCGCGTCGATCAACGCATTGGTGTCCATGAAGTTCGACCAGGTCTGGCCGACCAGCCAGTTGTTGTAGGTCAGGTAGGCGTGGCGCAGCGTGGCGCCGTAGGTGTTGGTCGCCGCCGAGTTGCCGAGCGTGCCGCCGAAGAAATCCATCTCCACGCGCGCGCCGAGCTTGTCGCCCGAGTCGAGCACCGTGCTGGCGTCGAACCACAGCCGCGAGAACTTCGCGTGCGCGTCCATGTAGGTGTCCGGGCCTTCGCCGCCGACCGGGATCGCGCCGGGCACGTAGAAGTCGCGGCCGGCGGTGCCCTTGGCGATGTCGCCGTCGGTGGTCTTGGTAGCCATGCCGTCGATGCGGATCATGCCGCCGACGGTGAACTTGGTGCCCGGATTGGCCTGCGGGGTGATCGTGGTGGCCTGGATCGGCTGGCTGCCGGCCGGGAGCGGTGCCGCGGCGACCGCCGGCGCGGCCGCCTGGGCGGTGCGCACTTCCTGCACCTGCGCGGCGGTCTGCTGCTGTTGCCCGAGCAGCGCCTGCACCTGCGATTCGAGTTGCGCGATCCGCGCCTCGAGTTCGCGCTCTTTGGCGGTCTGCGCGAATGCGGCGCCCGGCAATGCGAGCGCGACGAGCACGGCGGCCGTGAGCAGGCGCGGCCTGGCCTGCGCGGCGATGGTCTGTGTCATGTCCCCTCCCAAGGGATGCGTGAGCCTGAGCCTGGTCGAACCGGCGCCCGGTCCTTCGTGCAGACTGCATGGCGGCGCGCCCGGCGCCCATTCGCCATTGGTCGAAGTGCGGACGCCTGCAGCGGGCCCGGCACGCGGCGCGCCGGCGAGTGGACGCGCCCGAGCCCGCGGGCTAGACCAAGGTCCTAGCGTCTCGGGCCGGCGGATGCGGCACACTGGCGTGACGCGCAACAAGGGGAAGAGGTCCCGCATGTCCAGTCCCGCAGAACGTCATCCGGTTCCGGCCGGTTTCGCCGGTCCCGACACCATCACCCAGGACGACTACGCGCGCGACTACGCGCGCTCGGTCCAGGACCCCGAGGCCTTCTGGGGCGAGATCGCCCAGCGGCTGGACTGGTACCGGCCGCCGACCCGGATCCGAGACGTCAGCTACGACCTATCCGACTTCCGCATCCGCTGGTTCGACGACGGCGAGCTCAATGTCAGTGTCAATTGCCTGGACCGCCACCTGGCGCGCAACGGCGACAAGACCGCCTTGATCTGGGAGCCCGACGGTCCCGACACCGAGGCGCGCCACATCAGCTATCGCGAACTGCACGCCCGCGTGTGCCGGCTGGCCAATGCGCTGCGCAACCTTGGCGTCGCCAAGGGCGACCGGGTCACGATCTACTTGCCGATGATCGTCGAGGCGGCGGTGGCGATGCTCGCCTGCGCACGCATCGGCGCAGTGCACTCGGTGGTCTTCGGCGGCTTTTCGCCCAATTCGATCGCCGACCGCGTCGGCGACTGCGGCAGCAAACTGATCATCACCGCCGACGAGGGCATGCGCGGTGGCAAGCGCGTGCCGCTGAAGGCGAATGTCGACGCCGCACTCAAGCTGCCCGGCGCGCAGAGCGTGGAAACCGTGCTCGTGGTGCGCCACACCGGTGGCGCAGTCGACATGCAGATGCCGCGCGACCGCTGGTACGACGCCGTCGTCGATGGGCAGCCCGATACCTGCGAGCCAGAGCGCATGAACGCGGAGGACCCGCTGTTCATCCTCTACACCTCCGGCTCGACCGGCAAGCCCAAGGGCGTGCTGCACACCACCGCCGGCTATCTGTTGTTCGCCAGCTACACCCACGCCTCGGTGTTCGACCTGCGCGACGACGACATTTACTGGTGCACCGCCGACGTGGGCTGGGTGACCGGCCACAGCTACATCGTCTATGGCCCGCTGGCCAACGCGGCGACTTCGCTGGTGTTCGAGGGCGTGCCGAACTACCCGAGCGTGTCGCGCTTCTGGGAAGTGATCGACAAGCACCAGGTCACGATCTTCTACACCGCGCCGACCGCGATCCGCGCGCTGATGCGCGAAGGCGAAGCGCCGGTCAAGAAGACCTCGCGCGCAAGCCTGCGCCTGCTGGGCAGCGTCGGCGAGCCGATCAATCCTGAGGCCTGGCGCTGGTATGCCGATGTGGTCGGCGACGGTCGCTGCCCGATCGTCGACACCTGGTGGCAGACCGAGACCGGCGGCATCCTGATCTCGCCGCTGCCCGGCGCGATCGAGGCCAAGCCGGGCTCGGCGACCAAGCCATTCTTCGGCGTACAGCCGGCGCTGGTCGATGCCAACGGCACGATCCTTGAGGGCGCCGCCGAAGGCAATCTCGTGATCACCGACTCGTGGCCGGGGCAGATGCGCAGCGTCTACGGCGACCACCAGCGCTTCATCGACACCTACTTCAAGGCCTATCCGGGGATGTACTTCACCGGCGACGGCTGCCGGCGCGACGAGGACGGCTATTACTGGATCACTGGCCGCGTCGACGACGTCATCAACGTGTCCGGCCACCGCATCGGCACCGCGGAACTGGAAAGCGCGCTGGTGCTCCATCCCAAGGTCGCCGAGGCCGCGGTCGTCGGCTTCCCGCACGACATCAAGGGGCAAGGCATCTACGCCTACGTCACCCTCAAGGCCGGCGAGGAGTACACCGAGGAACTGCGCAAGGAACTGGTCGCGCATGTCCGCCGCGAGATCGGGCCGACCGCGACCCCGGACCACATCCAGTGGGCCCCGGGCCTGCCCAAGACCCGCTCGGGCAAGATCATGCGCCGCATCCTGCGCAAGATCGCCGAGAACGCCCCCGACCAGCTCGGCGACACCAGCACCCTGGCCGACCCCTCGGTCGTCGATGCGCTGGTCAAGGAACGGTACGTCCCCAACGCCTGACCTCGCCCGATGACGACCCTGCTGATCGCCGACGACCACCCGCTGTTCCGCGAGGCCTTGCGCGGGGCGATCGCGCGTGCGGTGCCCGATGCCCGTTTGCGCGAGGCGCACAACGTCGAGGCGCTGTACGCGATGGTCGAGGCCGAGCCCGACGCCGATCTGTTGATGCTCGACCTCAACATGCCCGGCGCCCAGGGCTTCAGCGCTCTGGTGCACCTGCGCGCGCAGTTCCCCCAGTTGCCGGTGCTGATGGTGTCGGCGCGCGAGGAGCCGGCGGTGATGCGCCGGGCGCTCGACCACGGCGCCGCCGGCTTCGTCCCGAAGTCGGCCGATGCCGAAACGCTGGGGCGCGCGGTCGCGCAGGTCCTCGATGGCGACCGATTCGTCCCCGAGGCCGCAGTCTCGGCGCCGGCGGTCTCGGCCGGCGAGCACGATGTCGCCGCGCGGCTGCGCGACCTCACCCCGCAACAGTTCCGGGTGCTGCAGATGCTCGGCGACGGCATGCTCAACAAGCAGATCGCCTACGAGCTCGGCGTCTCCGAGGCCACGGTCAAGGCGCACATGACCGCGGTGCTGCGCAAGCTCGGCGCCTCCAATCGCACCCAGGCGGTGCTGATCGCCGGCAAGCTCGCCGTCGACCCCGACATCGACGGCATCCCGCCCGACGCCCGATAGCCGCGCGCCTGCTGCCCCCTTCCCCCGCTTGCGGGGGAAGGCCTGCATCCGCGCAACAAGCCGCGGCGCTTGCAACCTCCTTCCCCCGCCTGCGGGAGGAAGGCCTGCATTCGTGCAACAAGCCGCGGCGCTTGCAACCTCCTTCCCCCGCCTGCGGGAGGAAGGCCTGCATTCGTGCAACAAGCCGCGGCCCTTGCAACCTCCTTCCCCCGCTTGCGGGGGAAGGCCGGGATGGGGGCAAACGCTCCGATCGCGCGTAGATCGGTTTCCCAGCAGACCGTGGTCCTTGGGCCACAGTCCGCTAAGGCTGAAGGTCTCCCCTCACGCACCTCGCCGCATGCGCGGGGCGCAGAGCCCTCAGCGGTGCCGATAGGCCCGCGGCAGGCCGCCTTCGCTGGCCGGTGTCGCCGGCGGCAGATAGCGGTCGCGCAGTTCGGTCTGACGCGAGCGCATCTCGATCGCGCGGCCGCCGAACCACACCTGGTCCGCGGTGTAGGCGACGTCCAGCGGGTCGCCCGACCACAACACCAGATCGGCGGTGCGTCCGACCGCGATCGTGCCGATTGCCGCGTCGACGCCGAAGGTTTCGGCCGGCACACGCGTCAGCCCGGCCAGGCCGGCTTCCCACGGCAGCCCGTGGGCAACCGCATTGCCGGCAAGCTGGCGCAGCTTACGGGCGTTGTGCGAGGCATCGCTGGCCTGCGCGAAGCCGACACGCACGCCGGCCGCATGCAGGCGTGCGGCGTTCTCGAGCGTGGCCCCGATCTGGTCGAAGTCCGACGGCAGATTGACCAGCGGATCGACGAACACCGGCACGCCGGCGGCCGCGAGCTCGGGTGCCAGCTTCCAGGCCTCGGCACCACCGCGGATCGCGATGCGCAGGCCGTGGCGCTTGCTCCAGCGCAACAGTTGGCGGATGTCGGAGGCGCGGTTGACGCCGACGACGATCGTGCCCTGGCCATCCAGGTAACGCGTCAGTGCGCGCTTGCCGGCCGGCGTCAGCGAGGCGACGTGCGAATCGGCCGGCAGCCGACCGCGTGCCTCGTCGATCAACTGGTCCAGCAGCATCCACTGGGCCGCGCGCGATTGCCCGCTCTGTTCGGCGCCGGCACTGCCCAGCGCCAGGTACAGCACCTTCGGACCGGCCGGATCGACACTGCCGTCCAGGCGCATCGCTGCGCCCTGTCCACCGACGATCGCATTGGCATTGCCGGCCGACAGCAGCGTGAAGCCGATGCCTTCCACGCGCGCGACCGGGATCACGATCGAGTCGGGATTGAACGCCAGTGTGACGTCGAACTCTGGACGCACGACCATGTCCTCGGCACTGCCGAGCGACAGGCGGTCGTCGCGGGTGCCACGCTCGCCCGACACCTCCTCGATGCCGATCCCGGTCACGCCGCCGAACAATGTCGGTGTCAGTGGGCGGCCGCCGGCTTCGACGACAGGCGCGCCGGCTGCAGACAGCCCGGGGCCGACCGCGGCAATGCGGCCGCCGCGCACCAGCACGTCGGCTTCGCGCAGCGTGCCCTGGGCACCGGCAGTGTGGACCGTCGCGCCGCGGATCAGCACGTCCTGCGCGGCGACCGGCAGTGTGGCGGCGACGAGTGCGCCCACGCACAGCAGGCGTGCGATCGTGCGTCGGGTCGAGACCGTGCGGCTCATCGGGCACCTCCGGTGGCAGCCGCGCCCTGGCCGAGCATGAAGTCCGTCACCGGCTGGCGCGCTGGGTCGAACCGGTCGTAGACGTGCGCACCGTCGATCCACACCTGCTCGGCGAGTGCGTAGACGCTGAAGGGGTTGCCGTTCCACAGCACCACGTCGCCCATCTTGCCCGGTGCCAGCGTGCCGGTGCGCTCGAGCACGCCCAGCGAGCGCGCCGCGTTCTCGGTCAGCCAGCGGATCGCATGCTCGGGCGCAATGTCGAGCCCCGCGCGATGGGCGCTGGCCAGCACCTTCGCCGCTTCTTGGTTGAGGCGCTGGATGCCTTCGTCGGAATCCGAATGCACGATTGCGCAGCCGCCCGGCGCGCGGTCGACGATCGCGATGTTCTCCTGGATGCCGTCGAAGGCCTCCATCTTGAAGCCCCACCAATCGGCCCACAGCGCGCCACACACGCCCTCGGCGGCCAGCCGGTCGGCGATCTTGTAGGCCTCCACGCCGTGGTGGAACGCGGTGATGTGGAAGTTGAACTCATGCGCCAGATCCAGCATCTGCGCCATCTCATCGGCGCGGTAGCAGTGGATGTGCACCAGAATGTCGCCGTCCATCGCGCCGGCCAGCGTCTCGAGCTTGAGGTCGCGCTTGCCGGGCGAATCGCCGGCCTGCTTGTTGCGGTACTCGGCCGCGTCGATCAGCGCGGCGCGGTAACCGGCGACATTGCCCATGCGCGTGGCCGGACCGCCCTTCTCGCCGTAGACGCGCTTGGGGTTCTCGCCGCAGGCCATCTTCAGGCCGTAGGGCGCGCCGGGGAATTTCATGGCCTGCACCGTGGTCGCGGCGACGTTCTTGAGCGTGACGCCGCGCCCGCCGACGAGGTTCGCAGAGCCGGGCAGGATCTGCAGCGTGGTGATGCCACCGGCCAGCGCCGCGCCGAAGCCCGGGTCCTGCGGCCATACCGAATGTTCGGCCCACACCTGCGCGGTGACCGGCGCAGTCATCTCGTTGCCGTCGCTGTGCGCACGTGCGCCGGGGCTGGGGTACACGCCCAGATGGGAGTGCACGTCGATCAGACCCGGCGTGACCCACTTGCCGGTCCCGTCGACGCGCTGCGCATCGGCCGGCACCTCGAGGTTGCGTCCGACCGCGGCGACACGGCCATCGCGCAGCAACACATCGGCGCCGTCCAGGCGCTGGCCGTCGCCAATCAGCACCGTGGCGCCGCTGATCAGCACCGGCGCGGCGGCGATCGGCGCATAGGTGCTGGGATAAGGCGTCGACGGAGAAGAGGCGCGGGACGGCGCGCCGGATGAGGCAGTGGTGGCACAGCCGCCCAGCAGGACGGCCGCCAGGGCGGCGGACAACAGACGAGACATCGACAACTCCCCGAAGCGATGGATGATGGAACAGCCGTCGCGCATGCGCGACCCCCGAAGCGTCGTTGAGTGTACCCGTGTCGTGGCCGTGCGCACTGCGACCGTGCGCGCAGTTGTGGCGGGCTGCGGCCGACCGGCGCGCGGTGCGAGAATGCCTGCGAAGTAAGGAGAAGACGATGAAAGAAAAAGACCAGATTGTCGGCAACTGGTTGCCGCGCTACACCGGCGTGCCGCTGGACCAGTTCGGCGAGCACGTGCTGCTGACCAACTTCGGCGGTTACCTGCATCACTTCGCGCGCCTGACCGGCGCCGAGGTCGTGGGCCTGGACCGTCCAATGCCAAGCGCTACCGCCGATGGCATCACGATGATCAACTTCGGCATGGGCAGCCCCAATGCGGCGACGATGATGGACCTGCTCTCGGCGGTCATGCCCAAGTCGGTGCTGTTCCTGGGCAAGTGCGGCGGCCTCAAGCGCAAGAACCAACTGGGAGACCTGGTGCTGCCGATCGCGGCGATCCGCGGTGAGGGCACCAGCAGCGACTACCTGTTGCCCGAGGTGCCGGCACTGCCGGCGTTTGCGCTGCAACGTGCGGTCTCGACGATGATTCGCGATCTTGGTCACGACTACTGGACCGGCACCGTCTACACCACCAACCGTCGCGTCTGGGAGCACGACGACGCGTTCAAGGAGCGGCTGCGGGCAATGCGCTGCATGGCGATCGACATGGAAACCGCGACGATCTTCGCCGCCGGCTTCGCCAACCGCATTCCGTCCGGCGCGCTGCTGCTGGTCAGCGACCAGCCGATGATTCCCGAAGGCGTCAAGACCGAAGCCTCCGATGCCCGGGTCAGCGCCGACTTCGTCGAGCGCCACATCCAGATCGGCATCGAGGCCTTGAAGCTGATCCGCCGTCACGGCAAGTCGGTCCGGCATTTGCGCTTCGACGAGTGAGGGGGCCGCAAGCCGTTGCAGCACCGAGTTGCATCCGCCGCTGCCGGAGGCAGCGGCGTTCGGACCGATGCGAGAATCGAAAGATGCGAGACACGCACGTTCGCAATCCGCAGCACGCTGCGATCTCAGGCAGCATTGCCTCGATGAAATCGAGTGGCCAGGTGATCATCGCAGGCGCCGGACTGCGCTGTCGACGGACGTAACGCGAGGTCACGACCGCCGACGACATGTAGACACAGAGGGCGGCGGAGAACGCCGCCATCTGTAGTCTGCGGGGCATCCGGTCGTGCAGGGCATCCATGCGGCGTGACGCACTTACCCGTCGCTGTTGTCGCGCGCGATCAGTCGCGCAATCGTGCGCGGGTGCACGTTGAAGCGCTGTGCCACCTCCCGGTGCTTCAGGTGCTCGCATTGCACCAGCTTGCGGGCTTCCTCGCGCTGGGCCGGCGAAAGTGCGGACGCGCGTCCTAGATGACGCCCCTTGGCTCGCGCCGCGGCCATGCCGGCACGTGTGCGTTCACTGATCAACGAACGCTCGAATTCCGATAGCGCCGCCATCATGTGAAAGACGAGCCGACCGCCTGACGAGGCGGTGTCGATGTACTCACACAGCGAGCGGAAGCGGATATCGCGCTGGCCGAGGTCCGCCAGCAGCTCGACGAGGTGGGTCAACGAACGGCCCAGACGATCCAGGCGCCAGACCACCAGCGTATCGCCGGGTTGCGCACTGGACAGCAACTCCTCCAGTCCGGGCCGAGAGCGCTGCCCGCCGGAGATGCCCTCGTCGGTGAAGATCTCGGTGCAGCCTGCGGCCTTCAAGGCGTTCAGTTGCAGGGTGACGTTCTGTTCGTCGGTCGACACACGCGCATAGCCTAGGAATCTCATATCTACCGCGCAGCCTCCATGTCCACCAGTCCCCGTGGGCGACACGCGCTGTTGACACAAGGGATCCCTTTCCTCCTTCTGTCAATTTCGGCTGCGCCGAATCCTTAATGCGCGATACGCCCTTACTTTTGCCCGCCAATATTGTGGGCAATTTCATCTTTGCACAAGGGATCCCTTTCGCCAGGAAATGCTCGAAGTTTCACCAATGTTTGCATTTTATTTCCTTTCGAGTAGGCGTTACAGATTAACAGAATGAATAGCGGTTTGGGGATTTAGCCCGCACGCATTCGCTAGCTGGTCGGCATCACGACGATGCGCCGCAGAGCGGGCAGAAGGGCGCACGCGAGAAGACACGTCTCCCTGGAGAGGGCGGCGGCGCGTGCGTGGGCGTCTCCCGGTGCATTAACCCATAACGCACTGCCAGCCAAAGGCGCATGGCAGTCATACGAACGTTGCCAATACGATTGAGGACGCGAAATTGAACAGGATCTATCAGAAGAAATGGAGTCGCGCGCTGCAACAAGTGGTCGTGACGTCCGAACTGGCCAGCGCTGAAGGCGCGGCCGCCGTGGTGACCGGTGTTGTCGGTGCCCCGTCCGATGCCAGGCTCACCACCGCCCTGCGCTGCGCGCTGTGGGGCTCGCAGGCACTACTGTTGACCGGTGCCATGTTTGCGGTGCCGCAATCGGCGATGGCGCAGGCCAACATGGACGTCATCTGCCGGCATATTGATGGAAGCCCCGCCGGCTCGACAGACATGACGAGGGGCGGAGATGTTGCCTGCGGTCATAACGCCGTGGCCGGCTATGCCGGTAGCGCTTTCGGCCAGTTCGCGCGCGCAACTGGTGACGCTTCGGTAGCGCTTGGTTACGAGGCGTTTGCTCCAGGAAGAACTGCAGTCGCAATCGGCGGAGCCTCAAAAGCGCTGGGTGAAGACGCGCTGGCAATGGGGCGATTGGCGGCTGCCTCAAGTAACCGTTCGATCGCCTTGGGGCCTGACTCGGCTGCGAGTGGCCTCGCTTCCGTAGCGCTCGGATCGTATTCGCAGGCATCCGCTTTAGGTGCCGTTGCATTGGGCGCTCAGGCTGTCGCCAGCCATCCGGCTAGCGTCGCACTAGGCTCGGAATCGGGCACTGACGCGGTGGTCGCGACCACCGGTGCAACGGTGGGCGGGGTGAATTACGGCTTCAGTGGTGCGGCGCCGCGGGCTAACGTCAGCATTGGCTTGGCTCGAACTGGGGGAACACGCACGCTGACCAACGTCGCCGCTGGCCGCGTCAGTGCCACCAGCACCGACGCCGTCAACGGTAGCCAGCTCAATGCGGCCTACCAAGCGGTCAACCTGCTGTCGGCATCGACCTCGACCAGCATCAGCTCGCTGTCGACGGCGGTCGGCGGTGGCGGCACGGGCGGCGGCAATGCCGTGCAGTACAACGATGCGGCGCGCACATCGGTCACGTTGGGCGGCATCGCGGCGACGGCGCCGGTGCGGCTGACCAACGTTGCGGCCGGTTCGCTCGCGACCACCAGCACCGATGCGGTCAATGGCAGCCAGTTGGGCTCACTGTCCACGTCGACTTCGACCGGCCTGGTGTCGCTGTCCACCGGCATCGGCTCGCTGTCGACCGGCCTGAGCACGACCAACAGCTCGGTGACCTCGCTGTCCACTGTGGCCGCCAACGCGGTGCAGTACGACGATGCGACGCACGGCATCGTTTCCCTCGGCGGCGCCGGCGCCGTCGCCCCGGTGCGGCTGACCAACGTCGCGGCTGGTTCGCTGGCGGCGGGCAGCACGGACGCGGTCAACGGCGGCCAGCTCGGCTTGCTGTCGACCTCGACCTCGACCGGCCTGGGCTCGCTGTCGACCGGTCTGAGCACGACCAACAGCACGGTCGCCTCGCTGTCGACGCTCGGCCAGAACGCCGTGCTGTACAACGACGCCTCGCACACTGCGGTCACGCTGGGCGGCGCCTCGGCAACCGCACCGGTGCGGTTGACCAACGTGGCCGCCGGTTCACTGGCCGCCACCAGCACCGATGCGGTCAACGGCAGCCAGCTGGGCTCGCTGTCGACGGCGGCGTTGGCCGGCTTGAACTCGCTGTCGACCTCCACCTCGACGGCGTTTGCGAACCTGCAGACGGGCGGGACCGAGAACGCGGTGCAGTACAACGACTTCTCGCGTGCGGTCGTCACCTTCGGCGGCGCCAACGCGACGACGCCGGTGCGGTTGACCAATGTGGCCGCCGGCTCGCTGGCGGCCGACAGCACCGATGCGGTCAACGGTAGTCAGCTCGGTTCGCTGTCGACCTCGACCTCGACCGGCCTGAGCACGACCAACAGCACCGTGGCCGCGCTGTCGACCTCGGCCTCCACGGGCCTGGGTTCGCTGTCCACCTCGACCTCGACGGCGTTCGCGAACCTGTCGACCGGGGCGGCGAATGCGGTGCAGTACAACGACGCCTCGCGCTCGATCGTCACGCTGGGTGGCACGTCGGCGACGGCGCCGGTGCGGCTGACCAACGTGGCAGCCGGTTCGCTCGCCACCGACAGCACCGATGCGGTCAATGGTGCGCAGCTCGGTTCTTTGTCGACCTCGACCTCGACCGGCCTGAGCTCGCTGTCGACGGGCCTGAGTTCGACCAACAGCACGATCGCGTCGCTGTCGAGCCTGAGCGGCAACGTCGTGGAGTACAACGACGCTTCGCACACGGCGGTCACCTTCGGTGGCACGTCGGCGACGGCGCCGGTGCGACTGACCAACGTCGCAGCCGGTTCGCTGGCGGCCGACAGCACCGATGCGGTCAACGGCAGCCAGCTCGGCTCGCTGTCCACGGTGACCTCGACCGGTCTGGGCTCGCTGTCCACCGGGCTGAGCACGACCCGCTTCGACCTCAGCTCGCTGTCCACCTCGACCTCGACGGCGTTCGCGAACCTGTCGACCGGCGGCAGCACGAATGCGGTGCAGTACAACGACGCGACCCGTACGTCGGTCACGCTGGGTGGCACGTCGGCCACGGCGCCGGTGCGGCTGACCAACGTCGCGGCCGGTTCGCTCGCAGCCGACAGCACGGATGCGGTCAACGGCAGCCAGCTCGGTTCGCTGTCGACTTCGACCTCGACCGGTCTGGGCTCGCTGTCCACCGGCCTGAGCTCGACCAACAGCACCGTGGCCGCGCTGTCGACCTCGGCCTCCACGGGCCTGGGCTCGCTGTCCACCTCGACCTCGACGGCGTTCGCCAACCTGTCGACCGGGGCCGCCAACGCGGTGCAGTACAACGACGCCTCGCGCTCGATCGTCACGCTGGGCGGCACGTCGGCGACGGCGCCGGTGCGGCTGACCAATGTGGCGGCCGGTGCGCTCACCGCCAACAGCACGGACGCGGTCAACGGCAGCCAGCTGTTCTCGCTGTCGACCTCGACCTCGACCGCCTTCGCCAATCTGTCGGCCGGCGGTAGCGGCTTCAACGCGGTGCAGTACAACGACGTCAACCACGACGCGGTCACCTTCGGCGGCGCGGCTGCCCAGGCCCCGGTGCGGTTGAACAACGTCGCGGCCGGTTCGCTGGCGGCCAACAGCACCGATGCGGTCAATGGCAGCCAGCTGGGCGCGCTGTCGACGAGCCTGAGCACGACCAACTTCAACCTCAGCGCGCTGTCGACCTCGACCTCGACCGCGATCGCCAACCTGACGGTCAACGGGGCGGCGGGGCGAACGCGGTGCAGTACGACGATGCCTCGCACACCAAGGCGACGCTCGGCGGCACGTCGGCGACCGGGACGGTCGGCCTGACCAACGTCTCCGACGGGTCGCTGGCGAGCGACAGCACCGATGCGGTCAACGGCCGTCAGCTGGGTTCGTTGTCGACCTCGACCTCGACCGGTCTGGCCTCGCTGTCCACGGCGCTGAGCAGTATCGGCACCGGCGGCGGCAGCCTGATCGGCGGTGGTGGCGACACCGGCGGCGGCGCCCCGCGTCCGCCGGCGAAGGCCGATGGCGACGGCAGCCTGGCGGCGGGCGGCGGCTCCAATGCCAACGGCAACGGCGCGACCGCGGTCGGTTCGGACTCCAACGCCAACGGCGACAAGACCACGGCCATCGGTTCGGGTTCGTCGGCCAGCAACCAGGGCACCGCGATCGGTGCGGGTGCGGTGGCCAGCGGCGCCAACTCGGTCGCGTTGGGGCAGGGTCGATTGCCGACCAGCCCAACACCGTGTCGGTCGGTTCGCCGGGCCATGAGCGTCGCATCGTCAACGTGGCCGACGGTATCGCCGATACGGACGCGGCGAACATGCGTCAGCTGCGTGCGGTCGAACACCGTGTCGACCAGATCGAGCGCAACACGAACGCCGGCATCGCAGGTGCGATGGCGATGGCGATGATGCCGCAGCCCACCGACCCGGGTAAGAGCATGGTCTCGGCCTCGCTCGGCGGGTACGACGGCGAAGGCGCATTGGCCGTCGGCGTGTCGCGCGTCTCGGAAGACGGCGACTGGGTGTTCAAGGGCGGTGCCACCGTCAACACCCGCGACAAGACCGGTGCAGGCGTGAGCGTCGGCTATCAGTGGTGATGCGTTGACCGCGCACGGCCGCCTTCGGGCGGCCGTGTGTGGGCGGCATTCGCTCGACTGACAGGAGGTGGTGTGTGAAGTCGTTCCTGGCAAAGCTGGGCACCGTGGTGTTGCTGGTGCTGTTGATCCTCGCCCTGGCGTTGATCGTGTTGTTGTTTGCGGGCACGGGACGGGCGTCCCAACTGGCCCGCGGTATGACGGGAAGCAGTTCGCCGATCAGCGAGCTGCTGTTTCCCAACCTCGCCGCAGAAGAGCAGGCGAGACAAGGCATTTTCGTCTCCGAGGCCGAGCTGCGACGGCTGGTGCTCGGCATGACGCGGCGTCAGGTGCTGGCGCTGCTGGGCCCGCCGCAGTTCAGCGATGGACTGCCCGAGCCACGCGAGTGGAGCTATGTCATCAAGCCCAGCCCGCGGGCGCCGGTGGCGGAGGCGTGCCGGGCGCGGATCTGGTTCGACAAGGAGAACCGGTCGAGCGGGATCGCGTTTCAGCCGGCCGGCTGCGCGCCGATGGCGCGTGACGATGTGCGCGACGGCGTGGCCGCGGCCCGCCGCCGCAGTGCCTGCGCACCGCCGCACGTGGAGGTGCGGATGCCGCCGGCCGAGCAGGCCAGCGGGCGATGTCGGGGGCGCAGGGCCATCGGCAGTCGGCGTTCGTCTATCGGGCGCGTGCCGGGGCGCCGGTGCGCCCGGACACCCTGCATGCCGCGCCGATGGGCCCGCATGGAGACACGCATCGGGACTGGCCCAGTTGGTTCGCCGTCCGACGCGCGCCTTCGACCACGCCGCAACCGCTGGCGCAGGTCGAGACCGCGGCCGCCGACCACGGCGGGCAAGGCGTGGCCGAGCAGGCGCGGCCCATGAAGTAGCGCACACCGAACAGAGCCATCGGGCTGGCGGGATCGCCCCATCGCGTGACACCAGGGGCCGCCCGGCGCGGCCATGGAATCGAGCGAGGACACAACGGAATGAGAATCGGACTTTCGATCAGCAGTGCGCATCCGCACGACGCCGCCGAAGCGGCGGCGCGTCGGCGCGCCCTGCACATGGCCCAGGCGCTGGCGGCCGTGGACACGGTCGAGCACGTGATGCTGGTCGATACCGCGCAGGTGCCGCAGGCCATGGACGAGGCCGATCCCGAGACGCTGCGCTTGCCGGTGGCCGGTCAACGCGAGGCCACCGAACACCTGGACATGCTGATCGAGATCGGCGGCCAGCCCGACCTGGAATGGCTCGACTATCTGCGCGCCCGCGGCAAGCGCGTGGTGCTGCATCCGCCGCATCCGCCGTATGCACGGCTGATGGAGGCGACGATCTTCGACCGGCCGCGCGGCTTCGCCCGGCCGCGGCGTTGCGACGAAGTGTGGCTGCTGCCACGCGACGCCGCGCTGGCGCCGACGATGCGGGCCTTGCACCGCTGCCCGGTGCAGGAAGTGCCGTTGCTGTGGGGGCCGGAGTTCGTCGATGCCCAGGCCCGGGTGCTGCAGGGGCAGGGCATCGAGTACGGGTCCCGGGCCGCGCGTCTGGCGCGCGAAGGCACCGATGCGCCCGACAGCGAGCTGCAGAGCCTGCGGATCGCCTGCATCGCCAGCAATACCTCCGTGCTCGATGTGGCCCTGCTGCCGATCCTGATCGCCAATCACGCCTACCGCATGGGCACGGTCGCGATCGAGCACGTCCACGTACTCGGCAGCCTGCACCTGCGCCAGCACCCGACCTTCGCCGCGCTCAGCCCGCATCTGCAGCTGGTGAGAGACGACCGTCTGCTGCTCACCGGCGCCCAGGGCTTTGCGCGCTACAGCGCCGAGCACCGGATCGACCTGGTCATCGCGCACCAGTGGTGCCGCGACCAGGACGCGGCCTGGCTCGACGTGCTGTACGGCGGCTTTGCGCTGGTCCACAACTCGCCCTGGCTGCACGCCGCAGGTGTGGGCGCCTATTACCCCGGCTTCGACATCGATGCCGGCGCCGACAGCCTGGCGCTGGCCGCGCACGACTGCCTGGCCGGTTTCGGCGCGGCGCGCTTGCGCGAGTTGGAATTTCTCGGCGGTCTGCATCCGCAGGTGCCGAGCAATGTCGCGGCGTTCGCGGCCGTGCTCGCCACTGCGCCAGCCCTTGCGGAGACGCTCGCATGAGCGGGGCCACCGGACGGCGCGGCGGACTGCTCGAGGTCGGCATCACGCTGTATGTGCGGCGCGGGCAGCAGTCGATCTGGGAGAACGGCATCTTCCAGAACTGCTTCCTGCTGGCCACGCTGCTGCTGTGCGCGCCGCGCGTGGGCTCGGTGCGGCTGGTCAACGGCGGCGACGGCGACCCGACTCAGAGCGGCGACTTCCTGGCCGCCTCGCCGGTGCCGGTGATCGATCTGGCGACCGCGCTCGACGAACTCGACGTGGTCATCGAGCTCAGCGCCCAGCTCGACCCCACCTGGGCGCAGGCCTTCCGCGAGAAGGGCGGGCGGATCGTCGCGATGCACGTGGCCAACGACTACGTCATCGACATCGAGCGGATGATCTACGGCCTGGCACCGGGCATGCGCGCCTCGGGTGTGGTCTACGACAGCGTCTGGACGCTGCCGTCGTTCGAGGCCACCTGCGCCAGCTACTACCGCCACGTGCTCGGTGCCCCCGTACGCACGATGGGCCACCTGTGGAGCCCGGCGATGCTCGAGCACCGCGCCGCCGAATCGGGGGTCGCATTCGAGTACGTGCCCGGCCGCACGCGTTGGCGGCTGGCGGTGTGCGAGCCGAACATCTGCTCGGTCAAGACCTGCCACATCCCGATGCTGGTGTGCGATGTCGCCCATCGCCAGGCACCGGACGTCATCGTGCACCTGCGCGTGCACAACACGCTGCAGATGAAGGCCAACCCGGACTTCGTGGCCTTCGCGCGCAGCCTGGACCTGGTCAATCACGGCATCGCCACCTTCGAGCCGCGGCTGCCGATCGCCGACATCCTCGGCGTGAGCGCCGATGCGCTGGTGTCGCACCACTGGGAGAACGCCCAGAACTACCTCTACTACGAAGCGCTGTGGGGCGGCTTTCCGCTGATCCACAACTCGGCGCTGCTCGGCGGCTGCGGCTATCGCTACCGCGACTTCGACTGCGAAGACGGCGCCCGCGCCCTGCGCCGGGCCCACGCCATGCACGACGCCTCGCTGGCGAGCTACCGCCGCGACGCGCGCGCCTTTCTCGACACGCTCCACCCGGCCAATCCCGACAACGTCAGGCAGTACGAAGCGGCGCTGGAGGCGCTGTTCGCATGAGACGACATCAAGCCCGTGCCGCGCTCGCCGCCTGGTTCCTGGCGGCCTGTGTCGTGGCCCACATCCTCCTGGCGGCGGTAACCCAGGCCGCCGAAGCGCAACCGGTGGCGATGCCCACCAGCCAGGAACTGCCCCTGCTCGCCAGCGCCGCCCGCCGTGCCGGCATCCGCACCTGTCTGCCGGCGCTGTCGGCGATCTCGGCCAGCGTCTCGCGCGACGTGCTGCGCCAGGACGTGCTGCTGGACTGGGATCGCGAATCGCCCGACGACGGCGCGTTCTTCAGCCTGCTCGCCTCCGAGACCCGCGACCGCACGATGCTGCTGTCGGTCAACCGCGTGCCCGAGCGCAACGGCGGCTGCGCGTTCCTGGTCGAGAACATCCAGGCCGACCGCCGTGCCTGCAACGTGCTGGCCTCCGACGAACTCGTCGGCTACACCCGGGTGCCGTTCCTGCCGACGGTCGATGTCTACACCCTGGCCGAGCGGCCGCAGGAAACGGTGATGCTGGTGCGTGCCTCGCCCGGCTGCTTGATGGTCTGGCGGCACGTGCAGTACGGCATCGGCCGACCGACCCGCATCCCCGGCACCGCACCCGGCTATCAGGCCGGGGAGGGCGGGCAATGATCGAGTCCCTGCTCGGGCGGCTCACCGGCCGGCGCGCGGCCTATGTGCGCGACCTGACCGACGAAGGCGTGGTGCGCACGCCGCTGCGCATCGGCATCACGCTGGGCCTGCATGCGCCCGACGAAAGCCTGTGGACCAACGGCATCAAGCAGAACGCGCTGTACCTGGCCAAGCTGCTGCTGGGCAGCCCGCACGGCCACCAGGTGCTGCTGGTCAATGTCACCGACGTGCCGATCACCGATCGGCTGCCGTGGGATTTGAAGCAGTTTCCGACCGTGTCGTTCGAGGCCTGTCGCGATCAGCTGGACGTGCTGATCGAGCTCGGCGGGCAGATCGACGCCGCGCAGACCCAGCACCTCAAGGCGCGCGGCACGCGCCTGGTGAGCTACTGCTGCGGCTTCGAGTACATCCACAACGCCCAGGCGATCCTGTTCGGGCGCCGACTGTGGGACACGATCTTCGTCAACACCCGCTACGACGCGGTGTGGGTGATCCCGCAGGTCGCCGAAAGCACGCTGCACTTCCTGCAGACGCTGCGCCGCGTGCCGGCGACGATCGTGCCGTTCGTCTGGGATCCGATGTTCCTGGAGCAGCGCACGCTCGCGTTGCCGCACGCCGGGCAGTACCGCCCCGCCAGCGCTCCCAAGCGGCTGACGGTGATGGAGCCCAATCACGACATCACCAAGTTTTGCCTTTACCCGGTGCTGATCGCCGAAGAGGCCTGGCGGCGCGTGCCCGAGGCCATCGGCCATCTGCACGTGACCAATGCGGCGCGCATCGCGGTGGAGAGCCCGGAGTTCATCGGGCTGATGGCCCAGCTCGACATCGTGCGTGCGGGCAAGGCGAGCTTTGTCGGGCGGTTCGAGACGCCCAACTTCCTGGCCGCGCACACCGACGTGGTGATCTCGCACCAGTGGGCGAACCCGCTCAACTACTTTTACTTCGATGTGTGCTGGCAGGGCTATGCGTTGGTGCACAACGCCTCGCTGTGTGCGGGTCTGGGCTACTACTACCCCGGCAACGACGTGCAGGCCGGCGCGCGGCAGCTGATCGAAGCGCTGACCCGGCACGACCTGCAGTGGGACAGCTATCGCACCACCCAGCGCGAGCGCATCGCGCCCTATCTGAGCACTGATCGCGCACTCATCAGCGCCTACGACGCGCTGCTCGCGACCTTGTGCAGCACCGAGGCACGGTCATGAGTCCGCTGTCGCCCGCGCGTGTCGATGCCTTTCCCAAAGAAGGCGCTGCCTTGCATCGCGCATCCGCCCCTGTTCCGCATTTCCGTTGCATCACCACTTCCCCCGCTGCATGGCCGCACCGGCCGCAATGACTACCCCAGAGGATGACTCTCAATGAATCGCATCTACGCACTACGCTGGAACGCCTCCATCCGCCGTTGGGTCGTGACCAGCGAACTGGCCCGGCGCACGCGGCCCACATCCGGTGCGTCCGCAGGCAGCGGCCGTACGATCGGCGCCGCCGTGTTGTCGATGGGTCTGTTTGCGGGCGCGATGCCGCTTGCGCACGCCCAAGGCGCGCCTGGCAGGGTGTTCGACGGCGAGATCATGAACAACACGGGAACCTTGGTCGGGAGTCCGGCGCCGGCACACGACAACGTCGGTGGCTTTGGTGCCGTGCTCATCGGCAACGAGGGGCACGTCAACAGCGGCACGCTACAGGGCGGCAACGGCGGCGCGGCCGGCGGCCATTCCGGGTCAGGCGTCAAGCTGGATGGGGGCGGGACCGAGCTCACCAATACGGCGACCGGGCGGATCATCGGACCGAATGGCGGTTTTGAACATAATGGCGGTTACGGCGCCTACATCCTCGGGGGAACGATCCAGCTAAGCAAGCCAAGCTGTACAACTTCGGCACCATCGTGGGCGGCAATGGCGGGGGCGGGACCTCGGTCGCCAGCCCCGGTATCCATGCCTTCAATGCATACGTCTCCAATGCCGGTGTCATCACAGGTGGCCTGTTCCCCAACGGCACTCGCAGGGAGGCGGTCCTGTTCGGTACCGGCCGCAATACGCTGGAGTTGCAGCCCGGTGGTGTGATCAACGGTAACGTCCTGGCCTTTTCCCGAAGCGATACCCTGATTCTCGGCGGGACGTCTGACAATCGAATCGGGACCTTCAATGTCGCCGAAATTGGCGACGCGGCGAAGTATCGCGGGTTCGGCATCTACCAAGTCGTTGCGGACTGGACGCTCACCGGCACCACGGCCGCGGTCACGCCGTGGCAGATCTTCGATGGTTCGCTGACCGCGTCTTCGGACGGGGCGCTCGGTGCGGCGTCTGGCGGTCTGACCTTGCTTGGCGTTGGCACCTTGCGCGTGGCGGGTGATGCCTTCACCAGTACGGCGCGCCAGATCACGGTCAACGATGCGGGCGCGATCGACATCGCCAGCCCGACCAATACCTTCACGGTCTCCCAGGCAGTCACGGGCACGGGCAGTGTCGCCAAGCGCGGTCCCGGCACGCTGGTCTACACCGGCAACAACACCTACGCCGGTGGTACGACGATCGAGACCGGTACGCTGCAGCTGGGCAACGGCGGCACGACCGGCGGCGTGGTCGGCAACATCGTCAACAATGCCGCGCTGGTCGTCGAACGCAGCAACGCGATCGCACTCGATGGCGCGATCTCCGGCAGCGGCACCTTGACCCAATCGGGTGCGGGGACGACCACGCTGAGCGGCGCCAACAGCTACACCGGCGCCACCGATGTTCTGGCCGGCACACTGCTGGTCAACGGCAACCAGCGCGCCGCGACCGGAACGGTCACGACGGCCCGCGGCACGACGGTCGGCGGTAGCGGTGTGATCGGCGGCGACGTCGTGATCGCCGATGGCGCCACGCTGTCGCCGGGCGCCAGTGCCGGCGCCCCGGGCACGCTGACGATCGCCGGCGACTTGTCGCTGTCGGCAGGTAGCGCGCTCGCCTACCAGTTCGGCCAGGCCGGCACGGTGGGGGGAACGCTCAACGACCTGACCGTGGTCGAAGGCGACCTGGTGCTCGACGGCATCTTGAACGCAACCGCATCGCCTGGCGGCACCTTCGGCGGCGGCCTGTACCGGGTGATCAGCTACAGCGGCAGCCTGACCGACAACGGTTTGGACCTGGGCACCAGCCTCGACCCGGACGTGTTCAACGTGCAGACCTCGGTCGCCAACCAGGTCAACCTCGTCAATGCCACGGGGCTGAGCCTGAACTTCTGGGACGGTGACGCCGGCGGTCGCAACGACGGCACGATCAGCGGCGGCGACGGCACGTGGCAGGTGCGGACACCGCGCGGGCGCGACAACTGGACCGACCGCGATGGCGGCATCAATGCGCTGTATGCCGATGGCGCATTTGCGATCTTCGCCGGCACCGGGGGCGCGGTGACCGTGGACAACAGCGTCGGCGCAGTGACTGCGAGTGGCCTACAGTTCGCGACCGATGGGTACCGCGTAGCGGGCGATGCGCTGACGCTGATCGACGACGGCACCGGCAGCGCGACGCTGCGGGTAGGCGACGGCACGACCGCGGGTGCGGGCTATACCGCCACCCTGGACACGGTGCTGCAGGGCGACACGGCGGTGACCAAGACCGACGCCGGCACGCTGGTGCTGAGCGCCGACAACACCTTCGCCGACGGCACGACGATCGAGGGCGGCACGCTGCAACTGGGCGATGGTGGCACCACCGGCAGCGTGCTCGGCGATATCGTCAACAACGCGACGCTGGCGGTGGACCGGTCCGGGACGGCGACGCTGGGCAACCTCGTCTCCGGCAGCGGCCAGGTGCACCAGATCGGCGAGGGCACGACGGTCATGACCGCCGACAATACCTATACCGGCGGCACGACGATCGCGTCCGGCACGCTGCAGCTGGGTGCGGGCGGCACCACTGGCGGCCTGGTCGGCGATGTGGTCAACAACGCCACGCTGGAGATCAATCGCAGCAATGCGTTGACGCTCGCAGGCACCATCTCGGGCAGCGGGCGTGTGCTGCAGACCGGCTTCGGCACCACGACGCTGACCGGCGACAACACCTACACCGGCGGCACGACGGTCTCGAACGGCACGTTGCGGCTGGGCGACGGCGGCACCAGCGGCAGTGTGGTCGGCGACGTGGTGGTCGGCGGCTTGGTCGGCGACATTCTGAGCGACGCCGCACTGGTGTTCGACCGCTCGGATATCCACACATTCGCCGGCACGATCTCCGGCATTGGTCGCGTGGTGCAGGACGGCGCCGGCACCACGGTGCTGACGGGGGCCAATGCCTACACCGGTGCGACCGATGTCGCGGCCGGTGCGTTGCTGGTCAACGGCGACCAGCGTGCTGCCACGGGCGCGACCACGGTCGCCAGCGGCGCGACGATCGGCGGTGCCGGCGTCATCGGCGGCGATGTGGCGGTCGCTAGCGGCGCCACCTTGGCGCCAGGTGCGAGCGCGGGTGCGCCGGGTACGCTGACGATTGCCGGTGATCTGTCGCTGGCCGACGGCGCGGTGCTGGATTACCAGTTCGGTCAGGCCGGCACGGTCGGCGGCCCGCTCAACGATCTGACTGTGGTCGAGGGCGATCTGGTGCTCGACGGGACCTTGAACGCGACCCAGTCGCCCGGCGGCGAATTCGGCACCGGCCTCTATCGCGTCATCAGCTACGGCGGCGCGCTGACCAACAACACGCTCGATCTCGGCACGATGCTGGATCCGGCGCAGATCAGCGTGCAGACCTCGATCGCGAACCAAGTCAATCTGGTCAACGCGACCGGACTGACGCTGAACTTCTGGGACGGCGATGCGGGCGGCCGTAACGACGGCACGATCAGCGGCGGCGACGGCACCTGGCAAGCACGTGCGGGCAACGACAACTGGACCGATGCGGATGGCACGCTCAATGCCCCGCACAACAGTGGTGCGTTCGCGATCTTCGCCGGCGCGGCGGGCACGGTCGATGTCGACAACAGCTTGGGCGATGTGGTCGCGGGCGGCATGCAGTTCGCGACCGACGGCTACGTGGTGCAGGGTGACGCGCTGACGCTGGTGGCTGACGATGCGGACGGGGCCACGATCCGCGTAGGCGATGGCACGACGGCCGGTGCCAACTTCACCGCGACGATCGACGCGGTGCTTCAAGGCGACACCGGCTTGGTCAAGACCGATGCCGGCACGCTGGTGCTCGGCGGTGCCAACACCTACACCGGTGGCACGACGGTCAACGGTGGTGCGGTGGCGATCTCCGAAGACGCCAACCTCGGTGCTTCCACCAGTGGGGTGACCCTCGACGGCGGCACGCTGCGGGCGCTGGCCGACCTGGACAGCGATCGCGCGATCGCTGCGCAGGCCGGTGGCGGTACGATCGACACGCAGGCCCACGCGGTGACGCTGGGTGGTGCGATCGATGGCCCCGGTGCACTGACCAAGGCCGGTACCGGGATGCTGACGCTGACGGCCGACAACGGCTACACCGGCGGCACGACGATCTCGGCCGGCACGCTGCAGCTGGGTGACGGCGGCACAACTGGTCACATCGTTGGTGACGTGGTCAACAACGGCACCTTGGTCGTGAATCGTTCCGACGCGGTGACGCTGGCTGGTGCGATGTCCGGCACCGGTCACCTGACCCAGGCCGGTATCGGCACCACGGTGCTGACCGGTGCCAACACCCACACTGGCGGCACGACCATCTCGGCGGGCACCGTGCAGATCGGCGACGGCGGCACCAGCGGCAGTCTGGCGGGCGACATCGTCAACAACGCCGCGCTGGTGATGAACCGCTCCGACGAGACGACGCTGACCGGCGCCATCTCCGGCACGGGGCATCTGACCCAGGCGGGGACCGGTACCACCGTGTTGGTCGGCGACAGCACCTACACCGGCGGCACGACCATCTCGGCCGGCACCTTGCAGGTCGGCAATGGGGGCGACACCGGCAGCCTGATCGGCAATGTCGACAATGGCGGCACGCTGGCGTTCGATCGTGCGGGCACGAGCCGTTTTGACGGCACGATCACCGGCTCAGGTCGCGTGGTGCAGACCGGTCCCGGTGCGGTGCTGTTCGGCAACGCCAACACTTACACAGGCGTCACCGAGGTCGCCTCGGGCTCGCTGCAAGCGGCGATGGCCAACGCGTTCAGTGCCAACTCGCGGCATGAGGTCGCCGCCGACGGCACGCTGGACCTCGCTGGTTACGACCAGACGGTGGCCGGCCTGCGCAATGCCGGCACCGTGTCGCTGATGGGCGCGACGCCGGGCACGACGCTGACGGTGCGTGGCGACTACGTCGGCGACGGCGGCGTGTTGCAGATGAGCGCAGTGCTCGGCGATTCGTCCAGCCCGACCGACCGGTTGGTGATCGACGGCGGTGCGGTGAGTGGTCGCACGCTGATCGACCTCACCAACCGCGACGGCCTCGGTGCGCAGACCACCGGCGACGGCATCGAAGTCGTCAGTGCGATCAACGGGGCAACCACGACCGCACAGACGACCAAGGATGGCTTCTCGCTGGTCGGCGATTTTGTCGATGCGGGCGCGTTCGAGTACCGGCTGTATGCCGCCGATGCCGCGGGCCTGGGCGAGAACTGGTACCTGCGTTCGAGCAACCGCGGCGAGGCGGCGCTGTTCGGATCGCTGGGCGGTCAGTTCCGCGAATCGGCCGCCGGTATGCTCGGCAACCTGCACCAGCGCCTGGGCGACGCGACGATGGGCAGCGGCTCGGAGTCGGCCGGGTATCGGCAGTCCTGGGGCCGCCTGGTCAGCATCGATCGCAGCCTGAAGCAGGGCGGCGACGCGACGCCGAGCAGCCGCGGTCGCCAGAACGGGTTGCAGATCGGCTCCGACGTGTGGGCCAACGGCAATTGGCACGTCGGCGCCTACTTCGGCACCTTGGCCGGCGAGATGGAGGTCGCAGGCTCGGCCCGTGGCAGCACGAACCTGGCGGTGGGCCGCACCGATCTCGACAGCAAGTTCGTCGGTCTGTACGGCACCTTCGAGGCCGAGAACGGCTTCTACGTCGACACGGTGCTGCAGGGCGGACGGCTGCGCTACAAGCTGATCCCGACGATCGGCGACATGGTGTCGGGCGATGGCGACAGCCGGACGGCGTCGGTGGAAGTCGGCCAGGCGTTCCCGGTCGGGCGCGACTGGCAGCTCGAGCCGCAACTGCAGCTGATCTACCAGCGTCTGGACAACGACGATGTCGAGATCGCCAATGCGTTGGTGCAGCAGGACGCGGCCAACAGCCTGACGGCGCGTGTGGGCCTGCGGCTGAAGGGCGAGTTCGAGACCGGCGCGGGGCTGCTGCAGCCCTACACGCGGGTGAACTACTACCGCACGCGCTCGGATCAGGACGTGGCGCGCTTCATCGGCCCGTCGGCGACGGCGGACATCGTGACCCCGACCGGCGGCCGTAGCAGCGAGCTGGCGATGGGCGGCACGTTGTCGGTGAACCGCGAAGTGAGCTTGTTCGGCGAAGTCAGCAAGTTGTGGGCGCACGGCGATGAGAGCCGCAGCCGCAGCGATGACCTGTCCGCCAGCGTCGGCGTGAAGGTCGGCTGGTAAGGCCTCGCGGGCGCGGCGGACACGCCGCCGCGCCCGCATCGCGCCCGATGCACCGCACTGTCTTGCATCGGGATATCCGGCACGCGGCGGCGTTCGCCGCGCGTCCATCCATCGTCTGTCGTGGATGCGGCCGTCGCTGGCCGCAGGTAAGGAGGCTGGTCCATGTCGTGTGCGGTCGATCCCCGCGCTGCGGGGCGAATGCAGGATGTCTGGCTGTTGGTCACCCTGCGCAATTACGGTCAACTCAACGCCACATTCGGCCCGGCGGCCGGCTATGGCGCCGATGGCATCGCGCCCAGCGTGCTGCGCGCATTGAGTTGGATCTGCGCCTTGCAAGGCGCGTTCATCGAATGGGTCGGACCGGACCGGCTGATTGTCCGGCTCGATTTCTCGGGTCCCGAGCTCAGCGAACAGGAAAAGCGCCAGTTGGTCGAGGACTGGCTGGTCCTGCTCAACCGCCGCTATGTGCTCGAGGACGACACCGAAGTCATGCCGGCGGTGTCGGTGCGATTGATCGAGGAGGTGTCCAATCTCGGCCCAGGCGCAGAAGGCGAGGCCGTGCTGTTGCAGGACCTGACCTGGCAGGCGGACTACCGGCGCGACATCGCGCTGGCGGTCGCGCTGCACGACCAATTGGACAAGGGCAATATCGAGGTTGCCCGCTCGACCATCGTGCCCGGCGACGATCCCGACTGCGTCATCTATCACGAACTGGTGCTGCAGCTGACTGCGGCCTCGCCATTTCCGGCGAGCGACCTGCCGTTATGGCTGTCGGCGCTACAGCGTCTGGGCATGACGCGCCTGCTCGACCACACGCTGTTGCACACCGCGCTCGACCAACTGGTCGCCGATCCCGAGCTCACGCTCGCCTGCAGCATCTCGCTGCAGAGCGCGGCCTGCGATATGTGGTGGAGTTCGCTGTTCGAGCGCTTGCAGGCCGACCCACAACTCGCAACCCGGCTGGTGGTGCAGATCGCGATGCCGGTGCCCGTGCTCGACACCGCGCCGGCGGAGGCGTTCTGCCAGCGCCTGCGCGATGCCGGGTGTTCGATCGCGTTCGATGGCTTTGGCAGCGGCCGCTGCAATCTGGATTTCCTGCTTGCGGTCAAGCCCGCGATCGTCTGCATCGGCGAGCACCATGCCTATCTCGATGCGCGCAAGGAAAGCCCGGACATCTGGAGCGACGAAGTCATCGATGCGCTGCAGGCGCTGTGCCGGGCGGCGATTCCGCACGTGGTGATCATCGAGCGGCGCGAAGCCAGCAAGGCGGCGATGCATGCCGTGGACGGCAACTGGTCGCTCTACCGCGGACGCGCCGGGCAGCACCGCGCCCACGGACAACTGCGTTCCCGAGAACGCGCATTGCAACGTGCGGCGTCCTGATCCCGGAGCGATCACAACGTTCGCTCTGTTCTTTTCTTTTCCGCGTCATCGGGGGGTGTTCACCCCCATCCGTCGCAACCCCCATTCTCTGAAGGACATCACGTCATGAACCGCATCTACGCACTTCGCTGGAACGCCTCCATCCGCCGTTGGGTCGTGACCAGCGAACTGGCCCGGCGCACGCGGCCCACATCCAATGCGTCCGCAGGAAGCGGGCGCACGATCGGTGCCGCGTTGTTGTCGGCGGGGTTATTCGCGGGAGCGATCCCACTCGCGCATGCGCAAGCTGGTGCGCCCGGTGGGGTATTCGACGCCGGGAACATCATGAACAACACCGGCAGCCTGATTGGAGGGCCATCGTCTGGTTACGACTACAGCGGTGGGGCAGGGGCCGAGCTGCGTGGGGGTAAAGGCCATCGTAATAGCGGCCTCATTCAGGCGGGCGGCGGGACGAACAACGGCAATGCCGGTAGTGCTGTCGGGATGTCCCAAGACGGGGTGGAACTCATCAACACTACAACTGGCCGAATCATCGCGGCAGATGCCCTGCCTGGACGCGGGGGGGGCACGGGATCATCGCGTCCGGGGGCACTAGCTCGGAAAATAGGGCAACGATTCGGAACTTCGGCACCATCTCCGGCGGCAATGGTGGCGGTGGCGCACAGCCGGGCGGCTACGGCGTCCTGGGATCAAACGTCTATGTGAGCAATGCCGGCATCATTTCAGGTGGGCAGAATGGCAACGGCGCCAGGACCAATGGAATTCTCTTCACCGGCGGCACCAATACTCTGGAGTTGCAACCCGGCGGCGTCATTAATGGCACCGTCTTCGCGTTCAGTCGTAATGACAGCCTGATTCTCGGCGGAACGAGCGATAATCGCACCGGCGCCCTCGATGTCGCCGAGATCGGGGATGCAGCGAAGTATCGTGGGTTCGGTCGCTTTCAGGTGCTCGGGGTAGATTGGACACTGACCGGCACCACAGCCGCGGTCACTCCTTGGCAGATCTTTGGCGGCACGCTGACCGCGTCTTCGGAAGGGGCGCTGGGCGCGACCTCGGGCAGCCTGACTCTGCTCGCTGGCGGCACTTTGCGCGTGGCAGGCGACGCCTTCACCAGCACGGCGCGCCAGATCGTGATCGAAGACACCGGTGGGGCGTTCGACATCGCCAGCCCGACCAATGCATTCACGATCTCCCAAACGATCACCGGCGCGGGGAGTGTCGTCAAGCGCGGTCCCGGCACGCTGGTTTACACCGGCAACAACACCTACGCCGGTGGCACGACCATCGAGGCAGGCACGCTGCAGTTGGGCAATGGGGGGACGAGCGGCAACGTGGTCGGTCCCATCGTCAACAACGGCGCATTGGTGATCAACCGTTCCAATGCCTACACACTCGGCGGCGGCGTGTCGGGCAGTGGCAGCCTGACCCAGGCCGGCACCGGCACCACGACGGTGACCGCCGACCAGACCTACACCGGCGGCACGACGATTTCGGCCGGCACGCTGCAGCTGGGCAACGGCGGGACTGTCGGCAGCGTGGTCGGCAACATCGTCAACAATGCCGCGCTGGTCGTCGAACGCAGCAACGCGATCGCACTCGGTGGCGCGATCTCCGGCAGCGGCACCTTGACCCAATCGGGTGCGGGGACCACCACGCTGTCCGGCGCCAACAGCTACACCGGTGCGACCGAGGTCCTGGCCGGCACGCTGCTGGTCAACGGCAACCAGCGCGCCGCGACCGGAACGGTCACGACGGCCCGTGGCACGACGGTCGGCGGTAGCGGTGTGATCGGCGGCGATGTCGTGATCGCCGATGGCGCCACGCTGTCGCCGGGCGCCAGTGCGGGCGCCCCGGGCACGCTGACGATTGCCGGCGACCTGTCGCTGTCGGCCGGCAGCGCACTCGCTTACCAGTTCGGCCAGGCCGGCACGGTGGGCGGCGCGCTCAACGACCTGACCGTGGTCGAAGGCGACCTGGTGCTCGACGGCATCCTGAGCGCAACCGCATCGCCTGGCGGCACCTTCGGCGGCGGCCTGTATCGCGTCATCAGTTACGACGGTGCACTGACCAACAACGGCCTGTCGCTGGGCGCCGGGCTGGACCCGGCGACGTTCAACGTGCAGACCTCGGTGGCCAACCAAGTCAACCTGGTCAATACCGCCGGCCTGAGCCTGAATTTCTGGGACGGCAAGGCGGGCGGTCGCAACGATGGTGTTGTCGATGGCGGTAACGGCAGCTGGCAGGCGCGTACGGTCGGTGGCGACGACAGCTGGACCGACGCCGACGGCTCGATCAATGCGACCTATTCGGACGGTGCCTTCGCAGTCTTCGCCGGCACGGCCGGCACGGTGACCGTGGACAACAGCGTCGGTGCCGTGACCGCGAACGGTCTGCAGTTCGCGACCGACGGGTACCGCGTGGCGGGCAATGCGCTGACGCTGATCGACGACGGCACCGGCAGCGCGACGTTGCGGGTAGGCGACGGCACGACCGCGGGTGCGGGCTATACCGCCACCCTGGACACGGTGCTGCAGGGCGACACGGCGGTGGCCAAGACCGACGCCGGCACGCTGGTGCTGAGCGCCGACAACACCTACACCGACGGCACGACGATCGAGGGCGGCACGCTGCAACTGGGCGATGGTGGCACCACCGGCAGCGTGCTCGGCGATATCGTCAACAACGCGACGCTGGCGGTGGACCGGTCCGGGACGGCGACGCTGGGCAACCTCGTCTCCGGCAACGGCCAGGTGCACCAGATCGGCGATGGCACGACGGTCATGACGGCCGACAACACCTACACCGGCGGCACGACGATCACGGCCGGCACGCTGCAGTTGGGGGCGGGCGGCACCACCGGCGGCCTGGTCGGCGATGTGGTCAACAACGCCACGTTGGAGATCCGGCGCAGCGATGCGTTGACCCTTGCAGGCACGATCTCCGGCAATGGCCGCGTGCTGCAGACCGGCTTCGGCACCACGACGCTGACCGGCGACAACACCTACACCGGCGGTACGACGGTCTTGAACGGCACGTTGCGGCTGGGCGACGGCGGCACCAGCGGCAGCGTGGTCGGCGACGTGGTGGTCGGTGGCCTGGTCGGCGACATTTTGTTGGACGCCGTACTGGTGTTCGACCGCTCGGATGTGCACTCGTTCGACGGCACGATTTCCGGACGTGGGCGTGTGGTGCAGGACGGCGCCGGCACCACGGTGCTGACGGGCACCAATGCCTACACCGGTGCGACCGATGTCGCGGCCGGTGCGTTGCTGGTCAACGGCGACCAGCGTGCTGCCACGGGCGCGACCACGGTCGCCAGCGGCGCGACGATCGGCGGTGCCGGCATCGTCGGCGGCGATGTGGCGGTCGCCAGCGGTGCCACCTTGGCGCCGGGTGCGAGCGCGGGTGCGCCGGGTACGCTGACGATTGCCGGTGATCTGTCGCTGGCCGACGGTGCGGTGCTCGATTACCAGTTCGGCCAAGCCGGCACGGTCGGCGGTCCGCTCAACGATCTGACTGTGGTCGAAGGCGATCTGGTGCTCGACGGGACCTTGAATGCGACCCAGTCGCCCGGCGGCGAATTCGGCACCGGCCTTTATCGCGTCATCAGCTATGGCGGCGCGCTGACCAACAACACGCTCGATCTCGGCACGATGCTGGATCCGGCGCAGATCAGCGTGCAGACCTCGATCGCGAACCAAGTCAATCTGGTCAACGCGACCGGGCTGACGCTCAACTTCTGGGACGGCGACGCGGGTGGGCGCAACGACGGCACGATCAGCGGCGGCGACGGCACCTGGCAAGCACGTGCGGGCAACGACAACTGGACCGATGCCGACGGCACGCTCAATGCCCCGCACAACAGTGGCGCGTTCGCGATCTTCGCCGGCGCGGCGGGCACAGTGGATGTCGACAACAGCCTGGGAGACGTGGTCGCCGGTGGCATGCAGTTTGCGACCGACGGCTACGTGGTGCAGGGCGACGCGCTGACATTGGTCGCTGACGATGCGAATGGGGCCGCGATCCGGGTTGGCGATGGCACGACGGCCGGTGCCGACTTCACCGCGACGATCGACGCGGTGCTGCAAGGCGATGTGGGTGTGGTCAAGACCGACGCTGGCACCCTGGTGCTCGGCGGTGCCAACACCTACACCGGCGGTACGACGGTCAACGGTGGTGCGGTGGCGATCTCCGAAGACGCCAACCTCGGTGCTTCCACCAGTGGGGTGACCCTCGACGGCGGCACGCTGCGGGCGCTGGCCGACCTGGACAGCGATCGCGCGATCGCTGCGCGGGCCGGTGGCGGCACGATCGACACGCAGGCCTACGCGGTGACGCTGGGTGGTGCGATCGCTGGCCCCGGCGCCCTGACCAAGGCCGGCACCGGCACGCTGACGCTGACGGCCGACAACGGCTACACCGGCGGCACGACGATCTCGGCCGGCACGCTGCAGCTTGGTGACGGCGGCACGAGCGGCCACATCGCCGGCGACATCGTCAACAACGGCACGCTGGCCATCGACCGCAGTGACGCCGTGACGCTGGCCGGCGCCATGTCGGGCACGGGTCACCTGACCCAGGCCGGTACCGGTACCACGGTGCTGACCGGCGCCAACACCCACACCGGCGGCACGACCATCTCGGCGGGCACCGTGCAGGTCGGCGACGGCGGCACCAGCGGCAGCCTGGCCGGCGACATCGTCAACAACGCCGCGCTGGTGATGAACCGCTCGGACGAGACGACGCTGACCGGCGCCATCTCCGGTACCGGGCACCTGACGCAGGCGGGGACGGGCACCACCGTTCTCGTCGGCGACAACACCTATACCGGCGGCACGACCATCTCGGCCGGCACGCTGCAGGTCGGCAGTGGCGGGACCACGGGCAGTCTGGTCGGCAACGTCGCCAACGCCGGCGCCTTGGTGTTCGACCGGTCCGATGCGGTGCGCTTCGATGGCGTGGTGTCCGGCACCGGTCGCGTGCGTCAGGAGGGCGCCGGCCAAGTGACCTTCGGCGGCGGCAACACCTATACGGGCGTGACCGAAGTGGCCAGTGGTTCGCTACAGGTGGCGATGGCCAACGCGTTCAGTGCCAACTCGCGGCATGAGGTCGCCGCCGACGGCACGCTGGACCTCGCTGGCTACGACCAGACGGTGGCCGGTCTGCGCAACGCCGGCACCGTGTCGCTGATGGGCGCGACCCCGGGCACGACGCTGACCGTGCGTGGCGACTACGTCGGCGACGGTGGCGTGCTGCGGATGAGCGCAGCGCTGGGCGACTCGTCCAGCCCGACCGACCGGTTGGTGATCGATGGCGGTGCGGTGAGTGGTCGCACGCTGATCGACCTCACCAACCGCGACGGTCTCGGGGCGCAGACCACCGGCGACGGCATCGAAGTGGTCCGTGCGATCAACGGCGCAACGACCACCGCGCAGACGACCAAGGACGGCTTCTCGCTGGTCGGAGATTTCGTCGATGCGGGTGCGTTCGAGTACCGGCTGTATGCCGCCGATGCCGCGGGCCTGGGCGAGAACTGGTACCTGCGCTCGAGCAATCGCGGTGAGGCGGCGCTGTTCGGATCGCTGGGCGGTCAGTTCCGCGAATCAGCGGCCGGCATGCTCGGCAACCTGCACCAGCGCCTGGGCGACGCGACGATGGGCAGCGGCTCGGAGTCGGCCGGGTATCGGCAGTCCTGGGGCCGCCTGGTCAGCATCGATCGCAGCCTGAAGCAGGGCGGCGACGCGACGCCGAGCAGCCGTGGGCGCCAGAACGGCCTGCAGATCGGCTCCGACGTGTGGGCCAACGGCAATTGGCACGTCGGCGCCTACTTCGGCACCTTGGCCGGCGAGATGGAGGTCGCAGGCTCGGCCCGTGGCAGCACGAACCTGGCGGTGGGCCGCACCGATCTCGACAGCAAGTTCGTCGGTCTGTACGGCACCTTCGAGGCCGAGAACGGCTTCTACGTCGATACGGTGCTGCAGGGCGGCCGGCTGCGCTACAAGCTGATCCCGACGATCGGCGACATGGTGTCGGGCGATGGCGACAGCCGGACGGCGTCGGTGGAAGTCGGCCAGGCGTTCCCGATCGGACGCGACTGGCAGCTCGAGCCGCAGCTGCAGCTGATCTACCAGCGTCTGGACAACGACGATGTCGAGATCGCCAATGCGTTGGTGCAGCAGGACGCGGCCAACAGCCTGACGGCGCGTGTGGGCCTGCGGCTGAAGGGCGAGTTCGAGACCGGCGCGGGGCTGCTGCAGCCGTACACGCGGGTGAACTACTACCGCACGCGCTCGGATCAGGACGTGGCGCGCTTCATCGGCCCGTCGGCGACGGCGGACATCGTGACGCCGACCGGTGGCCGCAGCAGCGAGCTGGCGATGGGTGGCACGTTGTCGGTGAACAACGAGGTGAGCCTGTTCGGCGAAGTCAGCAAGTTGTGGGCGCACGGTGATCAGAGCCGCAGCCGCAGCGATGACCTGTCGGCGAGCGTCGGCGTGAAGGTGGGTTGGTGATGCATCACAGGTGCGGTGTCGCCCCCACCCAACCCTCCCCCGCAGGCGGGGGAGGGCTCGGTCTTCGTGCTTCCCGAAGGTGGGACGGGCTCGGTCTTCGCGCTTCCGCAGGGGGAAGGCCCGGTCTTCGCGCTTGCTCCCCGCAGGGGGGGGGCAGGGCGCAGTCTTCGCGGTCGCCATCGTCTTCCCGGCTGCCAGACCGTCCTGCTTGTGGGGAGCGCCGAACCGCGTTCGGGTTACGCCACGTGCGTATCAATGCCGTGCCATGTGCGGCGGGCCCGACAGCGTGCGCCAAGGATGTCCTGCAAGTGCGTGTTCTCCGAACGCGATCGATCCCTGGACAGGTCAACGGCTGCGTTCGTTTCCACCCGCCATCCGGCGGTCATTCTCCTGAAAGAGGTGCGCGTCCCATGAACTACAAACCCCTGGTCGCAGAATTCATCGGTACTTTCTGGCTGGTCCTGGGCGGCTGCGGTGCCGCGGTGCTGGCGGCGTCCTCGCCTGGCGCGGGGATCGGCACCCTCGGTGTCTCGTTCGCCTTCGGCCTGAGCGTCGTGACCATGGCCTATGCGCTGGGCGCGATCTCGGGCGGCCACTTCAATCCCGCGATCACGTTGTCGTGTTGGGTGGCAAGGCGCATCACCGCAGGTCGCGTCGTGCCTTACGTCATCGCGCAGACCGCCGGCGCGATCTGCGCGGCGGCGGTGTTGTACTACATCGCCAGTGCCAGCCCGGTCTTCGACTCCAGCCATGGCTTCGCCACCAACGGCTACGGCGCGCATTCGCCGGCCGGCTATCCGCTGGAGGCGGCCATCGTTATCGAGTTCGTGCTGACAATGCTGTTTACCGTGATCGTGCTGGGCGTGACCGCCAAGCCGGTGACCGCGCCGTTTGCGCCGCTGGCGATCGGCCTGGCGCTGACGCTGATCCACCTGGTGAGCATTCCGGTCACCAATACCTCGGTCAACCCGGCGCGCAGCACCGGCGTGGCGTTGTTTCAGGGCGGCGCGGCGCTGCAGCAGCTCTGGGTGTTCTGGCTAGTGCCGCTCGTCGCCGGTGCGGCCGGTGGTGTGCTGCATCGTCTGGTATTGGCGCCGCGTCGTGAGCTCTGAGGGACTGGCGATGTCGGTCGTGAGAAAGCTCGTTACGAATGCGGCTGCGTTCCCGTGAAGCCGCGATGACCGCAGAACGAAGAACGCCCCGCGATGCGGGGCGTTCTTCGGGAAGGCTGGGGGCTTCAGCGCTTCATCGACGAGAAGAACTCGTCGTTGGACTTCGTGCTCTTCATCTTGTCGAGCAGGAACTCCATCGCGGCGATCTCGTCCATCGGATGCAGCAGCTTGCGCAGGATCCAGATCTTCTGCAGCAGCTCCGGCTCGATCAGCAGATCCTCGCGGCGGGTGCCCGACTGATTGACGTTGATCGCCGGGTAGACGCGCTTTTCGGTGATGCGGCGGTCCAGGTGCACTTCCGAGTTGCCGGTGCCCTTGAACTCTTCATAGATCACCTTGTCCATCGCGCTGCCGGTGTCGACCAGCGCGGTGGCGATGATCGTCAGCGAGCCGCCTTCCTCGACGTTGCGGGCCGCGCCGAAGAAGCGCTTGGGCCGATGCATCGCGTTGGCGTCGACGCCGCCGGTGAGCACCTTGCCCGAGCTCGGCACGACGTTGTTGTAGGCACGGGCCAGGCGGGTGATCGAGTCGAGCAGGATGACCACGTCCTTCTTGTGCTCGACCAGGCGCTTGGCGCGCTCGATCACCATTTCGGCGACCTGCACGTGGCGCGCGGCCGGCTCGTCGAACGTCGAGCTGATGACCTCGCCGCGCACGGTGCGCTGCATCTCGGTCACTTCCTCGGGCCGCTCGTCGATCAGCAGCACGATCAGATGCACGTCGGGGTGGTTGTAGGTGATGGCGCTGGCGACCTGCTGCATCATCATCGTCTTGCCGGCCTTGGGCGGCGAGACGATCAGGGCGCGCTGGCCCTTGCCCTGCGGGGCCATGAGGTCGAGGACGCGGCCGGCGATGTCCTCGCTGGAGCCGTCGCCACGCTCGAGCTTGAAGCGCTTGCGCGGGAACAGCGGGGTCAGGTTCTCGAACAGCACCTTGCCCTTGCTGGCTTCCGGCGGCTCGCCGTTGATCGTGTCCACGACCGACAGCGCGAAGTAGCGCTCGCCGTCCTTCGGCCAGCGAATGCGGCCGAGCAGGTGGTCGCCGGTGCGCAGGTTGAAGCGGCGGATCTGGCTGGGCGAGATGTAGACATCGTCCGGGCCGGCCAGGTAGCTGGCCTCGGCTGCGCGCAGGAAGCCGTAGCCGTCGGGCAGGATCTCGAGCACGCCGTCGGCGACGACGCCCTCGCCGTGGCGGGTCAGGACCTTGAGCAGCGCGAAGATCACGTCCTGCTTGCGGGCGCGGGCCACGCCCTCGATCGCGAGCTGGTCGGCGATGTCGAGCAGCTTGTGCGCCGGCATCCGCTTCAGGTCGCTCAGCGAGTACTGCGGGAAGCCCTCGGGCACGTTCGGCGGCGGCAGGCGCTGCGCGTGGTCGTTGCCGCCGTCCTGCGGCAGGCCGTCATCGCGGCCGCCGCGCTGGCGGTCGCGCCGGTTCTTGAAGCGGTCGCGGCGGTTGCCCTGGTCCTGGCGATCCTGCCGGTTGTTCTGGTAAGGCTGCTGCTGCGGGCGCGGCTCGCCGCCCTGACGCTCACCACCGTGGCGGGGTTCGCCGCCGTTGCGCGGCTCGTGGCGCTGTCCGCCGTCTTGCGGCGCGCCATCGCTGGCTGCGGCGGGCGGGGCCTTCGGCGGCTGCGGGCGCGGCGCCTCAGGAGCGGGCGATGCCGGGGGCTCGGCGGCCGGACGCGGAGGGGCCGGGGCGGCAGGGGCGTCCTGGGCGGGCAGCTGGAGTTGGGGCTGGGGGGCGTCGGATGCAGCGTCGGCGGGCTTTTTGGCCGCGCGGGGCTTGCGGACGCGCTTGACGGCAGTGTCGGCGGCCGGCGTGCCGGCGTCGTCAGGGGTGTTGTCGGACAAGAGCAGAATCCTCGCTCGGTGCGAGCGCCCGGAGGGCGGAAGGTGGAAACGGGCAGGGCCGGGAGATCACGCCCGGCAGGTGCAGTTCAGATGGGTGCGGCAGGCGAATGCCTACCGGAGTCGCGCAAACCTAGCATCGCCGCGGGGGCGTCGGCAAGCGGTTGCGGCGATGGCGATTCAGGCCGAGGCCGTTTGCGGCGGCGCTGGGGCCGCCGCGGGAGGCGTGCTCAGAGCGCCTTGTCGATCAGTTGGGCCAATTGGGCCTTGCCGACCGCGCCGATCTGGGTGCCGTGGACCTGGCCGTCCTTGAACACCAGCAGCATCGGGATCGAGCGCACGTGGTACTTCAGCGCGGTGGCCTGGTTCTGGTCGACGTCGACCTTGACCACCTTGGCGCGCCCGGCGTAGTCGCCGGCCAGTTCGTCCAGCGCCGGGGCGATCATCCGGCAGGGGCCGCACCACGGCGCCCAGAAGTCCACCAGCACCGGCACGTCGGCCTGCAGCACGGTGGCGTCGAAGTCGGAATCGGTGGCATGGATGACGCGTTCGCTCACGGGCTTCTCCGGATCAAGGAGGCGCCGGCTGCGGCAGCGGCGCCGGGATGGATGGTAAAGTGGGGGATCGTCGGCCCGAATCAAGGCGGCGCATCCGCGGGACGACCCACGCGTCCTGCATCCAGGCAGTCTGCGTCGCGGATGCCTCCCACGCAAGCACGCGGCGCCCATTGCCGGCGACGCCCGGATACAGACCTACGCATGAGCGACAAACCCCTGACCGACCTCACCTTCGCCTCCTTCGAGCTGCATCCGGCCCTGCAGGCCGGCCTGGAAGGCGCGGGCTTCACCCGCTGCACCCCGATTCAGGCGCTGACGCTGCCGCTGGCGCTCAATGGCCGTGACGTCGCCGGCCAGGCCCAGACCGGCACCGGCAAGACGCTGGCGTTCCTGGTCGCGGTGATCAATCGCCTGTTGACCCGCCCGGCCCTGGCCGACCGCAAGCCCGAGGACCCGCGCGCGCTGATCCTGGCGCCGACCCGCGAACTGGCGATCCAGATCCATAAGGACGCGGTCAAGTTCGGCAGCGAGCTGGGCCTGAAGTTCGCGCTGGTCTACGGCGGCGTCGACTACGACAAGCAGCGCCAGATCCTGCAGGAGGGCGCCGACGTCATCATCGCGACCCCCGGCCGGCTGATCGACTACGTCAAGCAGCACAAGGTCGTCAGCCTGCACGCCTGCGAGATGTGCGTGCTCGACGAGGCCGACCGGATGTTCGACCTGGGCTTCATCAAGGACATCCGTTTCCTGTTGCGTCGCATGCCGGTGCGCACCGAGCGCCAGACGCTGCTGTTCTCCGCCACTCTCAGCCACCGCGTGCTCGAACTCGCCTACGAGCACATGAACGAGCCCGAGAAGCTCGTCGTGGAAACCGAGTCGATCACCGCCGCGCGCGTGCGCCAGCGCATGTATTACCCGGCCGACGACGAGAAGCTGCCGCTGCTGATCGGCCTGCTGTCGCGCAGCGAAGGCGCGCGCACGATGGTGTTCGTCAACACCAAGGCGTTCGTCGAGCGGGTCGCGCGCGCGCTGGAGAAAGCCGGCTACCGCGTCGGCGTGCTCTCGGGCGATGTGCCGCAGAAGAAGCGCGAGTCGCTGCTCAAGAAGTTCCAGGCCGGCCAGCTGGAGTTGCTGGTGGCGACCGACGTTGCCGCCCGCGGCCTGCATATCGATGGCGTGAGCCACGTCTTCAACTACGACCTGCCGTTCGACGCCGAGGACTACGTGCACCGCATCGGGCGCACCGCGCGTCTGGGCGCCGAGGGCGATGCGATCAGCTTCGCCTGCGAGCGCTACGCGACCTCGCTGCCGGATATCGAGGCCTATATCGAGCAGAAGATCCCGTCCGAGCCGGTCACCCAGGAGTTGCTGACGCCGCTGCCGCGCAAGCCGCGCGAAGGCGTCGAGGTCGATGCCGCCGAGGGCGAGAGCGTCGGTGAGATCTTCCGCGAGGTCCGCGAGGCGCGTGCTGCCGAGGACGCCAAGCGTGGTGGCGGTCGTGGTGGTCCGGGGGGGCGCGCGGCGCGCCGGGTTCGCGGGGTCCGCGTGCGGGCGGTGGCGAAGGTCGTGGCGAGCGCGGTCCGCGCAAGCCCCGCGCCCCGCGGCCGGACGCGACGACGGTCGATGCATCCGCCGCGCCGGCCAAGCCGGTCATTGACGCCGCCGGCGCCGTCGCCCAGGCGATGCCGGACGAGTCGCGTCCGCCGCGCAAGCGTCGCCGCCGTCGTGGCGGCAAGAAGGTCGAGGGTGCGGACGCCACGGCGCTGCAGACCGGCGAGACGAAGTCGACCGAGTCCAAGCCGCGCGGCAATGGCGGCAACGACGGCAAGGGTCCGCGCGAAGTGCGTCCGACCCAGCGCCTGGCGCCGACCGCGGCGGCCGAGAAGGCGCCGTCGCTGCTCAGCCGCATCGGCCGTGGGCTGCGTCGTCTGGTGTCGGGTGGCGATTCGCGCTGATCCGGCGCGAGGTCGTAGGTCCAAGAAGCCCCGCTCAAGCGGGGCTTCTTCATTCCGTGGATTCCGGACCAGACGCAGAATCTTTGGCTTGCGTCCCCGCGTGAGGGAGGCTTGTGCGCCGGTGTCGGTCAGCGTTGCGAGCCCTCCCCCGCGCGCGGGGGGTGGCCCAGGTGCGCGGACCGCTGTATGCGCAAGCCCTCCCCGCGCGCGGGGGAGGGTTGGGTGGGGGAGATGGTTCCGATGACGACAACGCGGTCCGAGCGACTCGACGGTGGAATCGCCGCCATCCCAACCTTCCCCCGTCAACGGGGGAAGGGGCCTTGCGTCGCGCCGATCCGGTGACAGCGCCCTGCACGCGTTCCCTGCAATAATCCTGCGCATGAGCGTTCTGCGATTCGACAACGTGAGCAAGCAGTACGCCGGCGGCCATGTGGCGCTGTCGGATGTCAATTTTGCCGTGTCGGCGGGCGAACTGTTGTTCGTCACCGGCCACTCGGGCGCGGGCAAGAGCACGCTGCTCAAGCTGATCCACCTGGCCGAGCGGCCCAGCCGCGGCGCGGTGGTGTTCGCCGAGCGCAACCTGCTGAAGGTGCGCGGGCGCGGCGTGGCGCTGCATCGCCGCGATGTGGGCGTGGTGTTCCAGGACCATCGGCTGCTGTCGGACCGCAGCGTGTTCGACAACATCGCGCTGCCGCTGATCCTGCGCGGCCAGCGCCGCGGCGAGATCGGCAAGCGGGTGCGCAGTGCGCTCGAGCGGCTGGGCCTGGGCAACCGCGAGCGCGCGCTGCCCACGCAGCTGTCGGCCGGCGAGCAGCAGCGGGTCGGGATCGCGCGCGCGATCGTCGGCGAGCCGCGGCTGCTGGTCGCCGACGAACCCACCGGCAACCTCGACCCGACGTTGTCGGCCGAGATCATGGCGCTGTTCGCCGAGTTGCCCGAGCGCGGCACCAGCGTGCTGATCGCCAGCCACGACCTGGGCCTGGTCAAGCGCATGAAGAAACGCACGCTCGTGCTCGACCACGGCACCCTGGTCGACGACATTGCGCCGGAGGATCTCGCCGATGCCTGAGGCGCCTCGCAACCAGCCGGCCCGCACCGGCGCGTCCCCGGTCGGCACCTGGGTCGACCACCATGTCTACAGCTTCGTCGCCAGCCTGGGGCGCGTGTTCCGCAGGCCCTGGTCGACCGCGCTGACTATCGGCGTGATGGCCGTCGCGCTGGCCCTGCCGCTCGGCCTGTGGCTGGTGCTCGACAACGTCGGCCGGCTCGGCGGCAGCATCGACGCCTCGCGCGAGATCAGCGTGTTCCTGCAGCGCGATGTCGATGCCGAGCGCGCTGCCGCGCTGGCCGGCGAGTTGCGCGCGCGTGGTGATGTCGGCAGCGTGGTCCACCGCACGCCCGACGAGGGCCTGGCGGAACTGCGAGAGCGCGGCGAGTTCGGTCCGGCGATCGACGTCCTCGATGAGAACCCCTTGCCGCACGTGCTGATCCTGACCCCGTCGGGCGACGAGATGCTGCTGGCCGATGCGCTGCGCCAACTGCCCGAGGCCGAACTGGTGCAGCACGACGCGCAGTGGCGGCAGCGGCTCGACGGCTGGCTGCGCCTGGGCGGGCGCGTGGTCTGGGTCCTGGCCGCGCTGCTGGGGCTGGGCGCGTTGCTGGTCGTGGGCAACACCGTGCGGTTGGACATCCAGTCGCGGCGCGAAGAACTGGGCGTGCTGCAGCTGCTGGGCGCGACCGACGGCTTCATCCGGCGGCCGTTCCTCTATCTTGGCGCCTGGTACGGGCTGGCCTCGGGCGCGGTCGCGCTGGTGCTGCTGGGCGCGGCGGCGGCCGCGTTGCGCGCGCCGCTGGCCGAAGTCGCGGCCAGCTACGGCGCCACGTTCGCGCTGCGTGGCTTCGGGCCGCTCGGCGTGTTGGCGGTGCTGGGCGGCTCGACCGCACTCGGCTGGCTGGGTGGGGGGATCGTCACCGGCCACTTCCTGCGCCAGACGCGTCCCGACCATGCCTGATTCGCACACGACGACGCCCGCGGCCGAGACCGCCTCCCGGATCAAACTCGAGCCCTCGTGGAAGGCGCGCGTGGGCGACTGGCTGCTCCGCGACGACATGCAGGCGCTGTCGGCGTTCCTGCGCACACGCCGCGCCGAGGGCGCGCGGATCCACCCGCCGGGTCCGGACATCTTCGCCGCGTTCGACGCGACTCCGTTCGACGCGGTCAAAGTCGTCATCCTCGGGCAGGACCCCTATCACGGGCCCGGCCAGGCGCATGGTCTGTCGTTTTCGGTACGGCCCGACGTGCGCATCCCGCCGTCGCTGGACAACATGTTCAAGGAGATCACCCGCGACCTCGGCCTGCCGAGACCCGATCACGGCTGGTTGGTGCCTTGGGCGCGCCAGGGTGTGCTGCTGCTCAATGCGGTGTTGACGGTCGAGGAAGGCCGGGCCGGCTCGCACCAGGGCAAGGGCTGGGAGGGGTTCACCGACCACGTCGTCGACACCCTCAACCGCGAGCGCGAAGGCTTGGTGTTCCTGCTATGGGGCAGCTATGCGCAGGCCAAGGGCAAGCTGGTCGACACGCGTCGCCACCGGGTACTGCGCAGCACCCATCCCTCACCACTGTCGGCGCATCGCGGGTTCCTGGGCTGCGGCCATTTCTCCGCCACCAACGACTATCTGCAGCGCCGAGGCGAGCGGCCGATCGACTGGTCGCTGCCACCGCGCGCTTCGCTCGCATAAAAAAAACCCGGCAGCGCGAGCTGCCGGGTCGGCCCGGGCGAGGGAGGGAGCGCCCGGGTGTTCGATGGCATGCGGGCCGTGGCCCGCATGCGGTCAACGCTTGGCGGTAGGCTTGCCCGCGGCCGCCTTGGCGACGGTCTCGGCCTGCGCACGGACGTCGGCGGTGGCCGATTCGAGCTGCGACTTGGCGAGTTCGGCGATCGCCTCGTTGGTCTTCACGGTGCGGCCGATGACTTCCTGGCCCGCGCTGACCAGACGCTCGACGTTCTCACGGGCAATCTGCGCGCCCTTGGGCCACAGCGCCTTGATACCGTCGAGGTCGCGGACCTCGATCGCTTCGTTGACGAATGCGAACGTGGCGTTGGCGTTCTCGCCGAGCGTGGTGAAGTGGACGCCAAAGACCTTCTCGACATTCTCGAGGGTCAGGCGGTTGATCTGGGCTGCGGCATCGGCGAACTGGCGCGACGCGGCGGTGAACTGCTCGTTGAACTGGTAGGACATGGCGGTTACCTGCGTGGGCCGGCGGCTGCCGGGTTTGTGCAATGCAGCATAGCGCGTCTATGTTGCATTGCAACATCGAGCCGACGAACGGTCGCTGTGTATTCAGTTTCGTAGGCGGATCAACGGCTTGGGCGCGCTGCCAAGGCGGGTCGCGGGTCTACGGGGCTTGGCTCGGGCGGGTCCGCCGTGATCGGCTGGCGACCAAGCGGATGCCGCTCAGGGACCGGTGTAGCGACAGCCCGAGGTGCAGGTCTCGCGGATCACGATCGCGCTCAACGCCGGCAGGGTCGGCTTGAGCCGTTCCCAGATCCAGATCGCCAGGCGCTCGCTGGTTGGGTTCTCGAGCCCGGGGATGTCGTTGAGGTAGTGATGGTCGAGCTGGGCGTAGAGCGGCGCGAACGCGGCCTTGAGATCGCCGAAGTCCATGATCCACCCCGAGTGCTCGCCCGGCTCGCCCGAGACGTGGATCTCGATCTGGAACGAGTGGCCGTGCAGCCGCGCGCATTTGTGCCCGGGTGGCACGTTGGGCAGGCGATGCGCCGCCTCGACGGAGAAGACCTTGAAGATATCCATGACGGCATTGTCGAGGGTGGCTGGCGGCGCGGCAATCGCGGCGTGGCGGGCAGGTCGCATAGCGTCCGTGGACACGCGACGCAGCGTTGGCCGCGCATAGAATGCGGGCATGCATCGTCGCGCGCGCTTCCGCTGGGCCTGGTGGCTGCTGGCCTATGCCAGCCTGGGCCTCGGCATCCTGGGCATCTTCGTGCCGGGCCTGCCGACCACGGTGTTCATCCTGATCGCGGCCTGGGCCGCTTCGCGCGGGTCCGAGCGCCTGCATCGCTGGCTGCTTGCGCACCCGCGTTTTGGGCCATCGATCCGCGACTGGCAGGCCCATCGCGCCGTCAGCCGCCGCGCGAAGTGGCTGGCGACGGTGACGATGCTGGCCTCGTCGGTGATCCTGGTCGCGCTCGTGTGGTGGATCCCGGCCCATCGCTGGTGGATGACCGCGCTGCCGATCGGCTGTATGGCGGTCGTCGGCACCTGGCTGTGGCTGCGCCCCGAACCTCCGGCGGCATGACGCGCAGGCGTGCGCTGCGGCAGTGCGCTTAGGGCGCGCCGGTCTCGGCCTTGTAGCGGTCCAGGAACCCGTCGAGAGGCGAGTAGAGCAGGTCGCCGGCCAGCCGCCGCGGTGGCTCGTAGGAGAAATCGAACGAGAACCGGCCGCTCGGCTCGATCGTCAACAGCACGCTCGACCACGCGCCGCGCTCCTCGCGCATGGTCTCGCGCAGCGCCACCAGCGCGTCCTTGGCGGCGCGCGAGAGGCGGAAGTCCACGTCTTCGAGTGGCTGCGCAGGGGCGGCCGCGATCGCGGAGGTCTGCGAGCTGATCCTGCGGCCGCCTTCGGTGTCGATCTCCGCATGCAGGCCGATGCGCTTCCACTCGCGCGCGCCCCATTCGCCTTCCATCACATCGGTGACGCAGGCGGCGACTTCGCGCACGACCCGTTCCTGGGCTTGCTGGATGGCGATGGCGTCGAGCATGGGATTCCGGGCGAGACTCAGGGATCAGTGGATGTTATCGAAATCGAACTCCACCCACTTCCCGCCTTCCTGTCGATAAGCAGCGACGAAGCCGTCAGGCCGCGATGTCGTGTTGCCGGCGTCGTAGTAGGGCTCGACCCGGATCTGCACATCCAGCTCCGGATTCTCCTGCTTGAGTGCGCGGATCTGGCCCTCGAACTGGTGGCCGTAGGCCCCGGTGTTGAGGTTCTTGGTGCCGTCGGGCAACGGTTTGCCGTTGCCGGGCACGACGTTGAGGCGATTGGTCGGGCCGGCGAACGAATCGGCGATCAGGTGGAAGCCCACGTCGGTGGGATAGCCCTCGTGTCCGATCTGCCGCTGCAGGCCGGGATCGTTGCGGCCGGCGGGCTCGAGCGACACGCTGCCTTCGGCCTTGACCACGCGGCCGGCCTCGTCGGTGCTCCAGCGGTAGTCGCCGAACTCATACACCGTGTCGGGGCGCGCGGCATTCGCGGCGACATTGAAGTCGTCCATCGTGTCGAACCGCAGCAGGGGCCGCCCGCCGACGGTGCGGCCGGTGTCGGCGCGGGCAAGCACATCGGCGAGGTCCGCCGTCTCGCTGCCGCGCGCAGCAGCGCGTCCGCCTTCCCCCAGGCCCTGTGCGTGCTCGGCCACGCGCGCGGCATCGGCGACGTCGCCGGCCGCGTCGGCCGCCCAGGCGCCCTTGGCCGCCTTGTCGACGCCCTTGGTGCCGGCGACGGTGAGTACCAGTTCGGCGGCGCCGCGGCCGATCGCCTCGCCGTAGCGTCCGGCCTGCCAGTCGTCGACGATCGGGTCGACGACCGCATCGACCAACAGGCCCGGATTGCGCGCGATCGTGGAGACCAGGTCGGCCGCAGCTTCCATGCGCTCGCCGCCGCGTTCGGCCGAGGGCAGCCAGTCGGGAACATCGAGCGTGTCGCCGGTCGCCTGCGTGTAGAGCGCCGACGCGCCGTCGGCCAACCAGCCTGCCGGGCCGAGGTCATAGCCGGTCTTCAAGGCGTTCGCGCCCAGTGTGGCGACGCCCTCGCCGGTTTCCCAGAGCACCTCGCCGGCGCCCTTGAACACGCCGCCCACCTGCGAGGCGGCGTTGCCCAGCCCTTCGAGAATGCCCATCGTGCGGTCCTGTGGCGCGTGACTCCCGCAGTCTGGGCGGCGGCGCTGGGGCGGACAATCTGGGGCCGACCCTAATGCGTCCATGAACGTGCGCATCCTGGGGGCCGGCGGCCGCGCGTTCGGGCGGACCGCCGGGCGTGGCGCCTGTACACTTCGCCGATGAGCAACCGTCTTCCGATCGTGCTGACCGCCCTGCTGCTGGCCGCTTGCGGCAACAAGGCCGACCTGCTGATGCCCTCCCAGGTGCCGCCGGAAGATGCCGGCCGCTTCCTGATCAAGTCCTCGGTGCCGACGCGCGCGCAGCGCGACGCCGACACCGACGCGGTACAGGATGACGCGGGCGACGCCGATCCGGCGCAGGACCGCCCCGCGCCCGCGGTGCCGGTGATCCTCGACGTGCCGCCCGCGACCGGGACGCCGTGACCGGGCGCGGCCCCGTCGAGTCGAGGGACCGGTGCCGATGATGTCTGCGTCTTCCCTGCCGCTGCGCTTTTCGAAGATGCATGGCGCCGGCAACGATTTCGTCGTGCTCGACCTGCGCGACGGCACGCCGCCGCCGGATGCCGAACAATGCCGTGCGCTTGCCGATCGGCACGTCGGCGTCGGCTGCGACCAGATCCTGACCATCGAGGCGCCGCAGGCGGCCGAGGCTGTGGCCCGCTATCGCATCTGGAATGCCGATGGCTCGTCGTCGCAGCAGTGCGGCAACGGCGCGCGCTGCGTGGCCGCCTGGCTGGTGCGCGACGGTGCGGCAGGGGCCAGCGGCTTCGTGCTTGAAAGTCCCGCGGGCCTGCATGCAGTCGATCGCGATGGCGCGCACTTCCGGATCGCGATGGGCGTGCCGGCGTTTGCGCCGGCCGACGTACCGCTGGCCGGCTTTGATGCCGTGCCGTTGTACACGGGTGTGCTCGACGACGGTACGTCGGTCGCCTTCGGGGCGGTATCGATGGGCAATCCGCATGCGGTGATCGAGGTCGACGACCTGCAGGCTGCACCCGTGGCGCGCATCGGTGCGGCCCTGCAAGCCTCGCGCTGGTTTCCCGAGTCGGTCAACGTCGGTTTTGCGCAGGTGTTGGCCTCGGACCGGATCGCGCTGCGCGTGTTCGAACGTGGGGTCGGCGAAACCCTTGCCTGCGGCAGTGGCGCCTGCGCGGCGGTCGCGGTCCTGGCTCGTCGCGGTCGCATTGCGCGCTGCGCCGACGTATCGTTGCCCGGCGGCACGCTGCGCATCGCATGGCCCGAGGATGCGGCCACGCTGACGATGGCCGGCCCGGCCGCATTCGTTTTTGAAGGGGAGTGGAGCGCATGAGCGAGACCACCGAGACACTCGGCGCGCACGAAGTGGCCGCCTGGCTGCGTCGGCAGCCCAAGTTCCTGCAGCAGTTTCCGGACCTGGCACTGACGCTGGTCGTCCCGCGCGACGACGGCCCGGCTGCGTCGTTGGCCAGCTACCAACTGGAAGTGTTACGCGACAAGAATCGCGAACTGTCCAAGCGCCTGCGCGAGCTGTATGCGATCTCGCAGGAGAACGAACGCCTGGCGGTGCGCACCCACCAGCTGACCCTGGCGCTGATGCGTCAGCCCGACGCCGCCTCGACGGTGCGCGCGCTGGCGGCGACGCTGGCCGAGGATTTCAACGGCGATCTGGTCCGCCTTGTGCTGTTCGCGCCGGTCGCCGGGCTCGACGAGGACTGGCTGCAGATCGTCGCGCGCGACGACCGCCGCCTGCAGCCTTTCGTCGACTGCCTCAAGGACGAGACGCCGCTGTGCGGCCGTCTGCACCCCGACAAGCAGTCGCTGCTGTACGGCCCGCGCGTGGACGAGGTGCATTCGAGCGCGCTGCTGCCGATCGAAGGCGTCGGCCTGATTGCCGTGGGCAGCCGCGACCCCAATCGCTTCTATCCGGGCATGGGCACGTTGTTCCTGCACATGATGGGCGAGGCGTTCGCGGCGGCGATGAAGCGCTACGCCGCCTGAGCGTGGCGATGTCGGCCGACGTCGAGGCGTTCCTGGCGCACCTGCAGGTCGAGCGGCGCATGTCGGCGCACACGCTCGACGCCTATCGCCGCGATCTCACCGCGCTGGCCGCGTGGGCCGAGGACAGCGGGCGCGCTGACCTGCGCGGCTTGCAGCCCGACGACATCCGCGCCTTCGTCGCCGCCGGCCACCGCGGCGGCCTGTCGGCCAAGAGCCTGCAGCGGCGACTGTCGGCCTGTCGCAGCTTCTATCGTTGGCTGCTGCGGCATGGCCACGTTGTCGCCAATCCTGCGGCCGGCGTGCGCGGCCCCAAGGCGCCACGCAAGCTGCCGCAGGTGCTCGATGTCGACGAGGCGACGCAACTGGTCGAGGTGTCGACCGATGCGCCCCTGGGCTTACGCGACCGCGCGCTGCTCGAGTTGTTCTATTCGTCTGGTCTGCGCCTGGCCGAACTGGTCGCGCTGCGCTGGCGCGACCTCGATCTCGACAGCGGGCTGGTGACGGTGCTGGGCAAGGGCAGCCGCCAACGCAGCGTGCCAGTCGGCTCGCATGCGGTCGCGGCCCTGCGCGCATGGTGCGCCGATAGTGCCTCGGGTGCTGATGCACCGGTGTTCCCCGGTCGCGGCGGCGGTCCGATCACCGCGCGCGCGGTGCAGATGCGGCTGCGGCTGCTCGCCCAGCGCCAGGGCCTGTTCAAGCGCGTGCACCCGCACCTGCTGCGGCATTCGTTCGCCAGCCACGTCCTCGAATCCTCGGGCGACCTGCGCGGCGTGCAGGAACTGCTCGGCCACGCCGACATCGCCACGACCCAGATCTACACCCACCTCGACTTCCAGCATTTGGCCAAGGTCTACGACGCCGCGCATCCGCGCGCGCGGCGCAAGCGCTGACGGCAAACTCCCCATACATTCACTCAAGGACGAGTCCCCGCCGATGACGACATCCATCTCCCGATCACAGGGCCGCTGGGCGATGGCGCTGTTGACGATGATGCTCTGGGGCACGGCCTCCGCGCAGATGGCGGAGGGCTTCAGTGCGCTGCGCGACAACCGTCCCTGGGCGGCCCTGCATGCCTTGCAGGCGCCTGGCGTGCAGGCCCAGGTCGCCGCGCAGGTGGCCGTGTTCGTCGGCGATGATCGGCCCGGCTGCGCGATCCTGTCCGGTCGGCCGCCTGAGCAGGCCAATGGGGCCGAGTATCACGACGCGCTTTCGACCATTGCCGAGGCCGCAAGCGACGCGCGCGTGGTGATGCTCAACGAGTACCATGCCAGCCGAGTGCCTCGTTTGTTCCTGTCGGAGCTGATCGAGCGACTCGATGTGATGGGGTTCGATGCATTGGCCGCTGAGACGTTCTATGCCGGCGTGGCAGGCACGATGCACGACGGCGTCCCGAAGACCAGTACGGGCCATTACACCGCCGATCCCGCATTTGCCGCGGCGGTGCGTGTCGCGGCGCGCGCGGGTTGGGACTTCGTCGCGTATGAGTCGATGGGCGGCGGGCGCGAGGCTCGCGAGCGCGGCCAGGCGGCTGCGCTGGCCGACTGGCTGACCCGCCACCCCAAGCGGCGTCTCCTGGTCTATGCCGGCGGCTCGCATATTTCCGAGGACCCCGAGGCCGGCTGGATGGCTGCGCGCTTGACCGCGCTGACCGGGATCGACCCGCTAACAGTCGCGCAGACGGCAGCCTGTGCGCAGACTGCCGATGCTTGGCAGTTCGATGCGCCGAGAGCCGTCGTGGCCTGGCGGGAGGGATATGTGGTCTCGCAACCGCATGTGGATTTTCTGGTGCTCCATCCGCCGCAGGCGGTCGCATCCGCACACGCACGGCGCGGGGTGCCGGTTCCGGTGTGCCTGGCGCCGTGGACAGACGCATCGTTGCTACGCGCGTTCGCCCTCGGAGATCCCGCCGATGCGATCGCGATCGATCAGGCCGTGGTACCTGCCGATGCGCGGCAGGGCGACTTGCGCTTGCCGCCGGGGCGCTATCGGCTTGCCCGGGAAGACCTGCGGGCCCTGCATCCGCTCGGGGACTTGGAGGTCCTTGCGGGCGAATCGGGCGCGGGTGCGTGCCGCCATCCGGACAGTACGGGCTGAGTGCATCAGCACTTCGCGTGCTTAGGACGGTCGGCTTCGGGTTCGATGCCCCAGGCGAGGTACCAGTCCTCGCCCTCGTTCTCGATCGGGTGCTGGGTGCGCCCGGCGCCGTTGCCGCAGGCCAGGGCATCGGCCGCGCAGTACTTGTCGCAGCCCCAACAGATGCGCTCGGGGTGTTTGGGATGCAGCGGAAACGGTTTGGCCATGCCTGCGCCTTGTCGGGACCGGATTCCAGCATCGCGCCGCGATCGGCCGCGCGCATTGATCCAGGACAAGCGGCGCAGGATCGTGCGCCGCGCGTCAAGGAGGCTGCGCGGCCCCTCGAATCGTGCTCGCGGATGTCTCGCGATCGGCGGCTGTCGGCGCGCGGGTTGAATGGGGCGCGTGGACGCCCCACTGATGGGGTTCGATCCACGGAGGCCGCATGGACCCCAGCCAGAATCCCAATGTCTTCCACGCCACGACGATCGTCTCGATCCGCAAGGGCGGCAAGGTCGTCGTCGCCGGCGATGGTCAGGTCACGCTCGGCCACACCGTGATGAAGGGCAATGCCCGCAAGGTGCGCCGGCTCGGCGACGGCAGCGTGCTGGCCGGCTTCGCCGGCGCCGCGGCCGACGCGTTCACGCTGTTCGAGTTGTTCGAGGCCAAGCTGCAGCAGCACGGCGGTCAGCTGGTGCGTGCCGCGGTCGAGCTGGTCAAGGACTGGCGCACCGACCGGCGTTACGGAAAGCTCGAGGCGCTGCTGGCGGTGGCCGACAAGGACACCTCGCTGATCATCAGCGGCAACGGCGACATCATCGAGCCCGAAGACGGCATCGTCGCGATCGGCTCGGGCGGCTCCTATGCGCTGTCGGCGGCCCGCGCGCTGCTGGCCCATACCGATCTGGACGCGCGCACGATCGCCACCGAGGCGTTGCACATCGCCGGCGACATCTGCATCTACACCAACCGGAACGTCGTCGTCGAAGAACTCTGAAGGCGGGACCGGGATGTCCGGCACCGGGGTTCGCACCAGCCGATCCCCCGTCGATCCCGAGTCGCGCGCCCCTCCGCTCTTACGAAGCCCGAATTTCCCCATGCCCAATTCCAGCTCCTCCACCATGACCCCGCGCGAGATCGTGCAGGAACTCGACCGCCACATCGTCGGCCAAAACGCGGCCAAGCGCGCGGTCGCGATCGCGCTGCGCAATCGTTGGCGCCGGGCGCAGTTGCCCGATGAACTGCGCAACGAGGTCATGCCCAAGAACATCCTGATGATCGGCCCGACAGGTGTCGGCAAGACCGAGATCGCGCGCCGGCTGGCGACGCTGGCCAACGCGCCGTTCGTCAAGGTCGAGGCCACGCGGTTCACAGAGGTCGGCTACGTCGGCAAGGACGTCGAACAGATCATCCGCGACCTTGCCGACACGGCGGTCAAGCTCTATCGCGAGCAGGCCAAGGTGCGGGTGCGCACGCAGGCCGAGGACCGCGCCGAGGACCGGATCCTCGATGCGCTGCTGCCGCGGCGCGAGGCGCCGTCGCAGCCGTTCGGCTTCGGCGCGCAGCAGACCACGGTCGACATCGGCGCCGAGCCGTCGTCGAAGGAGTCCGAGACCCGGCAGAAGCTGCGTCGCCAGTTGCGCGCAGGCGAGCTCGACGAGCGCGAGATCGAACTCGAACTCAGTGCCGGACAGGGCATGGACATCATGACGCCGCCGGGCATGGAGGAAATGGGCCAGCAACTGCGGCAGATGTTCGCCAACCTCGGTGGTGGCAAGACCCAGAAGCGCAAGTTGACGATCCGCGCCGCGCGCCCGCAGCTGATCGAGGAGGAAGCCGGCAAGCTCGTCAACGAGGACGACGTGCGCGAGGCCGCGATCGAGGCCTGCGAGCAGCACGGCATCGTGTTCATCGACGAGATCGACAAGGTCGCCAAGCGCAGCGAGGCCGGCACCACCGGCGGCGACGTCAGCCGCGAAGGTGTGCAGCGCGATCTGTTGCCGCTGGTCGAGGGCAGCACGGTGAGCACCAAGTACGGCTCGGTGAAGACCGACCACATTCTGTTCATCGCTTCGGGCGCCTTCCACCTCGCCAAGCCCAGCGACCTGATCCCCGAGATGCAGGGCCGCTTCCCGATCCGCGTGGAGCTCACCGCGCTGACCAAGGACGATTTCGTGCGCATCCTCACCGAGCCCAAGGCGGCGCTGACGCGCCAGTACGTGGCGCTGTTGCGGACCGAAGGCGTGGACCTGACGTTCGCCGACGACGCGGTCGAGCGATTGGCCGAGATCGCTGCCCACGTGAACGAGCGGCAGGAGAACATCGGCGCGCGGCGCCTGCACACCGTGCTCGAGCGTCTGCTCGACACGCTGAGCTTCGAGGCCCCTGACAAGGGCGGCACGGTGACCATCGACCGGGCCTATGTCGATGCGCATCTGGGCGAGCTGGTGCAGGATCAGGACCTGAGCCGTTACATCCTCTGAGAACCTGTCCAAGGTCCTGCTGCGCTTGCCAAATGGCGCGCGTGCGGTGCTCGGAATGCTCACGTACCTGCACGTACGCTGCGCTTCCTGCGCTCCGCCACGCGCCATTTGGCGGCGCTCGCGACGGACCTTGAACAGGTTCTGCCGCTCCGCCGGGTTCACGGCCGCGAAAGGGAAAAATGGGTATATTGGCCTCACGTCCATCGTGAGGCCGTTCCCATGTCCATTGCCCCCAAGTTCGGTGCCCTCGACGCGCTGCCGCGCACGCCGGCGTCCGACGTCAAGAAGCTGGGCTGGCGCGGCGTCATGAAGTCGGTCGCCCGCGATGGCCAAGTGGTGGTGACCCACCACAACACGCCCGAAGCGGTGATCCTGTCGGCGGAGGCCTACGACGCGATCCTGCGCGCGCTGGAGGCGGCCGCGGCGCCGCAACGCTCGGCGCTCGAGGCGCTGCAGGCGAAGTTCGACGCCAGGCTGGCGTCGCTGGAGGCCGCCGATGCCGGCGACCGACTGCGCGCGGTGATGGCGCAGCCGGCCGCACTGCGCGGCAAGGTCAAGGCCGGCGCTTCGCATTGAGCCCGCGCGGGCGGCCTGGCGCGCGGCGCACGCTGCGGACGCGCGGTGCGGCCGCCGCGGGCGGGTGCCCCACAGCCGAACACGAGCGCGGCGCGGCGCGCGGCGCCGCGGCTGGCGAAGAGGCCGCAAAGCCTCGGCCGGTGCTGCTCGTGCTCGCAGGCGTCAACGGCGCCGGCAAGAGTTCGATCGGCGGTCACCTGCTCGCCGACGCCGGCCTGACCTGGTTCAATCCCGACGACTTCGCACGCGCACTCGTCGCCGCCACCGGCTGCAGCCAGCGCGACGCCAATGCCGAAGCGTGGCAGGAAGGCATGCGGCGGCTCGACGCAGCCATCGCAGCCGGTCGGCATTACGCATTCGAGACCACGCTCGGCGGCAACACCGTGCCGGCGAAGATCGCCGGGGCCGCGCGCACGCACGACGTGCTGATGTGGTTCTGCGGTCTGTCGTCGGTCCACCAGCACATCGCCCGCGTGCGCGCCCGCGTCGCCGCCGGCGGTCACGACATTCCCGAATCCGACATCCGCGCGCGCTGGCAACGGGCGCGTGAGAACCTGGTCGTGCTGATGCCGTACCTGGCGCACCTGCAGGTCTACGACAACAGCGTCGATGTCGCGCGCGGCCACGCGGTGCCCGATCCGCTGCGCGTGCTGGAGATGGTGGCCGGGCGCCTGGTGCACCCGGCGCCCGATGATCCGGGGGCCCTGCGCGCGACGCCGGGCTGGGCGCAGCCGCTGGTCGAGGCCGCGCTGGCCGCGCACGATCGGCGCACTTAGCGGATCGTCGTCAAGGGCAGCAGCGAGGCTTGATCTGAAGCCCTCTCCCGCACGCGGGGGAGGGTAGGTTGGGGGCAAACGATCAGTCCGACGAAGAACACGCTCAGTGCGTCGGTGTGCGCGGCGCCTCGTCGGATGCCTCTCGCGCGCCTGCGGTGTCCACCGAGACGACCACCGACATGCCGGGGCGCAGGCGTTCGGCCAGCGGTTGGTCGCGGTCGATCGCGATGCGCACGGGAATGCGCTGGGCGATCTTGACGAAGTTGCCGGTCGCGTTGTCTGCCGGCAGCACGCTGAACTCCGAGCCGGTCGCCGGCGAGATGCGTTCGACGTGCCCGGTGAGCTGCGCGCCGCCGAGGGCGTCGACGGTGAAGGTCGCCGGCTGCCCGACGCGCATGTTGGTCATCTGGGTTTCCTTCATGTTCGCCACCACCCAGATATCGGCCGGCACCAGCGCCATCAACTGCGTGCCGGCATTGACCAGCGCGCCCTCACGCACGGTGACCTGGCCGAGCAGACCGTCCTCGGGCGCAACGATGCGGGTGTTGTCGAGGTCGATCTTCGCCAGCCGCACCGCGGCTTCGGCGCTGGCCACCGCCGCCTCGAGGCTGTCGCGATTGACGTCGACGCTGCGCGCGTCCTGCTCGGAGATCTGCAGGGCCGCGCGGGCCTGGGCGGCGGCAGCGCGGGCCTGCGCGCTGTTGGCGCGCGCAAGATCGCGATCGTGCGCGGAGATCAGCTTCTGGTCAGCCAGTTGTTCGAGCCGACGCAGGTCGATCGTGGCGACCTCGGCCTGCGCGCGCGTGGCCGCGATGTCGGCGGCGCTGCGCGCGATGCCGGCCTCGGCGCTGCGTCTGGACTGCGTGGCATTGGCCAGGGCGGCCTGCTGCACCCGCAGATTGGCCTGGGCCTGTTCGTAACGCTGGCGATAGATGCGATCGTCGATCGTCACCAGCAATTGACCACGGGTGACCGCCTCGAAGTCCTGCACAGCGACGTGGGTCACATAGCCCGTGACCTGCGGCGCGATCAGCGTCACCCGGCCACGCACCATCGCATTCTCGGTGCTCTGCACGCTGCTGCCGAACGGCGGCAGGCGCCAGGCGTAGAGCACCACCAGGATGCCGGCGAGTGCGACGGCGGCGAAGGCCGCGATCTGCAACGTCCGTCGTCGGCGCGAGGGTGCCGCGGGTTGTTCGGGAGGCGAGGAGGCAGGGGTGCTCATGCGGGGTCCGGTCTCGCGGGACGGGCGGCGCAGGCGCGCGCAGGCGCGCCCACGCCCGGGAGGCGATGATCCACACCAAGGTGCAGAAGGCGATGAAGGCAATCAGCAGGAAGACATCGTTGTAGGCCAGCACAGTGGCCTCGCGGCTGGCCGTCGCGCCGAGTGCTCGCAGTGCGAGTGCCTCGCGCAATGCAGGATCGGCGACGGTGGACGCGTAGCCCTGGGCGGTCGCATGCACGCGCGCGGCGACCTGGGGATCGAGCAGGGTCAAGTGCTCGTTGAGCACGCTGGAATGGAACTTCTCGCGCATGGTCTGGAACGTGCCCAGCACGGCCGAGCCGAGCAGGCCGCCGAGGTTCTGGGTCATGCCGAACAGCACGACGAAGCTGATCAGGTTGCGCGGCTGGCTGATTACTGGGCCGATGCCGGCGATCATCATCGGCCCGAGGAAAAACGTGCTGCCGAAGGCCAGCAGGAACTGGCTGAGATACATCTGCTCGGGTCGGGTGGCATTGGTCGCCTGCGCATCCATCAGCGCGCCGGTCATCATCAGCAGCAGCGACAGCAACACCGGTTGCCAGGTCTTGGCCGGATTGATCGTCGCCGCACTGGCGATCAGCCCGGCGACACTGCCGGCCAGCACGATCATGAACAACGTGTGCATCTGCGCATTGCCCAGGCCCAGCGCCTGCAGGAAGCCGACCGCGCCGGTCGCCTGTTCCGACAGCACGATGCGGATCAGCACGATCGCCAGGGCCAGCCGTAGCATCGCACCGGTCGCCAGCCATCGCGTATTGAGCAGCGGACGTGTGCGGAAATGCTCGATCGCGATGGCGGCAGTCACCAGCGCGACCGATGCGGCGAGCGCCCAGCCCAGCCATGCGGTTTCGGTCCACCAGCCGATGCGGCCTTGCGCCAGCACTGCGGTCAGCAACGCGACCCCGGGCGCGAACAGGCCGAAGGTGAGGAAGTCCAGCGGCTCGAACGCTTTATGGCGATCGCCCGGTGGCAGCTTGAGCAGCAGCACGCAGCCCAGCGCCAGCAGTGCCAGGCCCAGTTCGAACAGATACAGGCCGCGCCACTCGCCGAATTCGAGCAGATCGGTCGAGAACACCCGTGCCAGCGGCAGCGCCAACTGCGCGATGCCCAATCCCAGCACCAGGCCGCGCAAGCGGTGCTTTTGCGGGAAGGCCTGCAGCATGTAGTACAGGCCGAGGGTGTTGAGCGCCGCGCCGGCGATGCCGTGGCCGGCGCGGACCGCGATCGCCGAGCCCAGATCGTTGACGAACAGATGCGCCAGCGTGATCAACGCGTACAGCACCAGGAACGCTTCGGTGAACAGCCGCAGGCCGAACTGCTGCCTGAACTTCACCAGCAGGATGTTCATCGACACGTTGGTCATCACGTACGCGGCGGGCAGCCAGGCGACCTCGGCCGCATAAGCACCGAGCGGCCCCTGCAGATCGAGCAGGTTGGCGGTGACCAGCGCGTTGCCCAGGCCGCCGGTGATCGCGATCACGAAGCCCACGACGCCGTAGGCGACGCGCATCGGCGTGGAATGCAGCGGGGTCGATGGCGATCCCGGCATCATCGGCCGCTCGTGCGGCGCCCACGCACGCGGTGCGTAGCGGTCGGCGCCGGGCGATCGCGGCGTGGAGGACGGAGCAGGCGGCGGAACGCGCGACATGGCGCGCAGTCTGGAGCCGTACCCGGTAGGCCGGCAAGGCGCCGCATGCACCGGAGCGTTGCGGGCCAAACCGCTCAGAGTCCGTGTGATGGCCGCGTCGATGCCATGCCGATCGGGGCGGGGGACAATGGCGCTTTCATCCGCAAGAGTGCCGCGATGTCCATGATCCGTCCCCTCGTGCTTGCCTGTGCCGTGCTGCTGGCCGCGTGCTCGGAATCGTCGCCGCCGACAACGCCGGATGCGACCGCTGCGGCGCCGTCCACCGCGCCATCGACCGTCGCGCACGATGCGGACGCGACGGCGGACGCCGCACGCAGCGAGGTGGCGCCGCTGTATCGGCAACTGCGCGACTTCACCGTGGCCTGCGACAACGGCCTGGCCTGCGAGGCCATCGGCGTGAATGACGGCGCGTTCGGTCTGGTGCTGCGGCTGGCGCGCGCGCCGGGCGGCGATGGCGCGCAACGGCTGCGGCTGGGCACGTCGGACGGCGCGCCCGAGCCCGCAACGCTGCGGCTCGACGGCGTGGCGGTGCCTGAGCTGGCCGCGCTGCCGTGGCAGCGCGACGATGATCGCGATGCGCTGACGCTCGACGCCCCGGCCGACATTGCGGCGTTCGTCGCGCTGGTCGGTGACGGCGTTCGGCTGTCGGCCGGCAGCGGCGAGGACGCGCCGGCGTTGTCACTGTCGGGCCTGCGCGCGGCGTTGCTGCTGATCGACGAGCATCAGCAGCGACTGGACACGCCCGGCGCCTGGGCGCGGCCCGGCGAGCGCAATTCGGCGGCCGTACCCGGCGCACCGGCGCTGCCGAGGTTGCATGCAGCGGCGCCGCCGCCGGCGCTGTCGCCGCAGGACGCCACACGGCTGACCGCCGCCGTCCGCGCACAGGCCGCCGACGCGTTGCGCGAGGCCGATTGCAATCCGCCGCGCGACGGCTTCGACATCCGTGACCAGGACGCGGCGTATCCGCTCGATGCCGAGCACGCGCTGGTCTTCGTCGCGTGCCTGAGCGGTGCCTACCAGACCTCGAGCCTGGCCTTTCGCGTTGCGCGCGACGGCAGCAGCGCGGCGCGCATCGTGCCGCCGGGCCCGCCCGGGCTCGATGACGTCAATTTCGCGTTGCTGACCAACGCCGACTACGCGCCGGACACCGCCACGCTGTCGCATTTCGCCAAGGGGCGCGGGCTCGCCGATTGCGGCGAGGCGGCGCAGTGGCGCTACGACGGGCAAGCGTTCGTATTGGCGCAGTACGCCGAACTGCGCCGCTGCGGAGGCGCGGCGCCCGGCGATTTCCCGACGTTGTGGCGCACCGACACGGCGCGCTGAGTGCCTCGATCGCGGGAGCGCGTCAGTCCTCGCCGATATCCTCGTTCCAGACCTGCGGGTGCGCGGCGATGAAGCCGCCGAGCAGGTCGATGCAGTCCTGGCTGTGCAGATCGATCACGTCGACGCCGTGCTCGCGCAGCCAGTCGATGCCGCCGCGGAAGGTCTGCGACTCGCCGACAACGACCGTGCCGATGCCGAACTGGCGGACCAGGCCGCTGCAGTACCAGCACGGCGCCAGCGTCGTCACCATGATCGTGTCGCGGTAGCTGCGCTGGCGGCCGGCCTTGCGGAAGGCGTCGGTCTCGCCGTGCACGGACGGGTCATCCTCCTGCACGCGGCGGTTGTGGCCGCAGCCCAACAGCCGGCCGTCGCGGTGATAGAGCGCCGCGCCGATCGGGATGCCGCCCTCGGCCAGGCCCTGGCGGGCTTCGGCGATGGCGGTGTCGAGCAGGGCGCGGTAGTCGGGCGTGGCGATCATCGGCGGTCGTAGCAGCGCGGGGCTTGCAGTCTGACGCGCCTGCGCGGTGCGGTCGAGCGGGCGCGCCGATCGCGGCAAATTCTTAACATTCGCGTGGCAGAATCCGCGCTCCTCCCCGCGCGCGATGCAAGAACACCTATGGAATGGCTGGCCGACCCGACGATTTGGATGGGTCTGGCGACCCTGGTGGTCCTCGAGATCATCCTGGGCATCGACAACCTGGTGTTCATCGCCATCCTCGCCGACAAGCTGCCCCCCGAGCAGCGCGACAAGGCGCGGATCATCGGTCTGACCCTGGCGCTGCTGATGCGCCTGGTGCTGCTGGCGTTGCTGGCATGGATCATGAAGCTGACCGCGCCGTTATTCTCGGTCTGGGGTAACCCGTTCTCCGGGCGCGACCTGATTTTGCTCGTCGGCGGCCTGTTCCTGTTGTTCAAAGCGACGATGGAGCTGCACGAGCGGCTCGAGGGGCGGGAGCACGACAACGGCGGCAAGAAGGCCTACGCCGCGTTCGGCGTCGTGGTCGCGCAGATCGTCGTACTCGATGCGGTGTTCTCGCTCGACTCGGTGATCACCGCGGTCGGCATGGTCGAGCATCTGGGCGTGATGTACGCCGCGGTGATCATCGCGATGGCGGTGATGATGCTGGCCAGCAAGCCGCTGACGCGCTTCGTCAGCCGCCATCCGACGGTCGTGGTGCTGTGCCTGGGCTTCTTGCTGATGATCGGCTTCAGCCTCGTCGCCGAGGGCCTGGGCTTCAAGATTCCGAAGGGCTACCTGTACGCGGCGATCGTGTTCTCGATCCTGATCGAGGCGTTCAATCAGTGGTCGCGCTACAACCGCGAGCGCCATGTGCGCCAGCTGCCGTTCCGTCAGCGCACCGCCGACGCAGTGCTGCGCCTGCTTGGCGCGCGTCCGGACACGGTGAGCGAGGGCGTCAGCGAGCCGGCCGAGCAGGCGCCCGATGGCGAGCGTCTGGAGGCGGCCGAGCACGACATGATCCGCAGTGTGCTGACCCTGGCCGAGCGGCCGGTGTCGAGCGTGATGACGGTGCGCGGCGATATCGAGTGGATCGACGCCACACGTGGTTTGGCGCACGCGACCGAGCGGCTGGTGCAGTCGCCGCATACCCGCTTGCCGGTCTGCGACGGCGAGCTCGATCGCCTGCTGGGCGTGGTGCAGAGCAGCGACCTGCTGTCGAGCGTGCTGCAGGGCCGGGCACTGAACGTGACCGAGTTCGTCCGCGAGCCGCTGGTCGTGCCCGAGGGCACGTCGACCTTGCGCGTGCTCGAACAGATCCGTGCCCATCCGATCCCGATCGCGGTCGTCGTCGACGAGTACGGCAGCATCGAAGGCATGGTCACCGCGAACGACCTGCTGGCCACGATCGCCGGCGACTTGGCCGACACCCAGGACGCCGACTACGGCGCGGTGCGCGGCGAGGACGGCGCCTGGCTGGTCGACGGCTCGATGTCGATGCAGGACCTGGCGCTGGCAACCGGCCTGAGCCTGCCGACCAGCCCGACCTATGTGACCCTGTCCGGGCTGGTGGTCCACGCCCTCGACCGGATGCCGGCCGAAGGCGACGAGGTGACCATCGATGGTCACCTGCTGCGGGTCGAATCGCTGGAGCGGCGGCGGGTCGGGCGCCTGCGGATCGCGCCGGCCCCGAATGAGGGATAATCGGCCCATGAGCGACGAATCCTCCAGACCCGACACCACCCATTTCGGCTTCCGCGACGTCCCCACCGGCGAGAAGCAGAAGCTGGTTGGCCAGGTGTTCTCCTCAGTCGCAGGCAACTACGACCTGATGAACGATCTGATGAGCCTGGGCATCCATCGGGTGTGGAAGCGCTATTTCGTCGCGACCGCGCAGGTGCGCCGCGGCGACCGCGTGCTCGATCTGGCCGGCGGCACCGGCGACATCGCGGCCCTGCTCAAGAGTCGGGTCGGCGAATCGGGTGAACTGGTGCTCGGCGACATCAATGCGGCGATGCTGCGCACCGGTCGCGACCGCATGACCGATCGCGGGCAGGTGCGCGGCTTCGAGTACGTGCAGTGCAACGCCGAAACGCTGCCGTTCCCCGACAACAGCTTCGACCTGGTCACGATCGCCTTCGGCCTGCGCAACGTCACCGACAAGGACGCAGCGCTGCGCGAGATGCAGCGTGTGCTGCGCGTCGGCGGCCAGGCGCGCGTGCTCGAGTTCTCCCAGGTCAAGCCCGAGTGGTTCCGGCCGCTCTACGATTTCCATTCGTTCCAGGTGCTGCCGCGACTGGGCCGCCTGTTTGCCGGCGATGCGGACAGCTACCGCTACCTGGCCGAGTCGATCCGCAAGCATCCGCCGCAGGACGAACTCAAGTCGATGATGGACGCGGCCGGCTTCGTGCGTTGCCGCTACCGCAACCTGTCGGCTGGCATCGTCGCGATCCACGACGGCTTCAAGGCCTGACACGCTGCGGCCGGCGTTGCGCCGGCCCGGGACAGCCCAACGAAGGCGCGCCGCGCCTGCTCGCAGCGTGCCGTCAGACGATTGGCCGTGAACGACGTGCCTGCGAACCGCGCGCTTTGAAGCGGCGCGTCAGAACAGCGTGGGGGCGACGTCGATGGCGCCGCGCCGCGATGCGAGCCGGTCGGCCAGCCGTGTCGGCTCGGGCAGCCGGTAGCCACGCAGGCAGCGCAGCGTCCAGTCCAGTGCGCCGTCGACGGAGACCCGGTGCCCGGGCGAGACGATCAGCGGATTGCAGCGTGCGCGGCTGCGCAGCGCCCAGCCGATGTGCGTGCCGCGGTCGCGCAGCGGCGACCGGTCGCCGGGCGTATCGCCGGGCGGTTCGAACTGCCCGGCCAGCCGCTTCTTGGCCACGCCGATGCTGGCAAGGCCGGTGGCCACGCCGAAGTGCGCCGCGATGCCCAGACGCCGCGGATGCGCGATGCCCTGGCCGTCCACGAACACCAGGTCGGGCGTCTGCGACAGCTGCGCGAGTGCGGCGAGCAGCGCCGGCAGCTCGCGGAAGCTCAGCAGGCCGGGCACATAGGGCATGCGAGTCGGCAGGCGGGCGATATGGGCCTCGACTGGCTGCAGCGACTGCGCATCGAGCAGCACCACCGCGGCGCGGGTGATGTCGCCGGCCTCCTCGAACCCGACGTCGAAGCCGGCGAGCCAGCGGACGCATGTCGGCAGCCGGTCCTCGAGCACGACCTGCGCGCCCAGGCGCGATTGCAGGGCACGCGCCTGGGCGGGGCTGCCGTCCCAGTCGTCGAAAGGGGCCTTGTTCATGCGCGCATGTTGCGATGCCTCCGGTCGCCTGGGCGTGCAGATCCAGGGCATCGGCAGGCCATGCGGGGCGACGGAGTAGACTGCGCCTCGGTTCTTCCGCCGCGAGACGTTCCGTGATCCGAATTCCCCCGTTCCGTTTCCCGCAGCTGGCCTCGGTGCTGCTGCTGTCCCTGTCGGCCCTGGTGATCAGCGGCTGCAAGCCCGACGCCGGCACCGCGCCGGCACCGCCGGCCAGCGAAAAGCCGCCGGCCGAGGCCGCCGACCGCGACGAACATTCCTACGCCGAGCCCGAGAAGGTCGTCACCGAGGATCTGGCGCTGGACCTGGCGCTCGACTTCGATGCCCGCACCATCGCCGGCACCGCGACCTACACGCTGCAGTGGAAGGACCCGGCCGCGACCGAACTGGTGCTCGACACGCGCGCGCTGACGATCGAAAAGGTCGAGGGCGAGGCCGGCGGGCAGTGGCAGCCGTTGCAGTACGCGCTGGCCGATGCCGACGCGACCCTCGGCAGCAAGCTGACGATCCAGGCACCCGACCGCAACGCCCGGATCCGCGTGACCTACACCACTTCGCCCGATGCCTCGGGCCTGCAGTGGCTCACCCCGGAGATGACCGAGGGCAAGAAGCTGCCCTTCATGTTCAGCCAGTCGCAGCAGATCCATGCGCGCTCGTGGGTGCCGCTGCAAGACACGCCGGCGATCCGCTACACCTACAGCGCGCACGTGACCTCGCGTCCGGACGTGATGGTGCTGATGAGCGCGGACAACGATCCGGCTGCCCAGCGCGATGGCGACTACGCGTTCAAGATGCCGCAGAAGATCCCCTCCTACCTGATGGCGATCGCCGCCGGCGACCTGGTGTTCAAGCCGATTTCCGAGCGCAGCGGCATCTGGGCCGAGCCTGCGACGATCGACCGCGCGGTCGACGAGTTCGCCGACACCGAGAAGATGATCGCCACCACCGAGCAGCTCTACGGGCCGTACCGCTGGGAGCGCTACGACCTGCTGATCCTGCCGCCGTCGTTCCCCTACGGCGGCATGGAGAACCCGCGCCTGTCGTTCATCACTCCGACCGTCATCGTCGGCGACAAGTCGCTGGTCTCGCTGGTCGCCCACGAGCTCGCGCACAGCTGGTCGGGCAATCTGGTGACGTTCGCCAGCGCCAAGCACGGCTGGCTCAACGAGGGCTTCACCAGCTACGTGGAGAACCGCATCGTCGAATCGGTCTACGGCAAGGAGACCAGCGACATGGAGTTCGTGATCGCCCGCAACGCGCTCAAGGAGAGCATCGTCTCGATGCCCGAGCCGGTGCAGGCACTGGCGGTCAAGCCGGGCACGGTGCTCGACGCCGACGACGCGCTGAGCGCAGTCGCTTACGACAAGGGCGCGTGGTTCCTGCAGTTCCTCGAGCAGCGCTTCGGCCGCGAGCCGTTCGACGCGTTCCTGCGCGGCTACTTCGACCATTTCGCGTTCCAGAGCATCACCACCGAGCAGTTCCTCGCGTACGCGAAGGAGCATCTGTTCGACAAGTATCCGGGCACAGTCACCGACGCCGAGATCCAGGAATGGGTCTATGGCCCGGGCATCCCGGCCTCGGCGCCGCAGGTGATGTCGCGCAACTTCGGCATCGTCGACTCCGCGCGACTGGCCTGGTTGGGCAGCGCGCAGCTGCCGCCGCGCCAGATCACCGATGCCTGGTCGACGCAGGAGTGGCTGCATTTCCTCGACAGCCTGCCGGCGACGCTGACCCACGAGCAGATGGCCCAGCTCGATGGCGCCTACCACTTCACCGGCACCGGCAACGGTGAGATCGCGATGCGCTGGTATCCGCTGGCCGTGCGTAGCGGCTACACCGAGGCGAATGCGGCGCTGGCCGAGTTCACCGCACGCGTCGGTCGCCGCAAGCTGATCATGCCGATCTACGACGCGCTGGTGCAGACCGAATCCGGCCTGGCGCTGGCCAAGGAGATCTTCGCCAAGGCGCGTCCGGGCTATCACCCGATCACGACCGGCTCGGTGGAGAAGGTGATCGCCGAGGCTAAGCCGGCCCCGGCCGCCGAGCCGGCCGCGCCTGCGGTCGACGAGGCCGCCCCCGCGGCCAACTGACCGTCGGTGCGGTTTTGCGCGGCCGCCTTCGGGCGGCCGCGTGCGTTCTGGACGGGCGCCGCGATGCGGACGCCTGCTACGCTGGTGCGGTGCGCGCCGTGGTGGCGTCGTGCCCTTCGAAACGAGAGACCCTGCCCATGCCCGCCGTTGCCCGCCCGTTCGCTGCCGTCCTGTTCGTCGCATCGCTGGCGTTGGCCGGTTGCCAGGACCGCGAGGCGCAGGCTGCCGCTCAGGCCCAGGCCCAAGCGCAAGCCAACGAGCAGCAGGCGGTCGCCGGCGAACGCGACTTCGAAGCCGCCGTCGCCGCCGAGAACTGGGCGCTGGCCAAGGCCCAGGCCGACGTCCTGCTGTCGCGCTACCCCCAGACCGAGGCCGCCGGCCGCGTGCGTGCGAAGTTCGACGAGGTCCGCAGCCGCGGCGACGCGGTGCGCGAGCAGGCGCGGACCGCGGCCTTGTGGAGCTACGACACCCGCCCTGCCGACGGCGGGCAACAGGTGTCGGCAGCGATCTATGCCCGCGAGCCGGTCGATGTCGATGGCAGCGGGAGCAAGCCCGTGCGGCTGATCTTCCGCGACCATCCCTCGTGGGGCGCAGCAGCTACCTTGTGCTGGAGGCGGGGGATTTCGACTGCTATCCCAGCTGCCGGGTCGAGGTGACAGTGGACGAGGCCGCGCCGCGCCGCATGGCGGCCAACCGGCCGCAGACCGACGAGGCGATCGCGATGTTCATCGACGACGAGAAGGCGCTGTGGCGTCTGCTCGAGGGCGCAAAGACGCTATCGATCGCGTTCCCGGTCAACGCCGGCGGCACCCGCACGGCGGTGTTCGAAGTCGCCGGGCTCGACCGGGCACGGATGCCGGGCTGGCAGTGAGCCTGCGGCGCAACGCACTGGGACGTCCGCACTGATGGACGTGGCCATCGTCGTGGTGGTCAGTGCCTTGGCGCTGGCACTGCATGTCGTCCTGTTCGTGGTGTTCCGGCGCTGGATGGACCGCGATCTTGCGCTGTCGTTCGCCGGCGACGACCCGGCGCGGCGCGCCTACATGCTGGCGCAGTTGCAGCAGGCGAGGGCGCAGGGCGTCGGCCGGCGCGCGCTGCCGGATTGGTTGGCCCGCGCAGCGGCGAACGCGCCGAACGACGCGCCCGCTGCCTGAGGCGGCTTTTAGTTGCAGTTGGCCTGCGCGACCCGCAATTGCTGGGCGGCCGCGTCGCGTTCGCGTGCGATCGCGCGCTGCTGGCCCTCCTGCTGCGCACGCAGGCCCGAGCGGTCGGTCGGATCGGCGCCCACAGCGCCGGTCGCCGCGCGCTGCGCCTGGGTGGCGGCCAACCCGCGTTGGGCCGCGGCGACACGCTGATCCGACACCGGCTGTACGGCGCTCCGCGTGGTCTGCAGACAGCGTTCGCGCTGCGACAGCGCCGGGGTGGGCGTGACCGGGCGGGTGACATCGTTCGAGAGTTGCCGCGTCGGCTGCGGGGCGCGCAGCGTGGCTGCCGGTGGCGGAGGCGCCTGCGGGCGCAACTGCGGTGGGGCGGGCGCGGGCGCTGCGGGTCGCGCGACCGCGGCAGGCGGGGGATCGGCCGGATTGCGCAGCTGTTGCGCCACGACGGGGGTCGCGACGCCGGCGCAGACGAGCACGAGGGCCAGCAAGGGAGCGGGGCGCATGAGCGTCTTCCAAAAGCGGGGCGGACGTCCTTCCTACAGCGGCCGGGCGTACGCCGGCGTCAATGCGCCTTGCGGCCGGGCCGTTCAGCCTCAGTCGACCGCCCTCTGCGGCCGGCAGGGTGGGACGCCAGCGACCGGTGCCGGCGGCGGGGCCGGGACTTCGGCCGGGATCGCGACCTGTTCATCGGCGAGCATGCGCGCCGCGCGCCAGCCGCCCCAGCGGTAGTAGCCGACCGCCAGCAGCATCGCCACCAGCGCACTGGCCGGAAAGCTCCACCAGATCGCATCGGCGCCGAGCGTGGGCTGCAGCCAAGTGGCGAACGGCACGCGCACGCCCCACAGGGTCGCCCCCAGGATCACCAGCGGCGGCAGCACCGCGCCGGTCGAGCGCACCACGCCGAACAGCACGAAGGTCACGCCGAAAAACAGGAACGACCAGATCGCCACCCGATTGAGGTGGCGCGCGGCCTCCAGCGCCGCGCTGCCCTCTGGCAGGAACAGCGCCAGCGCGTGGCGGTCGAGGCCGATCAGCACCGCGATCAGCATGCCGGTCATCAGGAAATTGATCGCCACGCCGGTCTTGGCGACCTGGCCCACGCGGTCCCAATGGCCCGCGCCGACGTTCTGCGCCGCCATTGTCGAGCACGCAGCGCCGATCGCCATCGCCGGCATCTGCACATAGGTCCACAACTGCAGCGCGGCACCGTAGGCGGCGGTGGTCTCGATGCCGTGCGCGTTGACCATCGCGATCATTGCGATCATCGCCGCCGACAGCATCACCATCTGCAGGCCCATCGGCAGGCCCTTGGCGAGCAGCGCGCGGACGATCGTCCAGTCGGGGCGGTACAGCGCGCGCTCGTGACGGCTGATCCACAGCCGATGGCGGCGATGCCGCAGCCAGGCCAGCATCGCCACCAGCCCCAGCGCATTGGCGATCAGGTTCGCAGCCGCCGCGCCGGCCATGCCCATCTCCGGCAACGGGCCCACGCCGAACAACAGCAGCGGCACCAGCACGATGTCCAGTGCGACCACCAGCAGCAGGAACAGAAACGGGGTGCGCGAGTCGCCGGCGCCACGCAGGATCGCCGACAGGAACGCCAGCGCGTACAGGAACGGCACCGCCAGGAAGATGATCCGCAGGTAGGCCTCGGCATGCGGCAGCGCCGAGGCCGGCGTGCCCATCCATTCGAGCACCGGGCCCGAGAGCGGGAGGCCGGCGAGCGCGACGAGCACCGACACGCTCACAAAGAACGTCGCGCTGGTGCCGATCGCGCGCTTGGCCGCGGTGAGGTCGTCGCGGCCGATGGCCTGCGCGACCAGGATCGTCGCCGCCATGCCGACGCCGAACACCGCGCCCAGCAGGAAGAACAGGATGTTGTTGGCATTGGCGATCGCCGCGATCGCGTCCTCGCCCAGGAATCGGCCGATCCAGATGGCGTTGACCGAGCCGTTGAGCGACTGCAAGGCGTTGCCGCCGAGGATCGGCAGGGCGAAAACCAGCAGCGTGGCGGCGATCGGGCCACGGGTCAGGTCGCGCGGGCGGTCGGTGGCTGGGGCGGCGTGGCGTCGTGACATCGGCGCATTCAAGCTGGCCCGGGATCGTGATGCGGTGAGGGTGCAATCGGCCGGGAGCGGCGCGCGTGAATGAGCGGGTCACTTTCAGTGAGGCCCGTCGCCACTCAGGGATCGCAAGTGACCCCGGCAAGAACCGGCACGTCAGAAAGTGCACTCTGACCCTGGTTCTGGTTCGTGGTCGTGTCGCTACATTCCACCCGGTTGCGCCCCGCGTACTTCCCGCGATAGAGCGCCGCGTCCGCCACCTGCATCGCCCGCTCCAGCGAGGCATCGTCGTCGAAGCGCCCTGAAATGCCCACGGTGACGGTGCAGTGCAAGGCCTCGCCATCCGGTGCCTGGCGCAGGACCGTCGACGCCACAGTCTGGCGGATGCGCTCGGCCACGCCGCCTGCGATGGTCTCGTCGGCGCCTGGGCAGACCACGGCGAACTCCTCCCCGCCCATCCGGCACACCAGATCCTCCGTACGGACGGCCCCACGCAGGACATCGCTGATGGCGCAAAGCACGGCGTCACCCGTGTGGTGACCGTGTCGGTCGTTGATGCGCTTGAAGTGATCGAGATCGATCAGCAGCAGGCGAGCACCGTCCGGGTGCCGCGGTTGCAGCTTGAGCGCTTCGCTCAAGCCGCGGCGGTTGAGCAACTGCGTCAGCGGATCGCGCGCTGCCATCTCGCCAAGCCGGTCGGTCAGGCGACGCAGCACCAACCAGACGATGAACGGCGGAATGATGGTCGCCAGCGAACACATGTAGACATAGAAGGCCACCTGGAACTGGCCATCCATGTGCAGCGTCGCCAGGCCGCCGGCCAGCAACTTGGTCAACTTGATCGCATTCAGCACGCCGATGCCGCCGATCAGCGCGGCCAGCAGCAGCGCCTCGGCGCCGAGATCGCGGGCGAACGTCCGCAGGCCCGCGACCAGCACGACCACCATGCCGCCGAACCACAGGGCGCAGGCCGCTGACAGCAGCGCGTAGCGCGCCACCGGTCCCCAGGCCCACGCCACCAGGATCTGCACGGCCGCATAGCCCAGCACGAGCGTGGCCAACGGCCGAAGCAGCGGTGTCGGTCGGTCGAAGAAGCGCAGACCGCCCACGCTGTAGGCCAGCAGCGCGCCGAGCGTGAGCGCGTGATTGACCACGCCCATCCAACTGCGCCCCACCGACCCTTCAAGCAACTGCAGCACGTAGGCAGCACCGAGGATCAGGTTGCCCACGGCGAACGCATCTGTCCCCATCTTGTCGCGGCCCAGGCGCCTGCCGATGAGCAGGAACAACACTGAAAAGCTCAACAGGTAGGCACACAGCATGCCGACAAGAAGCTTGGCGATCATAAGGCGCTCGAAGTCGGAACAAGGACGAAGACCGGCCGCAGATCTGCACGCCTCATCCGCTGGAGGGACGCCGAAGTTCCCCCTTCGGCGCGCGCGACTGGATGTCAGGACGGGCAGGCCTGCCCCGTCCGATTGGACGGCGACAGCTTAGTACCAACGGCTGGGCAGCGGTGAACTTGAGCCTGCGTCGGCGTCCTGATGGTGCGCAAAGGCTGGCCCACGTTGCGCGCGGTGCTGCTGGCCGGTTGACGACGCTTCGCTCGGCCTGCCTGGCCGGGTGGGCGCCTGGCCGGCAGTTCATTTCATCCCGATCCCCGCATGCGTGGTGCATGGTGTGGGGCATTGGTCGCCGAGGCCCCAGTCGCGCCCTTCCACCCACAAGGAGTTCCCCATGCCCGCACCCAGAATCGCCGTACTCGTCGGCAGCCTGCGCAAGGCGTCGATCAACCGCCGCCTGGCCCACGCCTTGGAGCGCCTTGCGGCGGGCCGCGCCGCCTTCGTGCATGTGGAGATCGGCGATCTGCCGCTCTACAACCAGGACGACGATGATGCGCCCGCGTCGGCCGTCGTGCGCCTGCGCGATACGGTGCGCGGCGCCGATGCCGTGCTGTTCGTGACACCCGAGTACAACCGCTCGGTGCCGGGCGTGCTGAAAAATGCCATCGACCATGGCTCGCGGCCCTACGGCCAGAGCGTGTGGGCCGGCAAGCCGGCTGGCGTGGTCGGCGCCTCGATCGGCAGCATCGGCTCCGCGCTTGCCCAGCAGCATCTGCGCAACATCCTCGCCTATCTCGACATGCCGACCCTCGGCCAGCCGGAGGTCTTCCTGCATGCCAAGGAAGGCGTCTTCGACGACGATGGCGGTTTCGGTACGGCCAGCCGCGACTTCATGCAGGGCTGGCTGGACGCCTACCTGGCATGGATCGCGCGTCACGGTGGGTCAGCGCGCTAGGCGATCGACAGCGACGGCGGCTGCCTGATCCTGGCGCGAGTTTTGAACGGCTCTCTCGGGAGTAGCGACGTCGCCTGTGGCCAGTTCCGGTACGCTTCACGCCGCTGCACGGCTGCCTTTGTCGTGCAGGCAGCTCGTGAAGGTGACCGTCGACAATGCGATTCGAAGCGAACCCTCTGCGTCGTGTCTGGCGGCGGTGTTTCCCCGGCGCCGCCATGCTGCTGGTGGTGATGTCCGGGTGCAGTTCGATCCTCGGATTTCCACAGAACGTGCCGACGTTCAACGACGGTTTCGGCCGCCCGCAGCTCGATCACCAGGCGCGTACGGTGGAATCGGATGTCTACCTGGCGATGCCCGGCTACGGTCAGATCGTGGTCGCGCTGCCACCGGGCATGACGCTGGGGCGGCAACCACATGGCCGTCCGCCGGTGTCGGTGTCGTATGCCAAGAACCGAGCCGCTGGCGTGCTCGGGACGCGTTGGCGCAATCTGGACGTGCGTGGCATCGCGCCCGATGCACGTGGTGTGCTGCGCCTGCCGGTGCCCCTTGTCGACGGCTATCGCCCGACATCGTTGCTGGTCTGGGTGCGGACACCGGAGGCCGCAGGCGCGCGCGACATGCGTATCGATTTTCATCTGACCGAGACCTCGGTCATCGATCCGACGGATGCCGAAAGGCACGAGGCATTCTGGATGCACCACGACGGGCAGTGCCTGGATCGCGGGCGCATCCAGCCGATCGAGTACGCCGACCAACCGGACGCGATGATCGATGGCCAGCGCCATCCGATCCGATTCGATACCGCCCTCGATGGGCTGTGCGTGTTCCTGTTTCCACAGCAGCAGGCGATTGTCGCGACCGACACGCCGGGCCGGGTGTTGCGCTCGCCGGTACGCGTTCGGATCCCCAAGGTCTACCGGCATCCGCACTTCAGCAGCTACTGGCAGCCGTCTGCGTCCGACGGGCCCGCGAGCGCGGACTGATCGGACGCGGCGACCTCAAGCGCGGCGCGGCGAGGTTGGAGGGCGCTCTACGCCGCCGGCGCGGCGCCCCCGGGCTCAGCCGCCTTTGCTCTCCAGCGAGTAGCCGAACTGCTGTCGGAACTGCAGCGAAAACTCTTCGTAGTCGAAGCGCTGGTTCTGGGTACCGGGATGCTCGACCTTCAGCGCGCCCATCAGGTTGCCGATGCGGCCGATGGTCAGCCAGTCGTAGCCCTTGTCGATGCCAAACAGCAGGCCGGCGCGGAAGGCATCGCCGCAGCCGGTCGGGTCGGTCACGCGGCGCTCGTGCGCGGGCGGCACGTCGTGGGTCTGGCCCTCGGCATGGATCACCACGCCCTTGGGGCCGCGCGTGCAGATGTAGGCGCGCACCTTGCCGGCGATGACCTTTTCGTCCCAGCCGGTGCGCTCCTGCAGAAGGTTGGACTCGTAGTCGTTGACGATCACATAGTCCGCCAGCTCGATGAACTGGCGCAGTTCGTCGCCGTTGAACAGCGGCATCGCCTGACCCGGATCGAACACGAACGGGGTGCCGGCCTCGGCGAACTCGCGTGCGTTCTGCAGCATGCCCTCGCGGCCGTCGGGTCCGACCAGGCCGATGGTCACCCCGGGCACGTCCTTCACGTGGTTCTCGTGGCTGCGCATCATCGCGCCCGGGTGGAAGGCGGTGATCTGGTTGTTGTCGTGGTCGGTGGTGATGAACGCCTGGGGCGTGAACAGCTCGGGAATCTCGCGCACATAGTCGAGCGTGATGCCAAGCTCGGTGAACCATTCGCGATAAGGGCCGAAATCCTGGCCCACGGTGCCCATTGGGATGGGATGGCCGCCGAGCAGCTTGAGGTTGTAGGCGATATTGCCGGCGCAGCCGCCGAACTCGCGGCGCATGCGCGGCACCAGAAACGAAACGTTCAGGATGTGCACTTTGTCCGGAAGGATGTGGTTCTTGAACTGGTCCGGGAACACCATGATGGTGTCGTAGGCCAGGGAACCGCAGATCAATGCAGACATCGCGCGCAACTCGTCATCGTCGAAGGCCGGTTAGTTTACGTTAACCCGGCGCGCGCCGGGCTCGATGCGGGCCGCCCAGGGCGCGGCCCAGACCGGCGGCGCCGCGGGGGCGGGCCCTGCGGGAAGCGCGATCGGGCCGTCTGGACGGGCGCCATACGGGGCATTCGGGGCGCCGCGGGTCATCGGCTTTTTTGCTAGGCTAGCGCGCTTGTGTCGCCCCCTCTGACGGACGCCCTTTTCCGATGTTCAAGAAGTTCCGCGGCCTGTTTTCCAACGACCTGTCCATCGACCTGGGCACCGCCAATACGCTGATCTTCGTCCGCGGCCAGGGCATCGTGCTCAACGAGCCGTCCGTGGTGGCCGTGCGCCAGGACCGGACCGCCGGCCAGAAGGTGGTCGCGGCGGTCGGCGCCGAGGCCAAGCAGATGCTCGGCCGGACGCCGGGCAACATCACCACGCATCGCCCGATGAAGGACGGCGTCATCGCCGACTTCACGTACACCGAGGAGATGCTCAAGCACTTCATCAAGAAGGTGCACAAGTCGCGTTTCCTGCGCCCCAGCCCCCGCGTGCTGATCTGCGTGCCCGCCGGCTCGACCCAGGTCGAGAAGCGGGCGATCAAGGATTCGGCGCTCGAGGCCGGTGCCCGCGAGGTGTCGCTGATCGAAGAGCCGATGGCCGCGGCCATCGGCGCCGGCATGCCAGTGACCGAGGCGCGCGGCTCGATGGTGGTCGACGTCGGCGGCGGGACCACCGAGGTCGCGGTCATCGCGCTCAACGGCATCGTCTACTCGCAGTCGGCCCGCATCGGCGGCGACCGGTTCGACGAGTCGATCATCAACTACGTGCGTCGCAATCACGGCATGCTGATCGGCGATGCGACCGCCGAGCGGATCAAGCTCGAGATCGGCTGCGCCTACCAGCAGGAGCCCGTGGTCGAGATCGAGGTCTCCGGCCGGCACCTGGCCGAGGGCGTGCCCAAGGTCATCACGATCAGCTCCAACGAGGTGCTCGACGCGCTGCGCGAGCCGCTGTCGGGCATCGTCGAAGCGGTCAAGCAGGCGCTCGAGCAGACGCCGCCCGAGTTGTGCGCCGACGTCGCCGAGCGCGGCATCGTGCTGACCGGCGGCGGCGCGCTGCTGCGCGACCTCGACCGCCTGATCAGCGAGGCCACCGGCCTGCACGTCCAGGTCGCCGAGGACCCGCTGACCTGCGTCGCGCGCGGTGGCGGCCGGGCGCTGGAGTTGCTGGACCTGCACGGTAACGAGTTCTTCGCCGACTGACCGCGCGGCGCCATCGGCAGTGCTGGCGGTCGAGGACCTGGTGTCCCGTCCTCGCTGCAGGCATGAGGGGCCCGCCCCGCCGTCCGCCCGGTTCCAGGTCGCTGGCGTCCCGCTGCCGCGGGACTGACGATCGACTCCCATCAGGACAACACGCCCGATGTCGTCTTCCAGCTCACCGGCTCCCCGATCTGGCGACGTGTCCGGCACGCTGCGGCTGCTGGCCTACCTGGCACTGTCGTGCGTGCTGATCGTCATGGACCACCGCGGCAGCTGGCTGTCGGAGGCCAGGCACCAGGCGGCGGTCATCGTCCAGCCGCTGTGGTGGCTGGCCGGCCTGCCCTCGCGTCTGGGCACGAGCATGCGCAACGACGCGGCGACCCGCTCCCAACTGGCCGAGGACAACCGCCGGCTGCGCAACGAACTGCTGGTACTCAACGCCCGCCAGGCCCGCTTGCGGGTCGAGGCGACCGAGAACGCCCGCCTGCGGCGCCTGCTCGGCGCGGTCGGGCAGGGCAATCTGGACGTGCAACTGGCGCCGGTCCTCGATGTCGACCAGGATCCGACGCGGCAGCGGCTGCTGCTCGATGCGGGCACCCGCAACGGTGTGCGCACCGGGCAGAGCGTCATCGACGCCGGCGGGCTGCTCGGGCAGGTCATCGCGACGACGTCCACCACCGCGACCGTGCTGCTGGTGACCGATCTCGAACATGCGGTGCCAGTGGTCGTGGCGCGTAATGGTGTGCGCCTGGTCGCCTACGGCAGCGGGCATGCCGATGCGCTGCTGCTGCGCAACGTGCCGCTGTCGGCCGATGTGCAGGTCGGCGACGCGCTGGTCACCTCGGGGCTGGGCGGCCGGTTCCCGCCGGGCTTCCCGGTCGGCACGATCGCCTCGCTCGAGCCCGACGACAGCCGCGCATTCCTGATCGGCCGCCTGATACCGGCCGCGCAGTTCGACCGCGGGCGCGACGTGTTGCTGCTGCGCGACGAGGTCGTGCCGGTGACCACCGCCGATCTGGATGCGGCCGCGGCCGAGCGCGAGGCCGCAGCACGCGCCAGGGCGGAAGCCGCTGCCGCTGCCGAGGCCGCCACAGACGGCGCGCAGACGGGCGCGGTGGACGGTGCAGCCGCGGCGACGCCGACCGCGACCGAGCCCGCACCGCCTGTCCAGAGGCCCACGCCATGATTCGCCGTCGCAAGCGCTGGTTGCTGCCGGTGAGCCTGCTGGCCGCGATGCTGCTCGGCCTGTTGCCGCTGCCGGCCGGCCTGCAGCCGCTGCGCCCGTTCTGGCTGGCGCTGGTGGTCGCCTACTGGGTGATCGAGGATCCCGATCGCGCGGGCCTGGGCCTGGCGTTCTCGGTCGGCCTGATCTCCGATCTCGCGTTCGGCGGCCTGCTGGGCGAGCAGGCCCTGCGGCTGGTGGTGATGAGCTTCATCCTGCAGCGTTTCCGCTCGCAGCTGCGCTTTTTCCCGGTTGCCCAGCAGGCGGCGGCGGTCGGTGGGCTGTTGCTCAACGACCGCATCGTCAGTGCCGCGATCCACGGCGCGCTGGGCCTGCCGCAGTTGCCCTGGACATACTGGATCGCACCGCTGCTGGGCATGCTGCTGTGGGCGCCGCTGTACCTGGTCATGGACGCACTGCGCTTCGGGCGCCGGACCTGACCGCACATGGCCGGGCGTCGTCGTTCGAATGTCCGCAACAACGCCGCCGAGGCCGCGGCGTTCGCGCGTCGCGCGTTGCTGGGCTTCGTGCTGGTCGTGGCCGCGCTCTCGGTGCTCGCCGGCTGGTACTTCAAGCTGCAGGTGATCGACCATGAGGTCTACGCCAAACGCTCGGAGGCCAACCGCATCAAGCCGCGCCCGGTGGTGCCCGGCCGCGGGCTGATCTACGACCGGCAAGGCCGCATCCTGGCCAGCAACGAGCAGGCGTACCGGCTCGATGTCACGCCCGAGGAGGCCGGCGACCCCCGGCAACTGGTCGCCGACCTGTCGCGCATCATCGCCCTGTCTCCCGACGACATCGCGCGCTTCGAGCGCGAGCGCAAGGCGCAGCGCGGGTTCCGGCCGGTGACGCTGAAGCTGCGCATCAGCGAGGACGAGATGGCGCGCTTTGCGATCGACCGCTGGCGCTTCCCGGGCGTGGAAGTCGTGCCCTATCTCAACCGGCACTATCCCTACGGCGACCTGTTCGCGCACGTGGTCGGCTACGTCGGCCGCACTGACGACAGCGACATCGAGCGCTACGGCCAGGCGCACCTGCTGTTCCCGCAGACCGGGCGGACCGGGCTGGAGCGGTACTACGACGCACAGTTGCGCGGCAAGATCGGCTACGAACAGGTCGAGACCAACGTGGAGGGCCGCGCGCTGCGCCGGCTCGGCCTGGTGCCGGCGACCGCGGGCACCGACCTGCGGCTGAGCATCGATGCCGAGTTGCAGCGCGCGATGGTGCTCGCCTTCGGCGGCCTGCACGGCTCGGCGGTCGCTGTCGAGCCCAAGACCGGACTGATCCTGGGCATGGTCAGTCTGCCGAGCTTCGATCCCAACCTGTTCGTCAACGGCATTTCGCATACCGACTACCGTCGGCTGATGGATGATCCGGCGCGGCCGCTGTTCAACCGCAACGTGCTCGGCGGCGGCCCGCCGGGCTCGACGATCAAGCCCCTGGTCGCGCTCGCTGGCCTCGACAGCGGCCTGCGCACGCCCGAGTACCGGGTGTTCTCCACCGGCGAATTCTTCATCCCCGGCCAGCGGCGCGGTTACCGCGACGCTGGACGCGGTGGCGGCTGGACCGACCTGCGCGACTCGATCTCCCGCTCGGTCAACTATTACTACTACCAGCTCGCCTACGAGATGGGCATCGAGCGCTTCGACCAGTACATGACGCGCTACGGCTTCGGTCGACCCACCGGCATCGACCTGCTGGGCGAGAATCCCGGCGTAGTGCCGTCGCCGCGCTACAAGGCCCAGCGCAGCAAGGAGCCCTGGTACGCGGGCGAAACAGTCATCGCCGGCATCGGCCAGGGCTATTGGATCGCGACCGCGCTGCAGCTGGCGCGCGGCACCTCGGCGATCGCCAATGGCGGCGTGCTCAACACCTTGCACCTGGCGGCCGAGCGCCGCGACGGCTTCGATGCGCCGTGGCGGCCGATCGCGCGCCCGCCGGGCGAGCGCATCACCGATCGCCCCGACCACCTGCGTGCCGTGCAGGAGGGGATGATGAACACGATCCATGGCCGTGGATCGGCAACCGCGATGGCGCGGGGCGCGCAGTACCGCATGGCCGGCAAGACCGGTACCGCGCAGCGCGTGAGCCGCCGCGGCAATGCCAGCCTCGACCCGCGCGCGCTGCCTTACCATCTGCGCCACCAGGCCTTGTTCGTCGGCTATGCGCCGGCCGAGGATCCGACCATCGCCGTCGCGGTGACCGTCGAGCATGGCGGTTACGGCGGCACAGCGGCCGCGCCGATTGCGCGCCGGATCTTCGATGCCTGGCTGCTGGGCACGATGCCCGAGGTCGAAGTGGATCCGATGACCGGGGCCCCGGCTGCGGTCGTCGCCGCCGCGCCCGGCGCCACACCGGCACGCGAGGTCTCGTTCGAGGGCGTCGTCGACGGCGTGCGCACGGTGCCGCCGGGCGCAGTCGCCGAGCCTGCGCCTGCGCCGGCGGAGGCGCGGCGATGAAGGTGATCCTGCGCTGGTTGCTGGACCTGTGGCTGCGCTTCACACGCACGCTCGACTGGCCGTTGCTGGCGGCGCTGGTGGCGCTGATGGGCATTGGGCTGGCGGTGCTGCACAGCGCCAGCGGCAAGAACATGGCGATGGTCGGGTCCCAGGCCGGGCGCTACGCCGTGGGTCTGGGGGCGATGTGGCTGCTTTCGCGGATTCCGGCCGTGCAGTTGCGACGCTTCACGCCGCTGGCCTATGCCGCCTCGCTGCTGCCGCTGATCGCGGTGCTGTTCGTGGGCACCGGGCGCAGCGGCCAGCACTGGCTCAACCTGGGCGTGTTCTATGTGCAGCCGGCCGAGTTGATGAAGCTCTCGCTGCCGATGATGGCGGCCTGGTGGCTGGGACAGCAGCCCACGCCGCCGCGACTGGGCGCGATCGCAGTTGCGGCCGCGATCATCGGCCTGCCCACCGGCCTGGTGCTGCTGCAGCCCGATCTGGGCACCGCGGTCCTGGTCGCCTCGGGCGGCGCGTTCGCGCTGTACCTGGCGGGCCTGTCGTGGTGGTGGTTCGTCGGCGGCGCCACGGTCGCCGCGGTGGGCGCGCCCGCAGCCTGGTTCTGGTACCTGCAGCCCTACCAGAAGGACCGCATCCTGACCTTTCTCGATCCCGAGTCCGACCCCCTGGGCACGGGCTGGAACATCATCCAGTCCCGGATCGCCATCGGCTCGGGCGGCTTGACCGGGCAGGGCTGGGGCGACGGTTCGCAATCCCATCTCAACTACGTGCCCGAGCACACGACCGACTTCGTGTTCGCGGTGCTCAGCGAGGAGTTCGGCTGGCTCGGGGTCGTGGTCGTACTGGCGCTCTACCTGTTCGTGATCGGTCGTTGCCTGTGGATCGCCAGCCAGGCGCGCGATGGCTTCTCGCGGCTGCTGGTCGGCAGCCTGGGCCTGGCGATGTCGGTGTACGTGGTCGTCAACGGCGGCATGATCTCGGGCCTGCTGCCAGTGGTCGGGGTGCCGATGCCGCTGCTCAGTTTCGGCGGGACCGCCGCGGTGTCGCTGCTCGCCGGCTTCGGCGTGGTGATGGCGGTGCAGGCCAGCGGCCTGCGGCGACGCTGACCGCGTCACAACGATGGCGGCGGTGCAGTGTTGGCGTTGCGTGCACGCGTGCTACCCTCGCCGCCGATGAGCCGACGCCCGTTCTTCCGACTCTCCCTGGCCGCGCTGCCATTCGCATTGGCGGCCTGCGCGACGCCTGCCAATCACGCCGATGCCCAGGCCGACGACTATCGCGCGGTCACGCCGCTGGCCGAGCCAGAACGCCCGGAGGGCGCGCTGCTGCCCTCGGTGCCGCAGCCGCCGGAACGGCCGGTCGCGCCGCCATCGGTCACCGATCCGGCGATCCCGCGCGCGCAGCGCGTGGAGAATTTCGTCCAGTACACGGCAACGACCTATGGGGTCGATCCGGCGCGCATCCGCAGCACGCTCGCGCAGGCCCAGGTCCAGCAGAAAATCCTCGATGCGATCAGCCGCCCTGCCGAGGCCGTGCGGCCCTGGCGCGACTACCGGCCGATCTTCATCAACCCCGCGCGTATCGATGGCGGCGTGGCGTTCTATCGCGACAACCGCGAGGCGCTCGAGCGCGTGGCCGCCGACAGTGGCGTGCCGGCCGAGTACATCGTCGCGATCATCGGCGTGGAAACCAGCTACGGCCGGGTGACCGGCAACTGGAAAGTGCTCGACGCGCTTTACACCCTGGCGTTCGATTACCCGCCGCGCGCGCCGTTCTTCGCCGGCGAACTGGCGCAGTTGTTCGCGTTGCAAAAGGCCGAGCCGCAGCTTGAGATCGGCGAGCTCAAGGGCAGCTATGCCGGCGCGATGGGCATGGGCCAGTTCATGCCGTCGAGCTACCGGCTGTGGGCCAAGGACGGCGATGGCGATGGCCGTCGCGATCTGCTGACCCACAAGCCCGACGTGTTCGCCTCGATCGCCAACTACTTCGTCGTCCACGGCTGGCAGCGTGGCGGCCCAGTGGTCGCGCGCGCGCAGCGCGCCGACGGCGCCGCCGACTTCAAGCCCGAGAACTGGGAGCCGGTGTATCCGCTGGCCGATCTTGCCGCGCGCGGCTACACGCCGCTCTCCGGCGAGCCCACCGCCGAGGGCGGCACGCTGCTGTCGCTGGACGGCGAGGCGGGCACCGAGTACTGGCTGGCCTACCGCAACTTCTACGTGATCACCCGCTACAACCGCTCGCCGATGTACTCGCTGTCGGTGCACCAGCTGGCGCAGGCGATCCGGGCGGGGGTCGGTCCGTGATCCGCTGGCTGCTGCCGGCGGCCCCCCTGCTGATGCTCGCCGGCTGCGCGGGCGCGCCCAAGAAGCCAGTGGCCGCCTCCGGCGGCGAACGGGTCGGCACGCCGGCGAGTGCCGCATCGTCTGCGCATGGCGCACGTCGGGTGTCGCCGTACGCGCCGGCGCAGGAGGATCCCCGGACCCGCGGGCACTACACCGCAGGCGGCCTTTACAAGCCCGGTGTCCCCGACAGCCTGCCCGACTACCTGCCCAACGTCGATGCGATTCCCGAGCCGGAGGTCGTCGATCTGCCGCGTTCGGAGATCGGCAACCGCAGCCCCTACCAGGTGCTCGGCAAGACCTATCGCGTGCTCGACGACCACAGCGAATTCGTCGAGACCGGCACCGCCTCGTACTACGGCGCCAAGTTCCATGGCCGGCTGACCTCCAATCGTGAGGTCTACGACATGTACGCGTTCACCGCGGCGCACAAGTCGCTGCCGCTGCCCAGCTTTGCGCGGGTGACCAACCTAGACACCGGACAGTCGGTGGTGGTGCGGGTCAATGATCGCGGCCCGTTCCATGACGGTCGCGTCGTCGACCTGAGCTATGCCGCCGCGGTGAAGATCGGCATCCATCCGGCCGGCACCGGCCGGGTCGAAGTCCGCGCGCTGAGCCCGGGCGAGAACGCGCGACACGACTACCGCGCCGTTGCACAGTCGCCCACGGCCGCACCCGCTGCCACGGTCGCTACGGCCACGCCGCGCCCGGCAGCGCCGCAGGCGACGAGCACGATCGACGCCATCGTCGAAGCCCTGCCCATCGCCAGCGCGCGTGCCGGCGAGCGTCCCGCGCCGTTGCCGCAGCCCAGCGCGGCGGACGGGCGGTTCAACATGTATCAGAACGGCAAGGTCATGACCGCCGACGATTTCGATGCCTGGCTCGCCGCGCGCGGGCTCAAGCTCGAGAACGGGCGCCAGGTCCCAATCAATGGGGCGGTTGCGGCCGCGACCGTGCCTGCAGCGGCGCCGGTCCCGGTCGCCGCTGCAACGTCGCCGACGCCGACGCCCGCGCCCGCGCGTCCGGTCGTGGCGCCGGCCTCGGGGGCGTCACCCTGCAGGTCGCCGCGTTCGGCGCCCGGGCCAATGCCGAGCGGGCGCTGGCCACCCTGCGCGGCGCCGGCATTGGCGCGGCCCAGCTCGAGGACGGCACCGCCGCCGGCAAACCGGTGTGGCGCCTGCGCGTGGGGCCGGTCGACGCCGCGCGCGTCGCCGAGATGACCTCGCGTGTCGCCGGGCTCGGCTTCGGTGCGCCGACCGTCGTGCGCGACTGAGTATTTCCCATTTCCCCGCCTGCCGTCGCGGCGGGCATTCCGGAGTTCCGTTGCAGATGAAAGTGCCTGTCGTCGTTTCGCGCATGCTGCTGTCCGCCATGGCCACCGCGGTGGTCGGCCTTGCGGTCGCCCAGGACCCCGCGCCGCGGCCGACACCTGCACCGGCGCCTGCGCCGGCCGCCGCCGGCGAGGGGGGCGCTGCACTCAGCGATGCGCTGCCCACGCCGCCGCCGCCGGAGGTGACCGGCACGGCCTGGGTGCTGATGGACTATGCAACCGGTCAGGTCCTGGCTGGCGAGAATGCCGACCAGCGCGTGGAGCCGGCCAGCATCACCAAGGTGATGACCAGCTACGTGATCGCCGCCGAGATGGCGGCCGGCAAGGTCAAGCCGGACGACCAGGTGCTGATGAGCGAGAACGCCTGGCGCAAGGGCGGCGCGGGCACCGACGGCAGCTACAGCGGCTTCCCGGTGAACCAGCGCGCACCGCTGCTGGACATGGAGATCGGCATGGTCGTGCAGTCGGGCAACGACGCGGCGATCGCGCTGGCCGAGCACGTGGCCGGCAGCGAGGAGGCGTTCGCCCAGCTGATGAACGCCTACGCCGAACGCATCGGCATGAAGAACACCCACTTCACCAATGCCACCGGCCTGTCCGGCCCCGAGCATTACTCGACCGCGCACGACCTGGCGATTCTGGGCCGCGCGATGGTGCGCGACTATCCCGAGGAATACGCGCACAACAAGATCAAGGAATTCACGGTCGGGCCGATCACCCAGCACAACCGCAACCGGCTGCTGTGGCGCGACGACAGCGTGGACGGCATCAAGACCGGTCACCACTCCGGCGCCGGCTATTGCCTGATGGCCTCGGCGCTGCGCGGCGACCAGCGGCTGATCTCGGTCGTCATGGGCTCGACGAGCGAGGCCCAGCGCGCCACCGATTCGCTGGCATTGCTCAACTGGGGGTTCCGCTTCTTCGAGACCCACGCGGTCTACGACGCCCAGAAGGCGGTCTCGACGCAGAAGGTGTGGAAGGGCAAGGCCGACGAGGTGCAGTTGGGCGTGGCCGAGCCGATGCTGGTCAGCATGCCGCGCGGCAAGTACGCGCAACTCAAGCCGTCGATGGACATCCCCGAGACCCTGGTCGCGCCGATCGAGAAGGGCCAGCAGATCGGCACGGTGCGCGTCGTCCTCGACGGCAAGGTCATTGCGCAGCGTCCGCTGGTCGCGCTCGAGGCGGTCGAGGAGGCCGGCTTCTTCAAGCGGCTGTGGCACGAGTTCCTGATGTGGTGGAACTCCTGAGTCCACCTGTCACGGAAAAGGCCGGCAAATGCCGGCCTTTTTTCTTCGAAACCGGGTACGGCCTACCCCGGCTTTTGTTATCGCAGTCCCCGCCGGGCGCGACACACTGAGGCTGAGAGTTCGCGACTTCCTCCTGGGGCGACTCCGCGCTGACCGAAGTCTGTTTGCAAACGTCCGCGGCAGCGGACTGACGGCCGGTGACCGCGTCGAGCGCGCCAAGGATGGCGCGCGCCCGAGTCAGGACAGGATGTCCTGACCGAGGGGAGAGCGGTTTCCGGCCGGCGGGCTGCTGCCCGTCCGAAGAAGAAGATCCGGTCGGTCGGGCGCTTGCACCGCCATTGCTTGGGTTCGGCCCCGGCAGCCCCGATAATCCGTCGATGGACATCAAATCAGATAATCCCGAGCACGGCTTCCAGTTCCCGGGCGTGTTCGAGCTCACCGCGATGGGCGCCGCCGATGCCGGCCTGGAGACCGAACTGCCGCGACTGCTCGGCGATGCAGGCGTTGCCGTGCTGCACGAGACGGTGAACACCCGCGCATCGAGCGGCGGGCGCTACGTGTCCGTGCGCCTGAGCATCCGCGCAGAGACGCGGGCGCAGTACGACGCGGCGCACGAGGCGTTGCGCGCGCATCCCGAGGTCAAGTGGACGCTGTGACCCACTCGCAATCCAGGTGCAGGGCGTCCCGCGCGTGAACCGGCAATTGCTCTATCGCAGCGGGCAGCTGTACGAATTCACCGTGTCCGACATGCGCGCGTTGTTGCAGGATTCCCGCCAAGCCAACGCGCGACGCGGCGTCAGCGGCCTGCTGGCGCTGCGCGACGGGTTGTTCATGCAATTGCTGGAGGGTCCCGCCCCCGTGGTCGATGCGCTGTTTTCACGGATCGCTGCCGATCCCCGGCATTGCGAGGTCCGCCTGTTGGTGCGCGCCGAGCGCGCCGCCCCGCTGCTGCCGGACTGGCCGATGGCCTGGGCCGAGGCGCCGCCGGAGGACGGCGAGGCGCCGGCGTTCGCCGGCCTTCAGACCGACCACCGCGCGCTGGCCCAGCTCGAGCGGGCCGGCGACGACCCGGTCGCCAGGATCCTGTGCGCGTTCCTGGATGGGGCGTCCGTGCCGCGGGGCGGGCTGGTGCCGGCGTTCGCGGGAGGGTGGGGATGACCGACGTGTCTGCGCCGCTCCCCGCGTCCGTGCGCCGGCTCGGGCGCCAGGCGTATATCCCCGTCTGGCAGGCCATGCAGCGCTTCACCGATGCCCGCGACGCGAACACGGACGACGAACTGTGGGTGGTCGAGCACGACCCGGTGTTCACCCTCGGCCAGGCCGGCAAGCCCGAGCATGTGCTCGCGCCGGGCGATATCCCGGTCGTGCAGGTCGACCGCGGCGGGCAGGTGACCTACCACGGGCCCGGCCAACTGGTGGTTTACCCGCTGCTGGACCTGCCCCGGCTGAAGGTCGGCGTGCGCGAGTACGTCTGCCGGATCGAGCAGGCGGTCATCGACACGCTGGCCGACTGGAACATCGAGGCGGTGCGACGCGAAGGCGCGCCCGGCGTCTATGTCGCCGGCGCCAAGATCGCCGCGCTCGGCATTCGTGTGCGCCGGGGTCGCACGTTCCATGGCCTCGCATTCAACGTCGCGATGGACCTCGAGCCGTTCCAGCGGATCAATCCCTGCGGCTACCAGGGCCTGCAGGTGGTCTCGCTGGCCGACCTGGGCGGCAGCGCAACGACGGAGACCGTCGCGCCGGTGCTGCTCGGACACCTGGCGCAGCAGTTCGGTCTGACCCTGTCGGATGCGCCGGCCCCGGTACTTCCCGAGGCCGTACCACCCTGCTGACACGCAGCGTCTCCTGCCTGCCGCAGACACTGCGGGGGCGGGGGCCTACAATGGCCATCCGATCCGCGCAATGCCTTCGCCATGACCCAGACCGCCGACAAATCGATTCCGCTGCAGGTGGTGTCCGCGCCGCCGGCATCGCTGGAGACCGGCGTCAAGCAGGTGGCCGGCGACAAGATCGCCCGCTCGCCCGTGCAATTCGCGCAGGCGCCGGTGCTGCGCAAGCCCTCGTGGATCCGCGTGCGCATCCCGTCCAATGGTGCGGTCGCCGCGCTCAAGTCGAAGCTGCGCGAGAACCGGCTGGTCACGGTCTGCGAGGAAGCCAGCTGCCCGAACATCCACGAGTGCTTCGGCCACGGCACCGCGACGTTCATGATCCTGGGCGAGGTCTGCACCCGCCGCTGCTCCTTCTGCGACGTCGCCCATGGCCGGCCCAAGCCGCCGGACGCCTCGGAGCCGCGCAACCTGGCGAACACGATCGCCGACATGGGCCTGAAGTACGTGGTGATCACCTCGGTCGACCGCGACGACCTGCGTGACGGCGGTGCCCAGCATTTCGTCGACTGCATCCGCGAAGTCCGCGCGCTGTCGCCGAACATCCGCATCGAGATCCTCACGCCCGATTTCCGCGGCAAGGGCCGCATGGAGCGCGCATTGGAGATCCTGCGGACCGATCCGCCGGACGTGTTCAACCACAACGTCGAGACGGTGCCGGATCTGTATCGCAACGTCCGGCCCGGCGCCGACTACCAGTGGTCGCTGACCCTGCTGCAGAAGTTCAAGGCCCAGCATCCGGAGGTGTCGACCAAGTCGGGCATCATGCTCGGCCTGGGCGAGACCATGGAGCAGGTGCAGGGCACGCTGCGCGACCTGCGCGCGCACGACGTGGACATGGTCACCATCGGCCAGTATCTGCAGCCGTCCGCGCACCACCATCCCGTGCTGCGCTACTGGACCCCCGACGAGTTCAAGGCCCTCGAGGATTACGGCATGGCGCTGGGTTTCAGCCACGTCGCCTCCGGCCCGCTGGTGCGCTCGTCCTACCACGCCGATCGCCAGGCGATGGAAGCCGGCGTCGCCGCCTGAGCCATGTTCGGCCCGTGTGGCCGAGCCTGACGAACGGGTGAACGCCGGGCCTCCGGCGGGACGCAGCGTGTCCGCAACACAACGGATTGCGTGTCCGGCTTGCATCGGACATGCAACTTTCGGCACTGTCATCACGTCTATTCACGCGACAGGCTCGATGACCTGTCCATGATTTCCCGAACCCGCAGCGCAGGACACCGAATGAAAGCTTCCCGTGTCGTTTCCGGCTCACTGATCGCCCTGGCGCTGGCGGTGCCATTGGCGCTGATGGCCAGGCCCGACGCCATCGCCGAGGTCCCGGCGACGCCGAACGTGGACCAGGTCGCGGCGTCCAAGCTCGTCTACGGGTTGCTGTCCGACAGCCGCTACGCCTACCGGCCGCGTCCGCTCGATGCGGGCATGTCGAGCGAGATCTTCGACCGGTACTTCGAGAACCTGGATCCGGGCAAGGTCTTCTTCACCCAGCAGGACATCACGCGCTTCGAGGCGCTGCGGCCGAAGATGGGCGCGGCGGTGCGCGACGGCGACATCGCGCCGGCACTGGAGATCTTCGCGCTGTTCAAGACCCGCGTCTCCGAGCGCACCGCCCAGGCCCGCAACCTGCTGTCGCAGGACATCTTCGACTTCAGCGGCAACGACCGCTGGGAATACGACCGCAAGGATGCTGCGTGGGCGGCCGACGGCGCCGAGCTCGACGCGCTGTGGCGGCAATCGGTGCGCAACGACTGGCTGCGCCTGAAGCTGGCCGGCAAGCAGCCTGACGAGATCCGCAAGACGCTCGATCGGCGCTATCTCAACCAGGCGAACACGGTCGCCGCGTACAACGACGAGGACGCCTTCAGCAGCTTCCTCAATGCCTACACCGGCGTCATCGATCCGCACACCGACTACTTCAATCCGCGTGCCGCGCGCCTGTTCAACCAGAGCATGTCGCTGTCGCTCGAGGGCATCGGTGCGCAGTTGCAGAAGCAGGACGACGTGGTCGTGATCCGCGAGGTTATCGCCGGCGGTCCCGCGGCGCTGAGCAACCGCTTCAAGCCCGGCGATCGCATCGTCGGCGTCGGCCAGGGCACCAACGGGCCGATGGAGGATGTGATCGGCTGGCGCATCGACGACGTCGTCGAGAAGATCAAGGGCCCCAAGGACACCCAGGTGCGCTTGGATGTGATCCCCGCCGAGGCCACGCTCGACAGCGAGCCGGTGCGCATCACGCTCACCCGCGCCCGCGTGCGCCTGGAAGAGCAGGCCGCGAAGGCCGAGACGCTGACCCTGCCGGCAACCGAGGGCGGCGTCGACAAGCGCATCGGCGTGATCAAGCTGCCGGCGTTCTATCAGGACTTCGAGGGGCGTCGCAGCCGCAACGGCGAGTACGCCTCGGCGACGCGCGATGTGGCCCGCCTGCTCGAGCAGTTCAAGCAGGACAAGGTCGACGGCGTGGTGCTGGACCTGCGCAACAACGGCGGTGGTTCGCTGAACGAGGCGGTCGAACTGACCGGGCTGTTCATCGACCAGGGCCCCGTGGTGCAGGTGCGCGAGTCGGGCGGCCGTGTCGGCGTGCAGGGCGATCGCGATCCCGGCGTCGCCTGGGACGGCCCGCTGGCGGTGCTGATCAATCGCGGTTCGGCCTCCGCCTCGGAAATCGTCGCCGGCGCCATCCAGGACTACGGGCGCGGCCTGATCATCGGCGAGACCACGTTCGGCAAGGGCACGGTGCAGAACCTGGTCGATCTGGACCGGTGGCCGGCCAACGAGAACAAGCGCTACGGGCAGGTCAAGCTGACGATCGCGCAGTTCTTCCTGCCCGGCGGCAGCAGCACGCAGAACAAGGGCGTGGAGCCGGACATCCACTTCCCGGTGACGGTGGATGCCACCGAGTTCGGCGAGAGCACCTACGACAACGCCCTGCCGTGGTCGCGCATCGCCGCCGTGCCGCACACCCAATACGGCAACTTCGGCGAACTGCTGCCGCAGCTCGAACAACTCCACGACACCCGCGTCGCCACCGACAAGGAATTCCAGTGGTGGGCCGAAGACATCGCCGAGTTCCGGGCCGAGCGCGAGAAGAAGTGGGTCTCGCTCAACGAGGCCGAGCGGCGCGCCGAGCGCGATCGCCAGACCGCCAAGCGCGCGCAGCGCCAGGAAGAGCGCAAGGCGCTGGGCCTGGAGCTCGATCCGCTGGCCGAGGACTCCGATGACGACGGCCTGCAGGCGAGCGAGCGTGCGATCGCGCAGCAGGCCCGTCTGGAGAAGGCGGCCGAGGAGCGTCCGGACCCGCTGCTGCGCGAGGCCTCTGCGATCCTGGCCGATGCCGTGCGCCTGCTCAACAACGACCGCAAACTCTCGGCCTCGGTGTTGCCCGAATCGACCGGCCCCGGTCGCTGGGCGCGCTGAGCCACGCTCTCAGTCGGTTTCAAAAAACCGCCGCCTGTCGCGGCGGTTTTTTTTTGCGCTTCGGCGCTGGTGGCGCATTGCCCCTGCGAAATGACGCCGCGATGAAGGATGCCTCCCACGACGCGCGCATTGGGCATGTAAGCCGTCAGGCCGATGCCCGACGCCGCCGATACACCGGAATGTGCAGGTTCAGCGAAAGGGCGTTTCCGGTGCGCGCAGCGGTCGGCGCCACGTCGTGCAACACCGCCATTCCAGCCATGCAACGGGCACCCGGCGTAGAATCTGCGGCCCGCTGATGCGGGCCTGCCCCTTTTTTGGAACTGCCCCCATGAGCAACGCGTCCAGTGCGCGTCCGGCGTCGGTATTGGCCATCGGCCTGGCGTTGACGGCCGTCTATGTGGTCTGGGGCTCGACCTATCTGGCGATCCGCTTCGCGCTCGAAGGCGGCTATCCGCCGCTGCTGATGGCCGGTACGCGCTTCATTGCCGCCGGTGCGCTGATGTACGCCGTGCTGCGCCTGCGCGGTGTGCCCGCGCCCACGCGTGCCCAGTGGCCGAACGTGATTGCGATGGGCGTGCTGCTGCTGGGATTGGGCAATGGCATGGTCTGCATCGCCGAGCAGAGCGTGTCGTCGGGCCTGGCCGCAGTCGCGGTGGCGTCGGTGCCGATCTGGGTGGCGCTGTTCTCGGTCATGCGCGGCGAGCGGCCCGGCCCCATCGAATGGGCGGGCCTGGCGATTGGCTTCGTCGGCGTGCTGTGGCTCAACGCCGGCAGTTCGCTGACCTCGACGCCCGCCGGCCTGGTCGCGCTGCTGATCGCGCCGCTGGCCTGGGCCTTCGGTTCGGTCTGGAGCCGCGGCCGCGATCTGCCGTCGCCGTTCATGGCCGCCGCGGCGCAGATGCTCGCCGGCGGCGTCTTGATCCTCGCCACGGGCCTGCTGTTGGGGGAGCGGCTGGACGTGCCCCCGACGCCCAAGGGGCATCTCGCGCTCGCCTATCTGGCGTCGTTCGGCTCGATCGTCGGCTTCACCGCCTACGTGTGGCTGCTGCACAACGTCCGCCCGACGCTGGCCAGCAGCTACGCCTACGTCAATCCGGCGATCGCCGTGGTGCTCGGCGCTTGGCTGGCCGCCGAGCGGTTCACCGCGCACGACCTGGGCGCGATGGCGGTGATCCTGGCGGCGGTCGTGGCGATCACGCTGGGCCGCGCGCGCAAGGCACCTGTTCCTGCCGCGGCCGGAGACGAGGCATGAACGACGCCGTGCAGGCCCCTCGCGGCACGTGGATCGCCGCTGCGGCCTTCGTGATCTGGGGGCTGATGCCGATGTACTGGCATCTGCTGCGCGAGGTGCCGTCGCTGCAGATCGTGCTGCACCGGGCGATCTGGTGCGCGATCCTCGTGGCCGCCTGGCTGACACTGCGCCACGGGCGCGGTTGGCTGCGCGAGACCATCGCCCAGCCGCGCCTGGCCGGCATGCTGGCGCTATCGGGTGTGTTGATCGCCGGCAACTGGAGCCTGTACGTGTGGGCGGTCAACAGCGGCCACGTGGTCGAGGCGAGCCTGGGCTACTTCATCAACCCGTTGCTCAACGTGGTCATCGGCGTGCTGTTCCTGCGCGAACGGCTGTCGCGGCCGCAGTGGATCGCCGTGGTGCTGGCGGCCTGCGGTGTGCTGTGGCTGACCTTCAACTACGGCAGCTTTCCGTGGATCGCGCTGTGCTTGGCCGGCTCGTTCGCGCTGTACGGCCTGATCCGCAAGTTCGCGGCAGTCGAGGCGGTCAAGGGCCTGGGGGTGGAGAACCTGTTCGTATTCGGGCCGGCGCTGCTCGCGCTGGTCTGGCTGGAACTGCGTGGCGGGGGCGGCTTCTTCTCGCTGCGCTGGGGCGGCCTCACCGATGTGCTGCTGGTGATGGGCGGCGCGCTGACCGCGATCCCGCTGATCTGCTTCGCCTATGCGGTGCGGCGCGTGCCGCTGACGGTGGTCGGGCTGATGCAGTACATCGGCCCGACGCTGCAACTGCTGCTGGGGGTGTTCTTCTTCGGCGAGCCGTTCGGCGCTGACCGCGCTGCCGGGTTCGCCTTCATCTGGGCGGGCTTGGCTGTGTTCGCGGTCGACGGTTACCTGCAGGCGCGTCGCCGCATCGTTGCGCAACAGGCCTGACTGCGCGGGCCCAGGCTTGCGTCCGGCGTCCGAGGCGCGACCTCTGGCACAGTGACGCGATGTCCTGTTCCGATACGACTGCGGTCGCGGGCCCTGCCACCGTTCCTCGCAAAACGGCCGGCCATGCCGTCGTCGTGCTCGCCGCCGGTGGCAGCACGCGGCTGGGCTTTCCCAAGCAACTGTTGCGGCGTGCGGGCGGGCCGCTGGTCGCCCGTGCGGTGCGGCTCGCGGCGGACACAGCGCCCGATCGGCTGGTGGTGATGCTGGGCGGGCATCGCGATGCGGTCGCCGCCGCCCTGACGTCCGCACCCGGCGAGCGCTGCGACGTGCCCGCGTGGCGCACGGGGATTGCCGCAAGCCTCGCCGCCGCGGCGCGCGCGCTGCAGGGGCATGCCGGGCCGGTGCTGGTGGTTGCTGTCGATCAGCCGGCGCTCGAGGCGACACATCTGCGCGCGTTGCTCGATGGCGCGGCGATGGCACCGTCGGGCTGCGCGGCAACGCTGCACGGCGATCGTCCGGGCATTCCGGCGGTGCTGTCGCCGGTGTTGTTCGCGCAGGCGCAAGCGCTGCACGGCGATCGGGGCTTCGGCGGGCTGCTCGCGGCACTGCCGCAGCCCGCACTGTTCCGGCTGGAGGCGCCGGCGCTGCAGCGCGATCTCGATACGGCCGAGGCCGTCCGGCGGGCGCAGGCCGATGGCCTGTTGGATCGCGACAGCTGAAGGCCGCGCCGGCCGCGCGACGCAGCTAGCGCATCACCGCGAGCCACAGCACGCCGGCGGTGCCGACAACCGCCACCGCGATCGCGGCCTGACGCCAGCGCGCCGCGCGTCGGCGATAGCGCGCGACGCGTTCGGCGTTGAGCGCATTGGCACGCTGGATCCACGGCGCGGTCTCGCGCTCGGCGCGGGCATAGATGGCCTCGGCGCGGTCGGGGGCGGCCTCGGCCTGCAGCGCCGCGTCCTCATAACGTTCGAACGCGCGGGCCTGCAGCGCCTGGATCTCGCGCTGCAGGTCCGCGTTCGACAGCGTGGCCGGGTCGCCGCCGCTCATCCGGCGCGCAGCGCGGTGGTTACCGGCAACTGCGCCGCGCGCACCGCCGGGAACAACCCGCCGACGAAGCCGATCGCCAACGCCCACTTCAGCCCGCCCCACAACAGCGCAGGCGTGACCCGGAACTCGAAGGTCATCTGACCGACGCCGCCGGCGAGCGTCGAGGCACCGTAGCCGTCGAACAACAGCCACGCGATTGCGCCGCCGAGCAGTCCGCCCAGCAACGCCAGCAACATCGTTTCGAGCATGACCGCGACCACGACCGGCAGGCCGCGGAAGCCGATCGCGCGCAGCGTCGCGATCTCGCGCGCCCGCGCCGCGACCGTGGCGAACATCGTGTTGAGCGCGCCGAACACCGCGCCGACCGCCATGATCGAGCCCACCACGATGCCGATGACGCGCAGCACCTTGGACATGCCCTCCGACTGCTTGGCGAAGTAGTCCAGTGTGGTGCTGACCTCGACCTGGGTGCGCGGATCGGCATCAAGGCCGGCCTTGAAGGCGGCGAAGGCGCCCGGATCGGTCAGCCGCGCAGTGATCGATGCACGCGTCGAACCGCGGCGGTAGGTAGTGGCGACGACCTCGGCATCGGCCCAGATCTCCGAGTCGGTCGCATCGCCCGCCTCGAACGCGCCGACCACCTGCCAGATGTCGCTGCCCAGTCGGACCGACTGCCCCGGATCGAGCCCGGCGAACTGCTTGCGCGCGCCCTTGCCGACCACCAACTCGCGCTTGCCGGTCTCGAACATCCGGCCCTCGACGATCCGAAGCTTCGGCCGCACCTGGAAGGCCATGTCGCCGACGCCGCGGAACTGCACGCTGCCGTCCTCGTCGGGCCCGCCGCCGCGCAGCGGCAGCGTCGCGGCGACGACCAGTTCGGGCGAGGCCAGCGGCCGACCGTCGGCGCTGCGGGCGATCTGCGGTGCCTGCACGACCGTGCTGATCGTCGCGCGGTCGAGCGTGGACATCACCTCGGCGACCGAGCCGCCGCGCAGCACGATCGCATTGGTGGCATCGCCGGTGCCGCCGACGGTCTGCCGGTAGCCCTCGGCCATCGACAACAGCGCGACCAGGACGGCGACCACGCCGGCGATCCCGATCACCACGACCGACGAGGCGCCCAGCCGCTGGCCGAGCGTGCTGATGCCGACCTGGCTGACTGACGCCGCCTGGCGCCCGCTGTGGCTGAGCACCATCCACAGCGCAACCGCGAGCGCGGCAGCGAGGAGCACATACCACGGCGCCAGGATCCAGACGACAAGCGCGACGACCAAGGCCGCGACCAGACCGGCGTTCTGCAACAGGGTTTTGAGCAACGGATGCATGGCGGTTTCCTCAGCGGCCCGCGAGGGCATCGACGATGTTCAGGCGCATCGCGCGCAGCGCCGGCAGCGCGCCGACGACCAGGCCGATCGCGGCCATCAAGCCCAGCCCCAATAGCCAGCTGCGCCATTCGATCCCGGGCAAACGAATCATGTCGCCGGCCACGAGGTTGAGCACCGCGCTGGCCGCCGCTGCCAGGCCCAGGCCGAGCACGCCGCCAAAGACCACCAGCACCATCGATTCGGCCAGCACCAGCATCAGCACACTGGGGCTGGAAAAGCCGATGGTCTTGAGCACCGCCAGTTCCGAGGTGCGTTCGCGCACCGCCTGCGCCATCGTGTTGCCGGTCAGCAGCAACAGGGTGAAAAACACCGCGCCCATGATTGCGCTGACGATCATGCCGATGTCGGCCATCTGTTTGAGCTGGGATGCGATCGCCGCGCCCTCGGTCATCGTGCGCGTCTCGTGGGGCGAGTTGGCCGACAGCGCATCGATTGCCTTGGCCGCGCGATCGGCCCGGCGCACGTCGGATACCCGGCTGACGTACCAGCCCACCTCGTTGTCCACGTACGGCGTGGACTCGGCGTAGTAGTCGTAGTGCATCAGCAGCATCTGGTCGTTGAAGCCGCCCTGCTTGCCGCCGCGGTTGCGCAGTACGCCGACGATGTCGAACGACCAGTTCATCGAGCCGTCGCTGTTGGGGAAGATCGACGACTGCAGCGGGATGCGGTCGCCGACCTTCCAGTCGAAGCGCTGCATCAGCTTCTCGCCGACCAGGATGCCGGTGCGCGTGCTCGCGAATGCGTCGCGCTCGGCCTGTGCGACCTCGATTTCCGGGTACAGATCGAGGTAGTTGGGCGCGACCGCGAAGCTGAAGATCTGGTTGCGCGGCCCCTGGTAGGTGCCGCCGAACCAGCTGGCATAGGTGACCGCCTCGATGTTGTCGACCAGTTCGATGCGCTTGCCCAGGGCCTTGGGCAGCGTCTCGATGAACGACAGCCGCGAAGCGGTCTGCAGGCGCTGCGCGCCATCGGCGTTCTTGCCGAGTTGCGCGAACGCCACCCGGATGCCGTCGAGCAGGCCGAACAGCAGGAAGGCGGCAACGATCGACGCCACGGTGAGCGCGGTGCGGGTCTTGCGGCGCATCAGCGCGGCCCAGATCAGATGCAGGTATTTCATGGGATGTCCTGCCGGTGTAGTTCAGGAATTCGGTATCGCAGCGAGTCGGCTTTTCTCTCCTTCCCCTGCTAGCGGGGAAGGCCGGGATGAGGGCGAGGCCAGATCGCCGAGACAGGCGGCCCGCACAGTGCGTGCGCGTGTTGTTCGTCGAACTGATCGTTTGCCCCTCTCAACCCTCCCTCCGCACGCGGGGAGGGCGCAGACGCTCAGGCCGCTGCCGCGTGCTCGCCGACCAGCGTGCCCTTGTCCAGATGCAGCGTGTGGCTGGCGTACTCGGCGGCCTTCGGGTCGTGGGTGACCATGACGATGGTCTTGCCGTGTTCGCGGTTGAGGGTCTGCAGCAGGCCCAGGATGTCCTCGGCCGATTGCCGGTCGAGATCGCCGGTGGGCTCGTCGCAGATCAGCAGCGTCGGGTCGGAGACGATCGCACGCGCGATCGCCACGCGCTGCTGCTGACCGCCCGACAGTTCGTTGGGCTTGTGCGAGGTGCGATCCGACAGCCCGACCAGGGTCAACGCGATCTGCGCATTGCGCTTGCGCTGCGCGCCCGAAAGCTTGGTCAGCAACAGCGGCAGCTCGACGTTCTTCTGCGCGCTCAGCGCCGGCATCAGGTTGTAGAACTGGAACACGTAGCCGACGTTGCGGCTGCGCCAGCTCGACAGTTGCCCGCCGCCCATCCGATCGATGCGCTCGCCGTGGACGGCGATCTCGCCGCCGGTGGGCGTGTCGAGTCCGCCGATCAGATTCAGCAGCGTGGTCTTGCCCGAACCCGAAGGGCCCATCAGCGCGACGAAATCGCCTTCGGCGATATCGAGATCGACGCCGTGCAGCACCTCGACCCGCTCGGGTCCGCGCTGGTAGGACTTGGTGAGATTGCGGATCGACACCAGTGCCATCGTCATTCCCCTTTCGTGATCTGGAACTGTGGTGCTGCGCAGTGGGCGCAGCGTGTTGTGACCGATCGCGCCATTCGCGCAAGTGCGCGTTGCAGTGGATCAGTCCTTGACCCGGACGCGGCTGCCGTCGGCGAGTGCATCGGGCGCATTGACCACCAGCACATCGCCGGGCGCTACCCCGGATGCGATCTCGACATTGCCGCCGATGCGCTGGCCCAGTTCGACGGTGCGCTGGCGCACGACGTCGCCGTCGACCACGAACACCACCTGCGCACCATCGCGCTCGGCCAGCACGGTTGCCGGCACACGCGACAGCCGCGGCGCGTCGGCGTCCTGGGCCGGGCGTGCCTGTTCGAGGAAGCTCACCGTCGCGCCCATGTCCGGCACGATGCGCGCGTCCTTGGCGTCGAGCGCGATACGCACCTTCACCGTCGCCTTGCCGCGGTCGGCGGTCGGCACGATCGCGATCACGCTGCCGGGGATCTTCCAGTCGGGATAGGCGTTGAGCGTGGTCTCGACGGGCATGCCCGGCGACACTCGGCCGATGTAGGACTCGCCGACATCGACTTCGACCTCGAGCGAGTCCATGTCGACGATGGTGCCGATGCCGGTACGGGTGAAGCCGCCGCCGGCCGACAGCGGCGACACGATTTCGCCCGGCTGCGCGGCCTTGGCGATGACCACGCCGGCGAACGGTGCGCGGACCAGGGTGTCGTCGACACCGATCGTGGAGATCCGCAACTGCTCGTCGGCGACGTTGGCGTTGCGGCGCGCGGTGGCCAGTTGCGCACGCAGCGCGTCGCGCTGGGCGACCGCCTGTTCGTACTGCGCCTTGGACACCAATTGCTGGCCGACCAGCGCCTGCAGGCGCTCGGCATTGGCGGTGGCCTCGGTCAGCTGCGCCTGCACGCCGGCGACCTGGCTGCGCGCGGCCTCGAGCTGCGCGGCCGACAGATCGCGCCGGGCATCGGCGTCGATCGGATCGAGGGTGGCGAGGATCTCGTCGGCCTGCACGTGCTGGCCTTCTTCGATCCGCACCTCGCGCACGCGGCCAGTGATCTTGGCCGAGACGGTCGCCATCCGGCGGGCGACGACGTAGCCGCTGGCATCGAGCACCGAGCCGCCGGCGCTACCCGGCGCGCTGGGCGCGGCCACCCCCGTGGTCTCGACTTCGATCGCGCGCGGCGCCAGCAGCCAGGCTGCGAGCAACAGGACGATCGCGACCACAGCGGCGATGCCGAGCCCGATCCACAGGCGGCGACGCGACGGCGGCGGCGGGGCGCTGCGGTCGATGCGGAGTTCCTTGAGCAGGTCTGCGTTCGTGTTCATCGAAGCCTGGACGGGAGAACTGCGGCCAGTGTGACCGCGGGGGGCGAGGGTTTCCAATCTGCCGGCGGCCAAGGCCGGCGGGCGGGTGCGCCGCACCGGCACAGTCTGCCGCCGCGCAGGTCCCGGGAGCACGTGACAGCTGTCAGGCGATCGTACTGACGTTTGCGTCTGATGCCACGCGGGCCCAGTGCCAAGACTGGTGGCTCCCGGCCCGAAGGAGACGCGATGATGTCCATGCCTGCGATCGCCCATTCGCCCACACCCGCCGTCGTCGAGCCGCTCGCGCGTTTGCGCGGTGTCGTGCGCACCCGCGGGCGCGTCCGTGTGCTCGATGGTGTGGACCTGGCGGTGCCGCCCGGCCAGGTCACCGCGCTGCTCGGGGTCAACGGTGCGGGCAAGTCCACGACCCTCGACGTTCTGCTCGGCCTGCAACCTGCCGACCAGGGCGAGGCCCGGTTGTTCGGTCGCCCGCCCACCGACCCGGATGCACGATGGCGGATCGGCGTGATGCTGCAACAGGCGCAGTTGCCGGAACGACTGCAGGTCGGCGAATTGCTGGCGCTGGTGCGCAGCTGGTATCCGGCGCCGCGCAGCCTGCCGGACTGCGTCGCCCTGGCCGGGCTCGAGGGGCTGCTGTCGCGGCGCTATGGTCGGCTGTCGGGCGGGCAGCAACGCCGTGTGCAGTTCGCGCTCGCGCTGTGCGGCCGTCCGCAATTGCTGTTCCTCGACGAGCCGACGACCGGCCTGGACCACGACGCTCGGCGACAGGTCTGGCAGACGGTCCGTACCCTGGTGACCCGCGGGGCGGGCGTGTTGCTGACCACGCACGACATGGCCGAAGCCGAGGCGTTGGCAGATCGCGTCGTGGTACTGGCGGCCGGGCGTGTCTGTGTCGCCGGCAGCGTCGATGCGGTGCGGGCGCGAGTCGCGCAACGGCGCGTGGCCTGCGACAGCGCGCTGCCGGAAGGCGAGATCGCGACCTGGCCGGGTGTGATGTCGGTGGCCCGGACGGAAGGGCGTTTGGCGATCGTGACCGACGATGCCGACGCGGTGGTGCGCAGGCTGCTGCAGGCCGATCCACAGGCCGGCGGGCTCGAGGTGCGCCGCGCGGACCTGGCCGAGGCGCTGACCACTGGACCTGGGCAGGCCCGGGCGGGAGCAGGCGCATGAGCGCGCGGACCCGGATCGGCGCGTCGGCCGGGCGGGCCCGGGGCGTACGCGCGGTGGCGCAGACGGTGCGCTGCGAACTGCTGCGTCTGCTGCGCGAGCCGATGTACGTGCTGCCCACGTTGCTGTTTCCTGCAGCGTTCTACGCGATGTTCGGACTCGTGCTCGGCGGCAACCGGGGCAGTGCTGAGGCCGCCCGCTACCTGCTGGCGACGTACGGGGTGTTCGGCGCGATGGGGGCGGGTCTGTTCGGATGTTCGGTGACGCTGGCGATCGACCGCGAACGCGGATTCTTCGCGTTGCAGCGTGCGCTGCCGGCCCCCGGCGGTGCCTGGCTGGTGGCGCGTGCCGCGATCGCGCTGCTGTTCTCACTGATCATCGTGCTGGAACTGGCGGCGCTGGCGACGGCGTTCGGCGGCGTGTCGCTGGCGCCGGCGCAATGGGTGCAACTGTGGACCGTCACCGTGTTCGGCGCGCTGCCGTTCTGCGCGATCGGCTTGCTGCTGGGCAGCGTCGCCAGCGCCAATGCCGCGCCGGCCTGGGCGAACGTGCTGTTCCTGCCGATGGCCTTCCTGTCGGGTCTGTGGCTGCCGTTGTCGATGCTGCCCGATGCACTCGTGCAACTGGCGCCGCTGTGGCCGGCCTATCACCACGGCCAGCTCGCGCTCGCGGTGCTGGGGGCAGATGCCGGGGGCGCCGCTGGCGTGCACGTCGCGGTGCTGACGACGACGACGGTGGTCTGCGCGGGGCTTGCGCTGCGCCGGCTGGCGCGGGTGGGCTGAGCGCATGGACCCAGATCGCCTGCCGCCCCTGGGGCCGGTTACGCTGGCGGCCGTGAGCGCCCAGATGCCAGACCAGGTCCCGTTTCGTCCCATCGCCGGGCTGCGCCCGGCGCCCGATTCGGTGCTCGGGATGGCCCTGCGCCAGGGCCGGCCGGCATGGAGCGAGGGCATCCACGTGCTGTGGTCGGTCTGGGTGTTCGTGGTGCCGATGTTCTCGCAACGCGGCTACGACCTGCGCTGGCTGCTGCTGACACTGCTGTCGTATCCGATGTTCCTGGCGCTGTTCGTCGGTGCTCTGGTTCTGCCGCCGCGCCGCGCGTCCTGGTGCGCGGCGGCGATGATCGCGATGTGCTTAGGCATGCTGCCCTGGTACGTGTCGGGCTTGAGCTACTTCGTGTTCGGTTGCGTGTTCCTCGGCACACTGTCGCGCGGGTCGGTGTGGCGCTATGCGCTGACGCTGGCGGCGCTCAATGCGGTGTTGCTGGTGTGGGCGCGCTGGCTCGGCTATCCATGGACGGCGCTGGCCTGGATGCCGCTCACCACCGGGGTGATCGGCATGCTGGTGCATGTCGACCGCCTGCGGCATGCGCAGGATGCGGCACTGCGGCTGTCGCACGACGAGGTCCGGCGCCTGGCCGCGGTTGCCGAGCGCGAGCGCATCGGGCGCGACCTGCACGACCTGCTCGGGCACACGCTGTCGATGGTCGCGCTCAAGGCCGATCTCGCGTCGCGGTTGGTCGATCGTGATCCCGATGGCGCGCGCCGCGAGATTGGCGAGGTCGGCGGCATCGCACGCGATGCGCTCGCGCAGGTGCGCCAAGCGGTCAGCGGTATCCGCGCGGCCGGGCTCGCCGCCGAGCTCGCATCGTCGCGCCTGCTGCTCGAGACCGATGGGATCGCGTTCGACTACGTGCTCGACGACCACGTCGTCGGCGCAGGCCTGCCGCCCGAGGTGGAAACGGCCTTGGCGATGACGCTGCGCGAGGCGGTCACCAATCTGCAGCGCCATGCCGGCGCGCGCAGAGCGCAGGCGGCGTTCTCGCGAGAGGGCGATGCGATCCGCCTGCAGGTGATCGATGACGGCCGCGGCGGTGCGATCGTGCCGGGCAATGGCCTGTCGGGCATGCGCGAGCGCATCGAAGCGCTGGGCGGCCGTGTGCATGTCGAAGGCGGCGCCCAAGGCACCCGCGTCGATGCGCGCATCCCGCTGCCCGCCCCGGTGTGGGTGCCGGGGACGCGCCTGCGCGCCGGGGCCTGCTAACGTCGCGCCATGCCGCGCATGCCCACCGCCGACGCGCAGTTGCGCATCCTCATCGCCGAGGACCAGGCGATGCTGCGCGGTGCGCTGGCCGCGCTGCTCGATCTGGAACCGGACCTGGCGGTCGTCGGTGCGGTGGGGGATGGCGAATCGGCGTGGCGCGCGCTGCAGCGCCTTGCCCCGGACGTGCTGGTGGCCGACATCGAGATGCCGGGCCTCACCGGCCTGGAGCTTGCGCAGCGCATCCAGCGCCATGGCTTGCCGGTGCGCGTGGTCATCGTCACCACGTTCGCGCGCTCGGGCTACCTGCGCCGCGCGCTCGATGCCGGCGTCGGCGGCTATCTGCTCAAGGATGCGCCACCCGAGCAGCTCGCCCAGGCCCTGCGCCGGGTCCACGACGGCGGGCGGGCGATCGACCCGCAACTCGCGCTCGAGGCCTGGAGCGAACCCGATCCGCTGAGCGAGCGCGAACGGCAGGCGCTGCGCCTTGCCGGCGAGGGGCTGGATGCGACCCAGATCGCGGCGCGGCTGCAGCTCTCGCATGGCACGGTGCGCAATTACCTGTCGGAGGCGATCGGCAAGCTCGGCGCCGGCAACCGCATCGAGGCCTACCGGCTCGCCCGCCAGAAGGGCTGGCTGTAGCGACGGCCGCAGCTGGCTGTGCGTAGTGGCGGCGGGCTGCTAGCCTCGTTGGCCCGTGCTCGGTTGTGCACGCTTGCCGGAAGGCCCTGTGATCCGATCCTCGATGCCGCTGGGCGGCCGTGTCGTCGCCCTCATCGCATTGCTGTGGTACCTGTTCGGCCTGTTGCTGCTGATGCTGCGGCTGGCCACGCTGCCGGCGCAGACCGAGGTCGCAACGACCGCGCTCCCGATGTGGTTCGATCTCGTCTCCGGCCTGGCCGTAGTCGCCGGCACGTCCGGCTCGGTCGCGCTGCTGCTGGCCCGCCGTTGGGCGGTGCCGATGCTGCTTGCGGCCTTCGTCGCGGTCGCGGTGCTGGTCGGCGCCGGCCTGGTGCTGCAGCCTGCACTGTTTCCCACCGGGCCTGCGATGCCGGTGCTGCTGGTGCTGGTGGTCGGTTCGATCTGGCTGTTCGCCCGCTCGGCCGCACGGCGCGGCTGGCTGCGCTGACGACGCGGCGTTGCCGCCGCGCCGTCGGCCGGCGTTTTTCAGCCGCAGCGCGCCTGCAGCATTGCCCACGCCGCGCGCAGGCCCAGTGCCTCGCCGCCCTGCGGATGGCCTGGACGGCTGCTGTCGTTCCAGGCGTAGGTGTCCAGGTGCGCCCAGGGCAGATCGCCAGGCACGAAGCGCTCCAGATACAGCGCCGCGGTGACGCTGCCGGCCATGCGCGAGCCGGCATTGGCGATGTCGGCGATGCCGCTGGTCAGGTAGCGCAGGTACGGCCGCCACAGCGGCATGCGCCAGACCGGGTCGCGGGTGGCCTCGCCGCCGGCGATCCAGGCGGCGGCCAGCGCGTCGTCGTTGGCGAACAGCGCCGGCAGGTCGGGGCCCAGCGCGATGCGCGCCGCGCCGGTCAGCGTGGCGAAATCGAGCAGCGTGTCGGGCGCCTGCTCGGCGGCGTAGGCGAGCGCGTCACACAGCACCAGGCGGCCTTCGGCATCGGTGTTGTCGATCTCCACGCTCAGGCCCTTGCGCGTGGCGATGACCTCACCCGGACGCAACGCATCGGGGCCGATCGCGTTCTCGACCGCCGGCACCAGCAGCGTGATCCGCAGCGGCAGCCGACGCGCCATGACCAGTTCGGCCAGCGCGATCGCGTGTGCCGCGCCGCCCATGTCCTTCTTCATGTTGCGCATGCCGTCGGCCGGCTTGATGTCCAGCCCGCCGGTGTCGAAGCACACGCCCTTGCCGACGATCGCCACATGCGGATGCGAGGCGTCGCCCCACTGCAGGTGCAGCAGGCGCGGTGCGCGGTGCGAGGCACGGCCCACGGCATGGATGGCCGGGAAGTTCCTTGCCAGCAAGGCATCGCCGACGATGCTCTCGAACGTGGCGCCATGTGCGGCGGCGATGTCGCCGACCACCGCCTCCATCTGTTCGGGCCCCATGTCTTCGGTCGGGGTGTTGACCAGGTCGCGCACGCGCGCGGTCGCGGCGATCAGGTCGACGATCGCCGGATCGGGGTCGAGCGCCAGGCGCGCCGGTTTGCGCGCGGTGGCCTTGTAGCGGGTGAAGCGATACGCACCCAGGCCCCAGCCCAGCTGCAATGCATCGGCCGCGTAGTGGCCGACCGGGTGCCAGCACCCTTCGGGCAGGCCGTAGACGGCATGCGCGTAGCTGTCGGGGTCGTGCGCATCGCCGATACCGATCACCGCGCCGGCCAGGCCGTCGCCGCCGGGCAGCAGGGTCAAGGCGCCCGCGGCGCCGTCGAAGGCCTGGGCATCGAGCCAGTGGCCGATGGCGGCCGGCTGGCTGTCGCGCCAGGCAGCGTAGTGCTTGCGCGAGACGATGTGCAGTGGGCGGGCATCGCGTGCGTCAGCGGCGAAGAGGTCGGTGATGTTGTGGGTCATGAGCGGGTCCTGTCAGGCATCGTCGGCGGCGGTCGGCACGGTGTCGAGCCAGTCGGCGAGTGCGGTGAGGGTGTCGAATTGGAGATCGGGCGTCAGCTCGGGATGCTCCCAGCGGCGGCCTTCGCGGTTGATCCAGCAACTGCGCAGCCCCGCGCGCGCGGCACCGGCGACGTCCATCTCGATGTGGTCGCCGACGTGCAGCACGTCGCCATGCGCGCAGCCCAGCCGCGTACAGGCGGCATGGAAGATGCTCGCTTCCGGCTTCGCCGCGCCGTGCTCGCGCGCGGCCAGCTTGAACGCGAACAGATGCGACAAGCCGATGTGTTCGATGTCGGCATTGCCGTTGGTCAGCGCGGCCATCGGCACGCGCGCGGCGATCCGTGCCAGTGCCTCGAGGCTGTCGGGATAGAACTCGATGCGGTTGCGCTCAGCGTGGAACACCCGATAGGCCGCATCGAGCAGGCCGACATCGCCGCCGCTGTCGCGCAGCGCGTGCTCGATCGTGAGTTGGCGCAGGGCCTCGACATCGTGCGCCAGGTGCGCGTTGTCGGCGAACACCTGCGCGCGCAAAGCGCGCATGCGTTCGATCGGGTAGCGCTCGGCGGTCGCCGGACTGTGTTCGCGCAGGAAGGCGTCGAGCGCCTGTTCGATGCGGGTGCCGATCGGTGCGAAGGGCCACACGGTGTCGTCGAGATCGATGGTGATGGCGCGGATGGGAAATCGCATGCGGCCATTGTAGCGGGCGTGCTCAGGCCAGCAGCCGCGCCCAGCCCTCGAAGCCCTCCACGCGCCGGAGCACCAGCTTCACACATACCAGCAACGGCACCGCCAGCAGCAGGCCGACGATGCCCCACATCCAGCCAAACAACAGCAGCGCCAGCACCAGCATCAATGGCGACAACGCCATCCGCCGGCCCAGCACGATCGGGGTGACGAACTGGCCCTCGAGCGTGTGCAGCGCCAGATAGATCGCCGCCGGAATCACCGGCGCCCAGGCCGGGGTCGGCCAACTGCCCTCGTAACTGACGAAGCCCATCAGCAGCATCAGCAGCACGCCGATCAGCGGACCGACATAGGGGCGAAATTCAACAGCGCGACGACCGTCCCCCACAGCAGCGCATCCTGCAGCGGCAGCCCCATCCACAGCAGGATGCCGGCAAACAGCGCGCCCAGCAGCGTGTTGATGATCGAGATGGTCAGCACGTAGCGGGAGATCTCGCGCTCGATCGACTGCAGGATGTCGACCGTGAGCTTGCGGCGCTGCCGGTCGGGCAACAGAGCGATCGCGTTGCGTTGCAGGTTCTCGCCATAGACCATGAAGAAGAAGGTCAGCAGCACCACTGCCAGCACCGAAGCCAGCATGCGCGGCGTAGCGACAAGCGTGCGCCACGAACTGTCATCCTGGATCCGCACCAACTGCACGCGGCGTTGCGGCCGGTCCTCGGTCGCGCGGGCGAAGGTCTCTGCCGCCCGGTTGGCCTGCTGCACCGGCTGGGTCATCTGCTTCAGACGCGGCGCCAGCGCACGCAACTGCTTGGGCGCCTGCTGCACCCATTCGCTGGCTGGCCCGTAGAGCTGGGTGCCGAGCATGCCGGTGGCGGTGAGCCCGGCGGTCAACACCAGCAAGGCGCCGACGAAGCGGGGAATCCACAACCGGCGCAGGCCGCGCAGCACGGGATTGCCGACCAGCGCGAAAAACATTGCCAGCAGGACCGGCAGGATCACCCCCTGCGCGGCCCACAACGTGACCAGCACCGCGAGCGTGGTCAGGACCACCAGCGCAGTCGAGGCGCGCGGCCTGGGGGCCACAGGCGTGGGCACCGGCGGCGGTGCATCCTCCGGCGGAGGCGGCGTGGTCGGGGTGCTCATCGAAGGAAAGGGCGCGTCTGCGACGCGCTCAGCGTCCCGATTCCGAGATTTCGGTGGCTGCCTCGGCAGGCCGGGGCTGGGCGTCGTAGGTGGGCTCCGGGCGACGACGATCGGCGCGGGGGCCGGGACCGGTACGGCTGCGGTGTCGTCTGCGGCGGTCGCGACACGGGCCGATGCGGCGCTCGGATCCAAGGGGGGGCCGTCGCAGCAGCGCTTGCGGTGGGCGACGTCGCCTCGGTGGCGGCGTCGGCCGCGGCGTCTTCGGAGGCATCGGCGGATTCGGCCGCCTGCTTGGCACTGACCGCAGCGATCGTCGCCTGGATCGACGACGCCAGGCCCGACAGTGCGCTGATCATTTGCAACGACTTCGGCCCGCCGATCTTGCCCAGCCGCCGCAGCGCCAGCTTCGGCTGCGAGACGCCCATCGCGAATCCGCCGATCAGGCCGGCAATTACGATCCGCGATGGGGTCCAGGCCTCGCGCCAGCTCGAACGCAACGCGGCGTGGCGGTCGAGCGTCTGCACCACGCGCCCATCGACCAACGCCTCGGCACGCTCGACCCGTGTCTTGAGACCTTCGAAGTTCATGGCGTCCTCGATTGTTGCGTTGGCTGCGGGGTCGACTCGTCGTCCTCGTCTGGCGTGCTTTCGGAGAACAGCCCCAGCCGCGTCAACTGGCGCCGGGTGGCGTGCATGCCGGCATGATCGAAGAACACCGAGACCCGCCAGGCCGCCAGTGCGGTCACCAGCAGACTGATGGCCATCGCGATCGAGATCGAGGCCAGCCACGACAGGCCCCAGGATTGCAGCAACGCGATCGCGGCGCCCATGGCCAGCAGCCAGGCCGAGGCGCCGAACACCACGGAGACTGCGGACCATGCCAGGGCCCGCCCCAGTGCGCTGCGGGCCAGGGCGAAGTCGGCCGACACAAGCTTGCGCAGGGCGCGTCCGGTATCCAGCCCCGAGCCCAGCGTCTCCTTGGCCGCCGCGCGGACGCGGCGGACGCTCTCATCCAGGTTCGGCACCTCGCCGGGCGCGCGGGTTGCGCTGCCGGCCGGTTGCCCCTCGCGCGGGTCTTCCCCGGTCACGCGCTCGGTCATGTCGATCCGCGATTACTTGGTGCGGGCGAGCTTGGCGATGATCCAGCCCGCCGCGAACGCCGTGCCGAAGGCGGCGATGGGACGCTCGCGGATCAGGTCGGCGGCGCTGTCGATCAGATCGCGGCCCTTCTCCATGAGCAGGTCGGCCTGTTCCTTCGCTGCGGCGGTGCCTTCCTCGACGGCGGCCAACCCGGCAGAGGCCGAGCCGGCGAGATCGGCTTTGACGCTGGCCTTGCCGAGCTTGAGCTCTTCGCCCGCGACACCGGCCGCATTCTTGACGGCCGAGGTCGCGTCACGCGCAGCCTGCGCCAGGTGGTTACCGGCTTCGCCAAGATTGGACTTCACCGCTTCGGTCGAGGTGGGGCTCATGTTCGCTCACTCCTGTGTGGGACGTGCCGTGCGGACGCGCACGGCGCGGATGGGGTCAACGCATGATCACGTTGTAGATGCGTCCGCCGCGTGAAATGCGCATGGCCAGATCGGTCGGACGGTTGGCCAGCGAGTCGCGGAATCCGGCAAGGTCGCGGAACTCGCCACTGTTGGCCGCCAGGATCAGATCGCCTTCGCGCAGGCCATTTTCGAACGCCCGGCTGCCCGGTGCCACCTTTTCGATGCGCACGCCGCCGATGCGGTTGTTCTGGCGACGGATCGCCTCGGGCAGGTCGGCCAGGGTCGCGCCGGCCAGGCGCGGATCGAAGCTCGCGCCGTCGCGGGGCAATGCGCGCAGGCGGGTGTCGATCTTCAGCGGCTTGCCGTCGCGCAGCACCTCCAGCGTGACCGGCGCATCGAGCGTCTGCAGGCCCTGGAAGTTGCGCAGGGCCTCGCTGTTGTCGATGCGCTGTCCGTTGGCGGCGATCACCACATCGCCCGTCCGCAGCCCGGCGTCGGCGGCCGGCGAGCCGCCGTAGACGCGCGTGACCACCGCGCCGCGCGGGGTCTCCAGGCCCAGGCCTTGCGCGATGCGCGCATCGACGGTCTGGGTGTCGACGCCGAGCGTGCCGCGCTGCACGCTGCCGGTGGTCGCCAGCTGGGTCATCACGTTGCGTGCCAGACCGATCGGGATCGCGAACCCCAAGCCGATGTTGCCGGCCATGCTGCCCTGGGTGTTGAAGCTGGCGGTGTTGATGCCGACCAGTTCGCCGCGCAGGTTGACCAGCGCGCCGCCCGAGTTGCCGGGATTGATCGAGGCGTCGGTCTGGATGAAGTTCTGGAACCCCACGCCCGGCACGTTGCTGCGCTCGACCGCCGAGACGATGCCCGAGGTCACGGTCTGGCCGAATCCGAACGGGTTGCCGACCGCGACGACGAAATCGCCGACCTGCAGATTGCTGTCCTGCGCCAGCGGGATCGCGGTCAGGCCCGAGGCCTTGACCCGCATCAGCGCCACGTCGGTATCGACGTCCGAGCCGATGAACTCGGCCTCGAGTGTGCGCCCGTCCGACAGCGTCACCGAAACATCGTCGGCGCCTTCGATGACGTGGTGGTTGGTGAGCACGTAGCCCTGCGCGGCGTCGACGATGACGCCCGACCCCAGCGACTCGTTGATGCGTTCCTGCGACAGCTCGGGGAACATCCGGCGGAAGAAGGGATCGTTGCCGAACGGGCTCACCCGCACGCGCTGCTTGGTATGCACCGACACCACCGAGGGCGTGACCTGGCGCAGCATCGGGGCCAGCGACGGCAGCGGCTGGCCATCGACGGCGGCGGGCAGGGCGACCATCGGCACTGCGGCGGTGCCGGGTGGCGTCGCCGCCGCGGGCTGCTGCAGCGCGTCGCGCATCGCAGTTGCGGCGAAGCCGCCGAATGCGGCGGCAAGGGTCAGGGCGAGAAGCGTGGTCTTGGCTCGCATGGCGGTGGCATCCCCTGTCGGCGTGGCCGTGGCGGAACGAATCGGGTCGGAGATCGAACGTAGTGGCTGCCGCGGCGTTGCTCAAGCGTTTGCAAGACCGGCGACGGCCAGCGCCCGCGCAGTGTCGCTGCATTCGCTTGAATCGGTGTTGAAGTCCGCATTCATGCGCTCGCCATTGCGCACCGCTCGATCAGGCGAGGCGCCCCGGCCGGTGCGGCAACCCGGCATTGCCGCCAAGGCCCGCCGGCACGGCGCGCCGCTACTCGACCGCAGCGCGGCGCGTTACATTGCCGGGTGCGGGCGATGGGCCCGTACGCACAGGACGGGGCAGCAGCATGGGCAAGGACAAGGGGACAACTGCCGGACGCGCCGGCGATGTGGTCGCGGTCGTGCGTAAGCGGGTCCGGAAGGCCGCCGCGTCGGTCGAGAGCTCCGCCCGACACGCCGAGTCGGCCGTGGCGGACGGCGCGCGCACGCTGGGCGATCGCGCCAGCCGCATCGTGGCCAAGGCCGCCGATGCGGTGAGTCGGCGCGTGGCCGCAGCGCGCGAGACGCTGGAGACCGCGCAATCGGCTGCCGCGGCCGAGATCGCCGCGCTCAAGCGCAAGGGCGCCGGACGGACCGCGACCGAGCGCGCGGCTGCGAAGGCGCGTTCGGTGGACGCCGCCAAAAAGACGGCTGCGCGTCCGGGCGCCAAGACGACAGCGAAGACCGCCGTCGGCAAGGTCGCCAAGAAGGCCACCCGACAGCTCGCCGACGCCGGCAACGTCGTCAAGAAGGTCGCGAAGAAGACCACCAAGGCAGCGACCAAGAAAACCGCCAAGAAGGCGACCCCAAGGACCGCCGGCGCGACGACGACCCAGGCAGCACGTACCGGCACGGCGGCCAAGGCTCCGCGCAAGACGGCCGCCAAGACACGCTAGGCGCCCGCGCGTCGGTCTTGTCGGACACCATGCGGCGCGGCGCAAGCCGCATCGAACGGGGCTGCTCGACCGCCATGCCGTGACGGCATGGCGGCGATGGCTCAGGCGACCGCCTGGCTCAGGTCCGCGATCCGGTAGCCGGCGCCGGTGATCGTGTGCAACAGCTGGACCGGCTGGTCGCGGTCGATGATCTTGCGCAGGTTGTACAAGTGGCTGCGCAGGGTGTCGGAGTCGGGCAGGCTCAGACCCCAGATCTCCTGTTCGATCTCCCGGCGGGTCACGACCCGCGGCGCTTCGCGCATCAGGATGGTCAGGATCTTCATCGCGATCGGCGCGAGATTGAGCTCGCGTCCGCCGCGCTGGACACGTAGCGAGACAGGGTCCAGTCGCAGGTCGCCGACCTCCAGCACCGCAGCCCCGACCTCGCGACGATCGCGGCGGATCAGTGCCCGGATCCGGGCCTCGAGTTCCTTGATGTCGAACGGCTTGGTCAGGTAGTCGTCCGCGCCGGCCTCCAGGCCCTCGATCTTCTCCTCCAGCGAGTCGCGCGCGGTCAGCATCAGGATCGGGGTCGCATTGCGGCCGTCCGCACGCAAGCGGCGGCACACTTCGATGCCGCCCAGCCGCGGCAGCATCAGGTCCAGCACGATGACGTCGAACGGATTTTCGGAGGCGATGTTGTAGGCGTCCAGGCCGTCGGCGGCATAGTCCACTTCGAACCCCCGGCTTTCCAGGTACTCGCCGACCGGCTCGGAAATATTGCGGTTGTCCTCGACCAGAAGGACGAGGCCTCCGGGGCTGTGATGCGCCATCCAACGAACTCCGACTGCAGTTAAGGTCCGCGAAGGTCGCATCAAATCGGTGCAGGTCCGGTGAACGCGGCGGCGCCTCGGTCAGGCGGTCGTGCAGCGTCGTCAGGCGACCGCGGCCGCGGCCGTTTCGGTCCGATCGCGGCCGCCGCGCTTGGCCGCATACATCGCCGAATCCGCGCGGCGCAGCAGGGCCGCGGTGTCCCGGTCGAGCGGGTGCAAGGCACTCACGCCGGCGCTCAGGGTGACCTGGAGGCCGGCGATGCCCAGCGCACTGCCGATGTCCTGCAGTGAGACGCGGAGCACGTCGATGCGGGTCTGCGCATGCACCGGTTCGGCGCCGGGCAGGATCGCCAGGAATTCCTCGCCGCCCATGCGCGCGATGTGGTCGGCGTCCCGGAAGGCGTGTCGCAACGCGCGGGCCACATGACGCAGGACGCGGTCGCCGGTCTCGTGGCCATGGACATCGTTGATGCGCTTGAAGTGGTCGACGTCGAGGAAGGCGATCGTCAGCGGTGTGTGGGTCTCGCGCGCATCGGCCATGCACTGCTCGAGTCGTTCCAGCGCGGCACGCCGGTTGGGTAGGCCGGTCAGAGCATCGGTCTGCGCGAGCATGCGCATCTCGTCGCGTTGTCGACGCAAGCGGCCCAGGCGCAGTGTCAGGGTCATGCTGCAAGTCAGCGCCAGCCAGCCACCGGCCAGCATGAACGCCTCGACTTTCCACAGCGCCAGCGCATCGGGCCAGGCCGCCTGCAGGCCGGCGATCGGCAGGAACGGGATAACGCCGGCCAGCAGCAGCAAGCCGTCGCCGCGGCGCTGCGCCAGTGCGGTCAGTGCCGCGATCGCGAACGCCAGACACAGCAGATAGAAACCCAGCTCGATCGCAACCGAGAGGCCGGCCACTGCCTGCACCGGCAGCCAGGGGACCACGGCGGCCATCGCGATCAGGCCGCGCGCGCCCCACGTGGCGGCGCGATCGAGCCGTGGGTGTCGTCGTCGCAGGCCCGACTGGCGCAGCAACGCGCTGGCGGTCAGTCCGGCCATGCCCAGCCCCAGCCCGACCAGGGCCTGCACGGTCATACCGGCCACCGGAAGCCAGGGGCGGGGCCAGGCCCACAAGCCGGACAGCAACGCCTGCCACAGTGCGAACAGCGATGCGGCGATCGCGTAACTGGCGAATGCACGCTCGCGGGTGGCGAAAAACGCCAGCAGTGCCGAGACCAGCAGGGTCAGCACCACGGCGATCGACGCAATGCGGACCGCGAAGCGTGCGATGTCGGCGCGCTGGATCGGCGCTGGCTCGCCCAACTGGACGATCGGGCGCCACAGTGGCAGCGCGTTGTCGTCGAAGCCCACTTCGATCGGCGCGGTGTCGCCTGCATCCGGCACGATCACCGCCCCGACCCCGGCGCGGAACCGCGAATCCAGCGACCGGGCGTCTTCGGGCGAGCCGCAGCGGATGCGCGTGCCATGTCGGATGTCGACCGAGCCGGCGAAGGTGTTCATCACCACCACGGCCTGTGGCGCGCCGGACCAGCCGCCTTCGGGGGCCGGCAGGCGCAGTGCGACATGCGGCCCGGTGTGCGCATGGTCGCAAGTCTGCGAGGCCTCGACCGCCGTCGTCGGCTGCCCCGTGACCACAGGGGCATCGTCATGCCACCCGACGCAGGCTGCCAGCGACAGCACGCCTGCAAAGATCGTCAGCAGCCCCGCCTTGCGCATCCCCGATCCTGCCTTCATGCCTGCTTCGCTCACCGCTTCGCATCGAAGCAGCCCCTGCGCCTTCCCAAGGAAGGGACGACATGGTACGGGATGGGCGTGATCGGCCGTGGCCCGGGTGACGTACCCTGTCGCGCCCCGCCGGAGACTCACGATGGGTGCGCGTGCCGTCGTCCACCTCCTGCTCCACGCCGCGGTGCCGGCGCTGCTGGCCTGGATGTTCTGGCGTAAGCGTTTTCTGCAGGCCTGGGGCCTGTTGCTGCTCGGCTGGCTGATCGATCTCGATCATCTGGTCGCCGACCCGGTGTACCAGCCCGATCGTTGCAGCATCGGATTCCATCCGCTGCACACCGCGCCTGCGGTCGCGGTCTACGGCGTCCTGCTGGTGCCGCGGCGCACGCGGCTGCTGGCGATCGGCCTGCTGGTGCACATCGCGCTCGATGCGATCGACTGCCTGTGGATGCGTTACGGCTGATCGGCGTCGGGCCGCGGCCAGCGACGATTCAACGAAACACTGGTAGCGTGAGTCGTCGCCCTCGGGCGTAACGGGACCTGCGCCATGCGCACTTGGATGCTGACTTGGCTGCTTGCGGCCGCACTGGCGCCGCCGTTGGCCCATGCCAGCGATGGACGCGCCGACCTGCGCCTGCCCGAGACGCCGATGTTCACCGGCGAGGCCGTCTTCGGCGAGGGCGAGTACACCGGACCGCGCACCGCGACGCCCGCCTGGCGTCAGCGCCACGACGATGCCCTGGTGCGGCGTGGCGGCTGCCCGACGGCGCCCGACGGCCAGGAGCGCGCGATCACCGGCAGCGTCAGCACCGGCATCGGCCATTCCTCACGCGGCGGCACCAGCCACTGGAACGCCGCCGATCTGAATCTGTGCCGCGAGCGCGAGGGCGAGGCAGGCGGCACCGTGAACCTCAATCTGCGCGTGGCGCGTTCGGACGGTCCGGTGGGCTACGGTGGCCTGGGCCTGCTGCCCGGCGATGGGATGTACGACGCGTTCGACACGCCATTCGGGCCGACCTGGCGCGACATCCATGAGCCGTGGCCGGCCGGGCGGACGCGCTCGGGCTCGTGGACCGAGGGGCGTCGGCCCTGGCGCTGACCGTGCCGCGCTCGAGCTGCGTCGCATTGCATCGCGCTCACATCCGCCTGCCTACATTGGCTCGGCGCCATCCGGCGCAATGCAGCGAAGTGGAGGCGAAACGATGACGATGAAGATTCCCCAGGGCGCGATGATCGTGGTGGCCAACGGGGGCGCGGCGCGCGTGTTCACCAACGTTGGCGAGGCAGGCACGCTGGCCTTGCGCCAGGAAGCGTTGCTCGAAGGCATGAACCTCGACGACGACGGCCCGGCCGGCGCGATGCCCGCAGAATCGAGCGCATCGCAGCTCGACGAGGCCACATTCGCCAAGCAGCTGGCCCTGGGGCTCAACGAAGGCGCGCTGAAGAACAAGTTCACCGACCTGGTGCTGATCGCCGACCCGAACACGCTGGGACGGGTGCGTCCGTTGCTGCACAAGGAGACCACCCAGCGCCTGGTCGCAGATCTGGCCAAGGACTACACGAACCTGCCGCTCGACGCGATCGAGCGTGCATTATCTTGAGCCGGAGCGGCTGATCATGGCCTGGACCGCACGTTACTCCGCGAACACGCCCACGCGCGACGACATCGACGCCATGACAGGCGTGCTCGCACTCGAGTTCGGAACCAACTGGTGCGGTCACTGCCAGGCCGCGCAGCCGCTGCTGCGTGCTGCGATCGAGCGGCGTCGGGATCTTGCCCACATCAAGGTCGAAGACGGCAAGGGCCGGCCGCTGGGCCGCAGCTTCGGCGTGAAACTGTGGCCGACCCTGGTCGTGCTGCGCAACGGTGTCGAGGTCGCCCGCGTCACGCGCCCCGGTTCGGTTGAAGACGTGGAGGCTGCGCTCGCCGCATCCGACTGAGTCGAGCGGTCAGCGTGGCGCGCGCTTGCGCGGCAGCGACCGGAACCGCGAGACATGCGGATGGTCCGGCACGGCCCAGCGCCAGGGGCGGTCGGCGGCGCGACGGATGCCGATACGCGGCGTGGCGATGGGCGCATCGGGTGGCGGCGTACCGTCGTCGCCGATCCACAGGCGAGCGCGGCGCGAGGTCAGGTCCAGCCCGCCATCGGCGCCCGAGACCCCGAAGGCCTGGGCCAGACGCCCCGGCCCGGACGCCAGCAAGGCCGGGTCGGCGGTGCCGCGTGCGGCGGCCATCTCGGCCAGCCCGAGCAACGGCTCGGCTGCGCGCAGCAGTACGCCATGGCCGCAGCGGTCGCCGCACACCGCGTTGATCGCCCAGTGGATGCCGTAGATGAAGTACGCGTACAGATGGCCGGGCGGTCCGAACATCACCCGGTTGCGTGGCGTGGGGCCACGGAACGAATGGGCCGCCTCGTCCTCGGCGCCGCAGTAGGCCTCGACCTCGACGATGCGGGCCCGGCGGCCATCGCGGGCCACCAGGCACTTGTTGAGCAGGTCCGGCGCGACGCGGCGGGCATCGCGCGCGTAGAACGATCGGGGCAGGGGACGCATGGTGCGAGCTTGCCGCTGCCGGCATCGCCGGCGCGCGAAACCGGGCCGGATCAGCCCTCGAACGGCTGCACGGAGGTGACGCGCAGGCGCAGGACGCCGCCGGGCGTCGGCCAGTCGATGCACTGTCCGATCGACAGACCGAGCAATGCGGCGCCGACCGGCGCGAGCACCGAGACGTGGCCCTTGGCGACATCGGCCTCCTGGGGATAGACCAGGGTGAGGTGGCGCGGGGCACCGTCGGCGTCCTCGCACTCGACGACCGTGTGCATGCGCACGACATCGGGGGCATGGCGTCGGGGGGCAGCACCTCGGCGCGGTCGAGCTCGCGCTGGAGCAGTTCGGCCGTCGGGTGGTTGCGCAGCGCGGGCGACTGCAGCATGGCTTCGAGCCGCGCCAGGTCGATGCTGGACACAGTGATCGCCGGCGTGGCGCCAGCATCGGACGGCGGCAGGCCGCTGCGGGGAAGCGTGGACATCAGGTTCTCCATCAAGAAGGGCCGGCAACGGGTGTGCCGGCGAGACACAGACGAAAGGCGACGCCCTCGCGTCGCCCCGAGGTCGATTGTGCCCCGCCACGCGCGCGCTGGCGATCCCACCTCGGTTCCGGTGGGTGCGCCGGTTGGCGTTCGTGCAGATAGTGCAGCCCATCGACGCGCTGCACACCGGGCACTCATCGGGCGGCATTCATGATGCGTTGGCGCCGGTCACCCCGGTCGTCGCTCTCATTGACTGAAGGCCGCCATGACCCCGATCCGCTATCTGCTGCGCCACTGCGCGGCTTCGCTCGACTGGACCCTGCTCGACGCCGGCTCCGGACGGACGCTTTCTCACCACCCCACGCGCGATGCTGCGTTCCGACAACTGGCGAGCGACGCCTCGGTGCTGCTGTGCGGCGCCATTGTGCGCATCCACAGCGTGGATGGCGGCTTTGAAGGCGAACGCGTGGTCCCTGCGATAACGCCGGCATCGCCGCTTCCCCGGCGCGAGCGCGAGGCCTGCTGGCAGCCGCGGGCGCCTGCGATGGCGTGACGCGCCCTCGGCAGGCCGGCGTGGCACAGGATCGCGTCAGGCCGGTCGCGGTGGATCCTGCGGGCGGGTGGGCGACGGTGGATCGCGCTGCGGCTGCGGGTCGCGTTCGGGATCGCCCGGTGTCGGCACAGGCGGATCGATCGGCCGGTCGGGCATCGGGTCGTGCATCGGATGCGGTGCCGAGCCGGGCACGTCACCGTCGGGCATCGGGGCATCCTGCGGATCTGGCGTGCGCTGCATGTCGTCATCCTCGTTGGGGAGCGCACGACCCTGGCCCGCAGCGCGGAGGCAGCACGTGAAGACCGGCGCGGCCGCTTCACGCGGCCATGGAGAGAATGCACGCATGTCCAGCCGACAACCCGCGCCGGTGGCACCCGGTCCGAGCGATGCGTAGGTTCGTGCAGGCCTTTGGTGATGCGCCGTGGCCGCCGGCGCTGCCCCGGACCGTCGGCGAGACGTTGTCGGCCACCCCGCCGCGCTACAACATCGGCAAACGGCGCCCGGCGGCGGTGATCTTCGATCGCGGCGACGGCCCGGTCGTCGAGGACTTCGACTGGGGCCTGGTGCCGCGCTGGTCGCCGTTGCCCGAAACGCCCTACACCACGGTGACCGCGCGGCTGGCGCGGGCCCCGCGTAGCCGGATCTTCCGGCGGCCCTGGGAGACCCGCCGCTGCGCGGTGCCGATGAACGGCTACTACAAATGGGACCGCAGCGGCGAGACGCCGGTGCCGTACTTCATCCAGGCGCAGGACGGCGAGCCGCTGTTCGCTGCCGGGCTGTGGGACCACTGGGCCAAGGACACACCCGAGCTGTACACGTTCGCGGTGCTGACCCATCCCAACCCGGCGATCCCGGCGCCGCTGGTGCCCGACGGTCCGGTGTTCATGCCTGCCGCGGCAATCGGCGACTGGCTGGCCGGTCCGCCCGCGGCACCGCGCTTCCTGGAGACCATGCCGCAGCCATTGCTGGAGGCCTATCCGGTTTCGCGGCGCATCCGCAGCCCCGATGTCGACGATTACACGCTGCTCGAGCCCGCGGCGCACGAGCGCCACGACGACGAGACCGACGGCGACTGGCTCGCGCACGCCTTCGACGAAGACGACGACTGACGCGCTGTTGCGGTGCCGGTGGCGACGCGGATCAGAAGCGCTTGCCGGTCACCGGGTCGCGACGCGGGTCGGGCACGGCGTGCATCCGCTCGAGCGTCTTCGCATCGGGCGCGCTGCGCTGGATGTCCCACTCCTGGCCGCGGGGATAGGCGCCGACGACGCAGAACGCCGCGTCGGCCCGCACGCAGCAGTGGCCGGTGCCGACCGGCAGCAGCAGCGCATCGCCCGCACCGACCTCGACGATCGTGCCGTCGGGGCCGCCCAGCATCAGTGCGGCGGTCCCGGCGGCCACGCCAAGCACCTCGTGGGCGCTGGAATGGAAGTGGTGATAGTCGTAGACCCCGCCGCGCCAGTCGGGCGGCCAGCCGTTGGCCGAGAAGCGAGCTTCGAAGGCCGCGGCGTCGAAGGGCGCATCGGTCGCCATGCGCAGGCCACGGTAGATGCGCACCGGAAGCCGCGGATTGTTCGGCACCCAGTCGTTGCGACTCAGCGTCAGGCGTTCCTCATGCATGGGGCGGGGACAGCGGGTGGGGGCCCGCACCATAGGTCGGCTCCCGTCGAAGCGCCGCGACGACGACGTACGTCCGTCAACCCGGCAACGCGACGTGCAAGGGCACGGCGCCGTCCCAGCGCGCGCGTCCACCCAGCGCTGCCAGTTCGACCAGCACCGCAGCTCCGACGACCTCGGCGCCCTGCGCCCGCGCCAGGGCGTATGCCGCACGCAGCGTGCCGCCGGTCGCCAGCACATCGTCGACCAGGACCACGCGTGCGCCGGGCGGCAACGCATCGGCATGCATTTCCAGTCGGTCCTGGCCGTACTCGAGCGCGTAATCGTGGTGCAGCACGCGTGCGGGCAGCTTGCCCGGCTTGCGCACCGGCACAAAGCCCGTGCCCAGCGCCTGCGCGAGCGCGGCGGCGAAGATGAAGCCGCGCGATTCGATGCCCACGAATGCGGTCGGCGGCATGTCGCGCCACGGCGCGGCCATCGCCTCGATCGCAGCGGCGAATGCGGCACCCTCGGCCAGCACCGGGGTGATGTCCTTGAAGACGATCCCGGGTTTGGGGAAATCGGGGATCTCGCGGATCAGAGTCGACCAGTGCGGCATCGAAGGGGCTCGAGCAAGGGCGGGGATGATCGCCGCAATCGGGCCGCCGACACAATGTTCACCGGGACGGGCGTATTCGCCGGAAGTTTCCTGCCGGAACCGGTATGCCCGCCCAACGTGCCTCGCTCGCCTGTGGCTTCGTCCTGGCTGCCGTGCTGTCCGCCGCGCCCGCGCAGGCGCGCACGGTCTGGCGCTGCGTGCGCGACGGCACGGTGAGCCTGTCGACGGCGCCCGAGCCCGGATCGAAGTGCGAGGCCCGCCAGATCGCCGACGATGCGGTGCAGACGCCGAACCTGTGGGGTGCGATGGGGGTGTTCAGCGGTGTGCTGTACGAGCGCGAGCAGGACGGGCAACGGGTCTACGGCACGCGTCGGTTGCCGGGCGCGCGCGAGTACCTGCGCTTCACTGCTCATACGCCACCGGGCGAGCCCGCGCACGAGGGCCTGGGTGCGGTGGGTGTACCCAGGCTGCAGCCGCATTCGGCGGTGTTCGCGGCGGCTGCGAAGGCCTATGGCTTGGACGAGGCCTGGCTGCGCGCGATCGCGCATGCCGAGAGCGGCTTCGATGCCGACGCGGTATCGCCCAAGGGCGCGCGCGGAGTGATGCAACTGATGCCGGACGTGATCGCGGACTATGGCGTTGCCGATCCGCACGCGCCCAGCGAGTCGATCCGCGCCGGCGCCCGGCATCTGCGCGCATTGCTGCGTCGCTACGGCGATGATCGCACGCTGGCGCTGGCCGCCTACAACGCCGGGATCGGCGCGGTGACGCGTTATGGCGGCGTGCCGCCTTACCCCGAAACGCAGGCCTACATCGCGAAAGTGCAGGCGCTGTACGTGCGCTATCGGGCGGCGATGGGCCACCCGGTGGAGCGCCCGGCGCTCTGACCTGCTGCCCGTAGGCCGCGATTGCGCGGCCTGCGGGCCGGTGACGGGCATCGCGTCTGCGGCGACGCCGCCGCGCTCACCCTTCGCGCGGCGCCAGCCGGATCAGTCGGCCGTCCTTGCCATCCTCGATGACCCACAACGCGCCGTCGGGGCCCTGTTCGACGCCGCGGATACGCGCGCGCATCGCAAAGCGTTCGGCCTCGCGCGCGCTGTCGCCGTCGATCTCCACGCGCACCAGGGTCTGGCCCGACAGGCCGCCGATGAAGGCGTTGCCGGTCCACGCCGGGAACAGCGTGCCCGAATAGAACATCAGGCTCGAGGGCGAAATCACCGGCGTCCAGGTGATCGCCGGCTTCTCGAACTCGGGGCGGGTGTCGTGGTCGGGGATCGGCCGACCGTCGTAGTGGTTGCCGTTGGAGACGATCGGATAGCCGTAGTTCGCGCCGCGCTTGACCAGGTTCAGTTCGTCGCCACCGGCCGGGCCCATCTCGCTGTTCCACAGCCGGCCCTGGGCATCGAACGCGATGCCCAGCGGATTGCGATGGCCGAGCGACCAGACCTGCGCCGCGACGCCGCCCTGGTCGACGAACGGGTTGTCGGCCGGCACGCGGCCGTCGTCCTCAAGCCGCAGGATCTTGCCGAGATTGGAGGCCATGTTCTGCGAGGGATCGAACTTCTGCCGCTCGCCCGACGAGATCCACAGCTTGCCGTCGCGGTCGAACGCGAGGCGGTGCCCGTAATGGCCGTTGCCCGAGACCTTGGGCACCTGACGCCAGATCACCTCGACGTCTTCGAGCGTGCCGGCGTCGGTGTCCAAGCGCCCGCGCGCCACGGCCGCACCGCGCCCGCCCTCGCCATCCTCGGCATAGCTCAGGTAGATCAGGCCGTTCTGCGCGAACTGCGGGTGCGGCTCGACATCGCCCAGGCCGCCTTGGCCCGCGTACGCCACGTCCGGCACACCGGTGATCTCGCGCGCCTGCCCGTCGGGCAGCGTCACCAGCTTCAGCGTCCCGGCCTTTTCGGTCACCAGCAGGCGGCCGTCGGGCAGGAAGGCCAGGGCCCACGGTTCGTCGAAGCTGGCGACCGCGGTGCTCGCGAACGGCAGGCCCTCGATCGCGTCCGCGCCAGCGGTGTCGCGCTCGGCCTGTTCCCCGCTCGAGGCCGGTGCTGACGTCGGTGCGGTGTTGGCGGCGGTGCCATCGCAGCCGATCGTCAACAACAGTGAGGCGGCGAGCGGGGCGAGCGCGAGCAGTCGTGGCATGCGGATCTCCAGGAAACAATCGGGGAAAACCCGAGTGTGGCATACGTCCGTGCGTGCGCTGAGAACGCGGCGAATGCGCGACGGTTCGTAAATATTGTGTTTTTGTTCAGTCATTGACATCGCATTGCGATGTTTCTGCGTTCGGACGCCGCAGTCCGGAAAGCCCATCGCGACGGGGCTGGCGGCGCGGCGTTCACCATGCGGGAACATCGGCTTACCCGGCATCGCCGAGCGTGTGGTTAAGGGGCTGTAATCAGGTGGGATTCAGAGGCCGCGGCGGTTCATTTCGGCGCAGGCAGGGTAGGGACCGTGCGGTATCCACTGACGAGGATGAAAGACCCCCGCGCCCACTTCCCCAAAGAAACGCAGGAGAGACCATGATGAAGAATGCTCGCAAGCCGCTGATCGCCGCCATTGCTCTGGGTGCCGCGATGGTCATGCCGATGGCATTCGCGCAGGACCCGACCGCGGAACAGGCGCCGCCGACCACGGAGGCGACCACGCAGGACTATGCGCAGGATGCGACGGCCGAGGCGCCGCAGGCGCAGCAGGGCCAGGTCACCTGGGCGGATCTGGACACTGACGGTGACGGCCGTCTGAGCCAGACCGAGGCCGCCGGCCTTGAGGGCCTGGCGCAGGTCTTCAGTGATGTCGATGCCGACGGCGATGGCTTCATCACGCCGGAGGAGTATCGCAACTACGTCAACGCCCAGACCTCGGGTGCGGGTGCCAGCGAGAACTGAGTCTCGCTTGCTTGCAGGCCGCTGATGGCGGCCTGCAGTCCAGACCAAGGCGGCCCCGTTGGGGCCGCTTTTTTTGAATGTGGCGAGTAAACAGCTCACTTCAGTCCTCTTCGGCTGGGCAGCGGCCTGCTCGCGGGGAGCTACTCTCTCGGTGGTTAGACTGCTGCGAAGCTGTGCCGGCATTGCGGCCACCATCTATGGAGTCGAGCGCGCGCGTTTTGTCTTTGCACGCGATCTTTCGTCCACACGAAGTCGGGTTGCAAACGCCTTTAGCAGCGGACTGGCGGCCGGTGGCCGCGTCGAGCGCGCCATGGATGGCGCGCGCCCGAGTCAAGGCAGGGTGAGCATGGAGGGCCTGCGCGGCATGCCGCGCCTCCAGGCGAACGCCACGCGAGCTACGCGTGGCCGGACCGCGCAGCGGCCTTGCCGAGGGAAGAGCGGCTTCCGGCCGGCAGGCCGCTGCCCATCCGAAGTGGAACTCCTTCTCGCTGAGCAAGTCGATCCCTTGGCGATCTCCGCGACGAAGGACGGCAGCGGCCGGCATAATGCGTCGATGACCCAAGGCATCCGACTGGTCGGCTTCGATGCCGACGACACGCTCTGGCGTAGCCAGGACTACTTCGACGAAGCGCAACTGGAGTTCGAGCGCATCGTCGGGCGCTATGTGGATCTGGCCGACGGTCGCGTCGCCGAAGCGCTGTACGCGGTCGAGACCGCCAACATCGCGGTCTTCGGCTACGGCGTAAAGGGCATGGCGCTGTCGATGATCGAATCGGCGACCCAGATCACCGGTGGGCGGATCGCCGCAGCCGATCTCCATCGCATCGTCGAGATGGCCAAGGCGATGTTGCGACACCCGGTCGAATTGCTGCCCGGCATCCGCGATGCGGTCGCGGCCGTCGCCGAGCGTTTCGATGTGGTGCTGATCACCAAGGGCGACCTGTTCCACCAGGAGGCCAAGGTGCGCGACTCGGGGCTGTCGGACCTGTTCGGCCGCATCGAGATCGTCAGCGAGAAGGATGCGGCGACTTATGCGCGCGTACTGGGCGAGTTCGATGTCGACGCGCAGGCCTTCCTGATGGTGGGCAACTCGCTGCGCTCGGACATCGCGCCGGTTCTCGCACTCGGCGGCTGGGGCGTGTACATGCCCTACCGCACGACCTGGATGCACGAAACGCAGGCCGACATCGTCGAAGGCAGCGAGCGCATGCGCGAAGTCGCCACGCCGGACCGCCTGCCCGAAGCGGTGGTTGAACTGGCGGCGCAGGCAATCGCATCGCGTTGAGCGCCTGAAATCCGCGTTGAGCGCGCGTAACCGTTTCCAATTTGAATGCGCTGTTTACGCGGCGTGGCTGCATCGGTGCGACGCGGGAAATATTGCACGACGATTCATTTCGAGCACGGCATGTTGGGGGCACAGGCCGCCGCGGTGGTGGCCGCGTCGCAGGAGAGTCCGATGACATCCAACACTCTGACCCGCTGGATGTGGCCGGCCGCGTTGGCTACCGGCCTGGCCACGACCTTCGCAGTGCCGACGCCGGCCCGCGCCAGCGACGACCTCGTGCAGGTGATCGTGGACATTGCCGACGTCGTGATGCGTGGCGACACCGCCTACGACCGGCGCGGCGGCTATGGCTACGATGATCGCCTGCGCGTGTCCTACGACCGCCACGGCCGGCCGGTGTACTACCGCACTGCGCCGCGCAGCCATGGCCGCCATCATCCTGGTCCGCCGCGCTATGCCGCCGAGCGCCATCGCCACCACGAGCGTGCGCGCGGCAGGACCGAATGCGACCGCCGCGGCCGCTGCACGACGTACTACTACGATCCGCGCGAGGACCGGGGACGTCGAGGCGGGTGGCGCTGAGGAGGCGATCGGGCGTCCATCCAGGCGAATGTCAATCCAGCGAATCGCCGCCTTCGGGCGGCGATTCGCGTTTCGGGATCGCGTCGGGGTGGTGCGCGACGAGGCGGTGGCGTTGCCGAGACTGCGCTCAGTCGGCGCGGTGCCGGGTGTCGTCGTTGCGCGGTACGTTGCGCAGGCTGTTCTCGGCGTCCTGGCCCACGCGCGTGGCCACATGGTCGAGCGCGATCCAGTAGGCCCCCAGACCCAATGCGATGACGCCGGCCGCGATGCCCCAGCGCAGCATGCGCGGCGCGCGCGTGGTGGTTCGATGCGGCTCCATCTTGCAGGTGTCCTCGCTTGCGGTGTTGGGCTATCGTCGGCCTCTGTGCGTCGCGGCGGCGTCGAAGCCGCGATGTGATCCGACCAGGTTCTGCCCCGAGTAACTGCCCGATGCGTCCGCTATCCGCTGCCGTATGCCTGTCGTGTCTGCTGCTGGCCGCCGTCGTGTCTTCGGCATCGGCCCAGGACGGCGCCCTGCCCACAAACGCTGCAGACGCCAGCGAAGACGCCGTGCCCGATCCCGGGACCGGCGATGCCTGGCTCGACACCTGGCTTGAGGATGTCGATCTGTATGCGGCGCGCTACCGGGACGCGTTCGTCGACGAGGTCGCGCGTTATCAGGTCGCACCGCGGGCGCTGGTCGAACAACTGCTCGACGAGGCGGGCATGCGCGCCGGCGATGTCTATTTCGCCTGTGCCGTGGGCCGGGCGTTGGGTCGGCCTTGCCGCGAGATCGCCGCACACTGGCGACGCGATCGCAGCGGCGGCTGGGTCGGCGTGCTCGAGCGCCTCGGCGCAGCGCAGGGCGGCGAGCCGGTGGTGCGGGTCAAGCGTGGCCTGGTGGCGAGCTATGACCGCTGGGCGCGGCCGATCCAGCTCGATGCGTCCCTGCGACGGGCGTTTCCCGACCGCGAGCCCTGACGACCGCCGGCGCGCGATCTGCGCGCGCCGGCGTCGACTTCAGCCGATGGCCAGCGTCTTGTTCTTGCGCTCGGCCAGGCGCTTTTCCAGGTAATGGATGTTCTGACCACCCGCGTGGAAGCCCTGGTCGCGCATGATCCGCTGCTGCAGCGGGATGTTGGTCTTGATGCCGTCGACCACCATCTCCGACAGCGCCACCCGCATCCGGCAGATCGCCTGCTCGCGGTCGGCGCCGTGCACGATCAGCTTGCCGATCATCGAGTCGTAGTTCGGCGGGACCGCATAGCCTTCGTAGACATGCGTATCGACCCGCACGCCCGGGCCGCCGGGCGCGTGGAAATGCAGAATCGTGCCGGGCGAGGGCAGGAAGCTCTCGGGGTCTTCGGCGTTGATGCGGCATTCGATCGCGTGGCCGGTCAGCACCACGTCCTCCTGGCGGATCGACAGCTTGTGGCCCGAGGCAATCATCAGCTGCTCGCGCACCAGATCGATGCCGGTCACCATCTCGGTCACCGGATGCTCGACCTGGATGCGGGTGTTCATTTCGATGAAGTAGAAGCGGCCGTTCTCGTACAGGAACTCGAACGTGCCCGCGCCGCGATAGCCGATGCGGATGCAGGCGTCCACGCAGACCTTGCCGATCTGCGCGCGCGCCTCGGGCGTGATGCCCGGCGCCGGCGCTTCCTCGACGACTTTCTGGTGCCGGCGCTGCATCGAGCAATCGCGCTCGCCCAGATGGATCGCGCCGCCCTGGCCGTCGGCCAGCACCTGGATCTCCACGTGGCGCGGGTTCTCCAGGAACTTCTCCATGTAGACCATGTCGTTGCCGAACGCGGCCTTGGCTTCCTGCTTGGTCGTGGCGATCGCGTTGACCAGCGCGGCCTCAGTGTGCACCACGCGCATGCCGCGCCCACCGCCGCCGCCGGCCGCCTTGACGATGACCGGATAGCCGATCTCGCGGGCGATCTTGACGTTGGTCGCCGGGTCGTCGCCGAGCGGGCCGCCGGAACCGGGCACGCAGGGCACACCGGCCTCCTTCATCGCGCGGATCGCCTCGACCTTGTCGCCCATCAGGCGGATGGTCTCGGCCTTCGGGCCGATGAACACGAAGCCCGATTGCTCGACGCGTTCGGCGAAGTCGGCGTTCTCACTGAGGAATCCGTAGCCGGGGTGGATCGCCTGGGCGTCGGTGACCTCGGCCGCGGCGATGATCGCTGGCATGTCGAGATAGCTGCGGTTGGACGGCGGCGGGCCGATGCAGACCGACTCATCGGCCATGGCCACGTGCTTGAGGTTGCGGTCGACGGTGGAATGCACCGCGACCGTGCGGATGCCGAGCGTATGGCACGCGCGCAGGATGCGCAGCGCGATCTCGCCCCGGTTAGCGATGACGACTTTTTCAAGCATCGGGGCGGCCTCAGCCGATCACGAACAACGGCTGATCGAACTCGACCGGCTGGCCGCTTTCGCACAGGATCGCGACGACCGTGCCCGAGGTCTCGGCCTCGATCGGGTTGAACATCTTCATCGCCTCGATGATGCCCAGCGTGTCGCCGGCCTTGACCTGCTGGCCGACCGACACGAACGGCGGCTTGTCCGGTGCGGGCGAGGCGTAGAAGGTGCCGACCATCGGCGACTTGGTGACTTGGCCGGGCGGCAGGTCGTCGCCGGCCTTGGGCGTGCCGCCGGTGGCGGCCTCGACCGGGGAGCTCATCGGCATCACCGGCTCGGGCGCGCGCGGGGCGGGGGCCGGGGCCGGGGCCGGGGCATAGGCCACCGGTGCGGCCGCGACCGAGGTGCGCGACAGGCGGACCGATTCCTCGCCTTCCTTGATCTCGATTTCGGTCAGGTTGGACTCCTCGAGCAGGTCGATGAGCTTCTTGATCTTTCTCAGGTCCATGGCGGGCCTCGTGGTTGTCGGCGGAATGGCGGACAGGCTTACAGCGCGCGAAGCTGCTGCAACTGTCCGATGCGAAGACGGGTGTGGTCGCTCAGGCACGTCAGGCGGGCGTCGTTGCGACCGCTGCCGGCGATGGCGAGGGCGAAGATGGCGTCGCAATCCCGGGCGCGGAAGCGCTGCCAGGCATCGTGTGCGTCCGCGAGCGCGGCGGCCGCAGCGTCGCAGGCGCCGCCGCACCCGTCGGGATCGGCCATCGCTGCGATGGCGGCGTCCTGGGCCCGTTCGAGCTCGGCGTCCAGGCGCGTGTACTCGGCGGACATGCACAGCGCGGCGGTGTCGGTCGACAGCGGCGCGACGCAATCGGCCTCGGTCAACGGGTCGGCCGAGGCCGCCAGCGGCCAGGCTGCCGCGATGCCTGCCAGCAACCAGGCGGAGACGGGACCGCGGCGCGTCATGCGACCGGCTCCAGCCTGCGCAGCGCAGCATCGAGCGCGTAGCGGTAGCTGTCGGCACCGAACCCGCAGACCACGCCGATCGCCAGGTCGCTGAAATAACTGGTGTGCCGGAACGGCTCGCGACGGTGAGGATTCGACAGGTGGATCTCGATGAACGGGATCGCGACAGCCGCCAGGGCGTCGCGCAACGCGACCGAGGTGTGGGTGAATGCCGCGGGGTTGAGCAGGATCATCGCCGTGCCGTCGCCCCGGGCCGTCTGGACGCGGTCGACGAGCACATGCTCGGCATTGGACTGCAGGCTCTCGAGCGTGTGACCGGCCGCGGCTGCGCCCTCGCGCAGCATCGCGTCGATGTCGGCGAGCGTCGCATGGCCATAGACCTCCGGCTCGCGTGTGCCGAGCAGGTTGAGGTTGGGGCCATGCAGGACGAGGATCGACGCCATCGGGCACCGGGTGCGGGAGGTGCGCGAAGTCTGCGGGATGTCTCCATAGCTGTCCAGTTCGCAGACGTTCGGCGATTTTAAACGGCCGTTTGATTTTTCCGCTCAGCGCGTCGCCCAGTCCTCGGTCTCTCCGTGCGCGAACGGGCCGATCCGCTGCTTGCGCACCCGGCCCTGCGCATCGATCAGCACGTTATAGGGCAGCACGCCGCGCGGGTTGCCCAGGCGCACACCGGCATCGGCCGGGCCAGGCGCGTCGATCGCAATCGGGTAGGCCACCGGGATGCGCGTCAGGAACGCTTGCACGGCGTCGGCATCGTCGAGCGCGATACCGAGCACTTGCACGCCATCTGCGCCCTGTTCGCGGGCGAAGCGGTCGAGTTCGGGCATTTCCTCGATACAGGGGCCGCACCAACTGGCCCAGAGGTTTACCAGCACCGGGCGCCCGGCATAGGCGTCGGGCAGTTGCAGGCGGCTGCCGTCGAGCAATGCGATCTCGAAGCCGGGGACCGGCTCGCCGCGCCGGGCCATGGTCACGCCGGCGGGCGGCGGCTTCGCGGCGGCGACCAGCGCATCGTTGTACAGACGCTGGCCGGCTTCGGTGCCGAGCAGCGGACCGGGGCCGGACACGAACAGGCTGGCGAGCACGCCCAGTCCGCCGGCCACGATGGCGACCGCGACGATTGCCAGGGTGCCGCCACGCCGCTTCACTGCGGGGCGCCCGCGCGTTCGAGTGCGCCGGTCACGACCGCCTCGCTCAGCAGCGCCGGCAGCACCTCGCCTTCGCCGCCGCCGCGCGGATAGACCACATAGAGTGGTACACCGACGGCGCCGTGCGCCTCGAGGAATGCGCCGATCTGCGGATCGACGTTGGTCCAGTCGCCCACCATGTACGTCGCACCCGCACGCGCAAGGGCCTCGCGGAACGGCGGCTGGGACAGCACGCGGCGCTCGTTGGCCTTGCAGGTCACACACCAGTCGGCGGTCATATTGACGAACACCGGCGTGCCGGCCTCGCGCAGCGCCTGCAGGCGCTGCGCCGAGTACGCGACCTCATCGTCGGTGTCGGCGGCGACTGCGCGGGGCGTGTCGGACTGCGCATCGCGGACCGCATAGGCGGCCGGCAGCAGCGACGCCACCAGCAGCGCCAGCGCCAGTGCGCGCGAGATTCCGCCACCAGTCCAGCGGCGGCGTTCGAACCACCACAGCGCGAGTGCGAACAACACCAGCCCGGCGAGCAGCAGCGTCATCGCGTTCACGCCCGACTGCCGCCCGAACACCCACAGCAGCCACAACGCAGTCAGGTACATCGGGAAGGCCAGTGCCTGCTTGAATGTCTCCATCCACGCGCCAGGCTTGGGCAGGCGGTCGGCGAGCGCCGGCACCAGCCCGATCAGCAGGAACGGCAGTGCCAGGCCCAGACCAAGCATCAGGAACACCGCCAGCGCCAGCGCGGCGGGCGCGGCGAACGCGTAGGCCAGCGCCCCGCCCATGAACGGCGCGATGCAGGGGCTCGCGACCACGCAGGCCAGGACACCAGTGAAGAAGTCGCCACTGGGCCCAGTGCGTGCGACCAGCGCCTGGCCGAGGTTGCCGACCCGGCCGCCGAGCGTGAACACGCCCGACAGGCTCAGCCCGACTGCAAACATCAGATACACCAGCGCGGCCACGAACCACGGCTGCTGCAACTGGAAGCCCCAGCCCAGCGCTTGGCCCGCGGCGCGCAGCGCCAGCACCAGCAGGCCGACCGCGGCGAACGCGACCAGCACGCCGGCCGTGTACCACAGCGCATGCGCCCGGGCCCGCGCACGGCTGCCGCCGCTCTGTGCCAGGCCCAGCACCTTTAACGACAGGATCGGCAGCACGCAGGGCATCAGATTCAGTACCAAGCCCCCGAGCAATGCCAGGGCGAGCGCCGCCACTAGACCGGTGCGCGGCCCGGCGGGTGGCCGGGTGCGCGCGGCGTTATCGGCGGTCGCATCGCTGCCGGCCGCGGTCGCGACGGCGCCATCCGCGGCGGCGTCAGGCGAGCGCAGTGTGGTGGCGTTGGCATCGGCAGGTGCCTGCGGGGCGTCGGCGGCGGGGCGTGCTGTGGCGGCCTCGGGCGCGGTCGCAGCGGTCGTGGTCGTGCCGGCAGGCAGCGCCACCTGCACGCGTCGCGTCATCGGCGGGTAGCAAATGCCATCGGTCTGGCAGCCCTGGAAGGTCGCCACCACCTCGACGTCGGCGGCATCGGGCCGGCTGCGCAGCACCGGCAGCGGCACGTCGACCTGGTCGAAATACACGGTCACCGCGCCGAAATGATCGTCGTGATGCGCCTTGCCGGCGGGCCAGCGCGGCTCGCCGGCGCGGATGCCCGCCGCGCCCTCGACCGTGAAGCGGTTGCGGTCCTGATAGAGGTAATAGCCCGGCGCCGGGGTGAAGCGCATCAGGACGGTGTCGCCGTCCTGCGCGATCGCCTCGAACGCGAACGCGCGCTCGGCAGGCAACGCATCGCCCGTCCCCGACAGCGCCCGCCCCAGCGCCGCAAAACCGGGGTCAGTGTCGCTTTTTGCAGCAGGCGCTGTCGCGTCAGTTCGCGGGAAAACCGACTCTGACCCCGGTTTGGGTTGGGGCAGGGCGATTTGGAGGGTGCGGATCTGCGGGGGGTAGCAGATGCCGGCGTCGGCGCAGCCCTGGTACTTGACCTGCAGTGCGATGCGGCGCGTGTCGGCGCTGGGGTGTCCGTCCAGGGTCGCGACCAGGCGGCCGCGGTAGGTCTCGACTTCGCCGAAGAACTCGTCGACGTGACGGTGGCCGTCGGGCAGGGTCAGCGTGGTGGCCCCGAAGCTGCCGTCGGCCACTTGGGCCGCCGTGCGGTGGCGATACAGGTAGTAACCGTCTGCGATCTTCCAGCGGATCTCGATGCGGTCGTGCGCGACCGCGGTGGCCGAAAGCGCCAGGGCCTCGTCGACCGGCAGCACGTCGTCGAAGTCGACGGCAGCGGCAGGCGACACCGCGCCCAACAACGTGGCCGCGAGCAGGCCATACCAGGGGCGACGGGCCTGGCGGCGGAGGTGCGCAGCCTGGGTCAGGAACGAGGCGGAGAAGAACGTACGCATCGAGGCAGTATCGCAGGCCGCCCCTTGCGCTGCCCAACCCGGGATTTCAGTCCGCCTCGCCGGTCTCGATCGGTGCGGTCTCGTCATCGATCCACCGCAGGTACTCGGCAAGCCCGCCGGCGACCGGCAGCGCGACGAGCTCAGGGGTGTCATAAGGATGCAGCGCCCGCAGCCGTGCGGTCAGCGCTTCGAGGCGGTCGGCTGTGGTCTTGATCACCAGCAGGACCTCCGCATCGCTCTGGACCTCGCCCTGCCAGCGATAGATCGAGGTCACACCCGGGACGAGGCTGACGCAGGCGGCCAGTCTGGCGTCGACGAGCGCACGTGCGATGCGCTGGGCTGTGGCGTCGTCCGGACAGGTGTTCAGGCAAGTAAGAACAGGCATTTAGCCAAGGTATCGGCTCAGCGCCCAATGTGCACGCGGCGTGCACAACTTCGGCGCGACGCTGCGCCGGCCCGTTGGGGATGGTCTATCCCGCCGGTGGGCAGTTCACGCGATCAACGATTAGTGAACTCGCCGGTATACTTAACTTTCCCTCCCCTACGCTGTCCTGGCGGTCCCCATGCGCCTTTGCTCATCTTTTGTCCTCGCTGCCGGTCTGATGCTGGCCGCGCCGTTTGCCGCCCAGGCGGCCTCTCCCATCGATGTCGGCGTCGGTGTCTCGGCCACGCGCGAGAACGAGACCACCGTGGTCGCGACCGCGGCCTGGATGCCGGAGTGGCGGCGCACTGCCCACGGCGTACTGCGCTGGGAGCTGGGTGCGATCTATGTCCGTGCCCGCGACAAGACCCGTTTCGACCTCGACGAGGATGTCGGCGTGGTCCACGGCGGCGCTCGCTACGAACGCGACAACGGGTTCACCGCCGGCTTCGGCGTCGGCGCCCAGATCGGCGAGACCGACGCGCTGTCGGGTAATCCCCAGTTCGTGAGCACCATCGGCTGGCGCTGGCAGCGCTTCTCGCTGTTGGCCCGGCACATCTCCAACGCCAGCATCAAGCAGCCCAACGACGGCGAGACCATGCTCGTCGCCGCCTGGCGCTTCCGCTGAGCCATCGCTAAGAGACGGGCCTGCCCCGGCATGATGCCGGGGCAGTGCCTTTGCGCGACCCCATGATTTTTTTTGCGCCCGCCCCTTGTAAAGCTGGCGCGTGCACCCATCTCCCGTCGCGTCCCGGGTTGCCGGGGTGCGTGCGCCGCGCGTTCTAGCAGTCCCTAGAGGCGAGTGCTAGAATTCGGGCCCGTTTTCTTCACAATCAATCACTTAGAGAGGGTTGGAATGAGCAATCTCAAGCCGCTGTACGACCGCGTCGTGGTCAAGCCCGTCGAGGCCGAAGAGAAGACTGCCGGCGGCATCCTGATCCCGGACAACGCCAAGGAAAAGCCCACCAAGGGTGAAGTCGTCGCCGTCGGCGAGGGCAAGGCCCTGGACAACGGCAGCGTGCGCGCGCCGAAGGTCAAGGTCGGCGACATCGTGATCTACGGTCAGTACTCGGGCAGCGCCTACAAGGCCGAGGGCATCGAATACAAGATCGTGAAGGAAGACGACATCCTCGCGATCGTCGGCTGATCGAAGGCAAGGACTTCAACGATTCGCGGTGGGGAATCGAGGCGGTCAGCGCCCATCCCGTTCCTTGCGAATCATCTGCGTCCTGCGCTTTTCCCAATTCCTAATCCCCTATCCCAATTCCGGAGTTTTCAATGGCTGCTAAGGAAATCCGCTTCGGCGAAGACGCGCGCTCCAAGATGGTGCGCGGCGTCAACGTGCTCGCCAACGCCGTCAAGGCGACCCTCGGCCCGAAGGGCCGCAACGTCGTGCTCGAGAAGAGCTTCGGCGCGCCGACGATCACCAAGGACGGCGTGTCCGTCGCCAAGGAAATCGAACTGGCCGACAAGTTCGAGAACATGGGCGCGCAGATGGTCAAGGAGGTCGCCTCCAAGACCTCCGACAACGCCGGTGACGGCACCACGACCGCGACCGTGCTCGCGCAGGCGTTCATCCGCGAGGGCTCCAAGGCCGTTGCTGCCGGCATGAACCCGATGGACCTCAAGCGCGGTATCGACAAGGCCGTGCAGGCCGCCGTCGCCGAGCTCAAGAAGCTGTCCAAGCCGACGGCCGACGACAAGGCGATCGCCCAGGTCGGCACGATCTCGGCCAACTCCGACGAGTCGATCGGCACGATCATCGCCGACGCGATGAAGAAGGTCGGCAAGGAAGGCGTGATCACGGTCGAGGAAGGCTCGGGCCTGGAGAACGAGCTCGACGTCGTCGAGGGCATGCAGTTCGATCGCGGCTACCTGTCGCCGTACTTCGTCAACAATCAGCAGTCGCAGACCGCCGATCTCGACGATCCGTTCATCCTGCTGCACGACAAGAAGATCTCCAACGTCCGTGACCTGCTGCCCGTCCTCGAGGGCGTGGCCAAGGCCGGCAAGCCGCTGCTGATCGTCGCCGAGGAAGTCGAGGGCGAGGCCCTGGCCACGCTCGTCGTCAACACCATCCGCGGCATCGTCAAGGTCGTGGCCGTCAAGGCCCCGGGCTTTGGCGATCGTCGCAAGGCGATGCTCGAAGACATGGCCGTGCTGACCGGCGGCACCGTGATCTCCGAGGAAGTGGGTCTGTCGCTCGAGAAGGCGACGATCAACGACCTGGGCCGCGCCAAGAAGGTGCAGGTCTCCAAGGAGAACACCACGATCATCGACGGTGCCGGCGACACCGGTTCGATCGAGTCGCGCATCAAGCAGATCAAGGCGCAGATCGAGGAGACCTCCTCGGACTACGACCGCGAGAAGCTGCAGGAGCGCGTGGCCAAGCTGGCCGGCGGCGTGGCGGTGATCAAGGTCGGCGCCTCGACCGAGATCGAAATGAAGGAGAAGAAGGCCCGCGTCGAAGACGCCCTGCACGCCACGCGCGCAGCGGTCGAGGAAGGCGTGGTCCCGGGCGGCGGCGTCGCGCTGATCCGCGCGCTGGCTGCGATCTCCGATCTCAAGGGTGCCAACGAAGACCAGAACCACGGCATCGCGATCGCGCTGCGTGCGATGGAAGCCCCGCTGCGCGAGATCGTGACCAACGCCGGCGAAGAGCCGTCGGTCATCGTCAACAACGTCAAGGGCGGCACCGGTAACTACGGTTACAACGCTGCCAATGGCGAGTACGGCGACATGGTCGAGTTCGGCATCCTGGATCCGACCAAGGTCACCCGCACCGCGCTGCAGAACGCCGCGTCGATCGCCGGTCTGATGATCACGACCGAAGCGATGGTCGCCGAGCTGCCGAAGAAGGACGAGCCGGCGATGCCGCCGGGCGGTGGCATGGGCGGCATGGGCGGTATGGATTTCTGATCCAGCGCTCAGCTTGACCGCGATACCCGAGACCCCCGCGCAAGCGGGGGTCTTGTTTTTTGTGACAGGCGGGCGCCGGGGCGGCCTGTTCTCGGTGCGCGTCGATGGGCACCAGATTGATCGCGCGAGGGGCCTGCCAGGGCATCGACCCATCCTGTGAGATGCGACGCGACCAGCGCAGGCGCCGCGCCTGCGCAATGCGCAGCCGCGTGCTGAACGATCGGGTGGGGCTGTCGAGGCGTGTTCGGCGCCGTCACCGATCATCGGCGATGCTGTCGCCATGACGACCACGCCTGCCTCCTGGTTCCGCACGCACCGGCGAGGGGTGCGCCTGGGCGCGGCTCTGCTCGTGGCCCTGTATCTGCTGTATCTGATCGCCGCCAACGTGCTGCTCAACAGCGCGCTGGGCGAACGCCTGGTCAATCGCAAGCCCGAGCGCTATCACGCGCAATGGTCCTGGGCGATGAGTCTGTACCCCGGGCACATCCACGCGCGCGATGTGGTGATGGGCGGGCATGCCCGTACCAACCTGTGGACCGCCGCCACGCCGCGCGCGGACGGTCGGATCAAGCTGTTGCCGCTGCTGTGGCACGAGGTCGCGTTCGGCACCATCCGGGCGCAGAACGTGTCGGTGCACGTCGCCCGTACGCCGCACGACATGCCGACCACCCAGCGTCCGGGACGCAGGCCCTGGACGCTGCGCTTCGATGCGATCACCACGCCGAGCCTGTTGCGTTTCGACTTCTACGAGGCGCGCGTGACCGGACACGGCGACGCGAAGTTCGTGTTCGAGAAGCAACTGGAGGGCGGTCCGATGGAGGTTGGACGCTCGACGTTGCACATGCCCGATGCGACCCTGCAGGTCGGGGACGTGGAACTGCTGCGCAAGGGCACGCTGGACCTCGAGATCGCGATGCCGGGCCATATCCGCGAGCAGGCGCAAGGCGTGGACAAGCTGGTGCTGGTCGATCTGCGGCTGTGGGTCGACGGCCCGGCGCCGGGTGTCGATCTGGTGGCGCACAACGACGATGCGCTGCCGATCGGGACCGCCGAGACCTCCGGCCAGTTGCGTGCCGACCTGCAGTTGCAACGCGGCGTGTTGATGCCCGGCAGCCGGCTCGACTGGTCGGCGCCGGTGTTCTCGCGCGGCGCTGACGGCACGCCCTTGCGCCACCCGCTGGGTGTAGCGCTACGCACCGCGCCCGACGCGATCGCGCTGGCCGCTCGGGTGCCAGCGCCGGCGTCCGGCACCCCGTGGCTGCGCGCGGACCTGCGCGTCGACGACCGCCGGATCGGACCGGGCGACTGGCTGCGTCCTCTCCGCGCGCTCGGCGGTACCCTCGAAACGCAGTGGCCGGCCGTGCCGCTGCGCTGGGTCGACGTGCTGCTCGACGATGTCGACTGGTTGTCCTTCGACGGCCGGGCTGACGTCGATGCCGCGCTCGCCCTGCAGCAGGGCCGCTTGCAGCCCGGGAGCCGCATCGACGTGCGCGACGCACGCGTGCGCGCCCGTGTGCTCGACAACCGGCTCGAAGGCGCCGCGCATGCCGCGATGCGCATGCAAGGGGCGGAGGACGACGCGCCGCGAACCACCATCGCGATCGAGATGGATCGCTTCACCTTGGCGCCCGAGGCCTCGCCCGAACGCATCGATCTGCGCGGGCGCGACCTGCGCCTGGAGCTTGCGTCCAGCGGTCCGCTGGCCGAATTCCACGAGCACCTGGATGCGCGGCTGCGGTTCGACGATGCCCAGGTGCCGGATCTGCGTAGCTTCAACCGCTATCTGCCCGGTGACAGCGCACGCCTGCTGGGCGGCAGCGGACAGGCGAGTGGCGATCTGCGCCTGGACAACGCCGGCGAGATGGCCAGCGGGCGCCTGCAGGTGCGCGGCAGCGGCGTCCGGGTCGCGCTCGGGCCTTCGCGGCTGACCGGCGATGTCGCGCTCGACAGCCGCCTGACGCGGGCGCAAAAGGTCGGGCGCTATTACACGATCGACTCGGTGGCCGCGCGCCTGGATGGCGTGCGGCTGGAGGGCGAGGCGGACCAGGCGGCCGCACCGTGGTGGGCGCGTCTGGCGCTCGAGCAGGGCACGCTGCAGTGGAAGGAGCCCTTCGAGGTGGCGGGCCACGGCCAGGTCGACATGCGCGACATCAGCGTGCTGCTGGGCCTGTTCGCCGAGCGGCGGGTGCTGCCGCGCTGGATCGGCAACCTGGTCGATGCCGGTCAGGTGCATGCGACGGGCGACTTGCGCATGCGTAACAAGGAGTTGGTGTTCGACCGCATCGAGGCGAGCAACGACCGGGTCGATCTGAAGGCCAAGCTGCGGATCGACGACGGCCGTCCGGCCGGCGATCTGTACGCGCGCTGGGGCGTGTTGGGCCTGGGCGTGGAACTGCAGGGCGGCGAACGCACGCTGCATATCGCCGGTGCCCGCGACTGGTACGAGGGGCGACCGCCGCTGCTGCCCAGGTCCGCCCGGTAAGGCGATGGTCGCAGATGCAACCGTCGCATCGACTGGAACGACGTGCTATCAATGCCCCCATGAACCGCGTCGCCGCCTTCTATCGTTGGTATTGGTTTCCCACGCCCCTGGCGGTGGAAGGCCTGCGCGTACCCTGACGATCTCGGTTCACACGCATCCCTGAAAGCCGCCAGCGACCCTGGCGGCTTTTTTCATGCCCGCTCTTTACGCTTCCTTCCAGGACCTTCCGCATGCCCCCGATACCGACGATCTGCGTATCCGCGACCTGCAGCCGCTGACGCCCCCGATGCAGCTGTTGGCCGAGCTGCCCTGCGAGGAGGCGATGTCGTCGACCGTCGCCGATGCCCGCGCGGCCTGCCACGCCATCCTCCACGGCCACGACGACCGGCTGATCGTCGTCGTGGGGCCGTGCTCGATCCACGACCCGGTCGCGGCGATGGACTACGCACACCGTCTGCGCGCGTTGCGCGACACGCACGGCGATGCGCTGGAACTGGTCATGCGCGTGTACTTCGAGAAGCCGCGCACGACGATCGGCTGGAAGGGGCTGATCAACGACCCCGATCTGGACGGCAGTTTTCGCATCGACCGCGGGCTGCGGCTCGCGCGCAGCCTGCTGCGCGACGTCAACGCACTCGGGCTGCCGGCCGGCGTGGAGTTCCTCGACATCATCAGCCCGCAGTACCTGGCCGACCTCGTCGCCTGGGGCGCGATCGGCGCGCGGACCACCGAAAGCCAGGTGCATCGCGAGATGGCGTCGGGGCTGTCGTGCCCGGTCGGCTTCAAGAACGGCACCGGCGGCGATGTCCGCATCGCGGTCGATGCCGTCGGCGCGGCCTCGCACCCGCATCATTTCCTCGCCGTGGGCAAGGACGGCCGCTGCGCGATCGCCGCCACCGCCGGCAACCCGGATTGCCATGTGATCCTGCGCGGCGGCGCGCGGCCCAACTTTGATGCGGCCAGCGTCGAAGCCGCGGCCCAGGTCCTCGCCGGCAATGGCCTGCGCCCGGCGCTGATGGTCGACGCCAGCCATGCCAACAGCGGCAAGAATCCCGACAACCAGCCCACAGTGATCGCTGACATCGCCGACCGCATCGCCGCCGGCGAACGGCGTGTCGTGGGGACGATGATCGAAAGTCACCTGGTCGCCGGCAAGCAGGCGCTCACCCCGGGTCGGGCACTGACCTACGGCCAGAGCATCACCGATGGCTGCATCGACTGGGCAACGACGGTCGACGTGCTCGATCGGCTGGCCGACGCGGTCCGGACCCGCCGGAGCCGGGCCGACGCGCAGGCGGCGTGAGCGTCGACGGGGGGGCGGCGGTGGGCGCCTGCGGGCGCAGATGCGCTCAAGCGGCGCTGCCGGCCGCCATGCCCGATGCCCAGGCCCACTGGAAGTTGTAACCGCCCAGCCAGCCGGTCACGTCGAGGACCTCGCCGACGAAGTACAGCCCCGGCGCGTGCCGCGATTCGAGCGTGCGCGACGACACCGCCTGGGTGTCGACGCCGCCGAGCGTGACCTCTGCGGTGCGGTAGCCCTCGGTGCCGCTGGCGACTAGCGGCCATGCCTGCAACAGCGCCGCGGTGTCGTGCAGTTGCGCCGGGGTGTACTGCCGCATCGGCCGGCTCGCCAGCCACACCTCGCACAGCCGCTGCGCGAAGCGGCGTGGCATGACCTCGGCCAGCACGGTCCGCAGTTCGGACGCCGGGCGCTCGGCCTGCTGCGCCTGCAGCCACGCCAACGCATCGCGGCCCGGCAGCAGGTCCAGGCGCAGGTCGTCGCCGGGCTGCCAATAGGACGAGATCTGCAGGATCGCCGGTCCGCTGAGGCCGCGATGGGTGATCAGCATGCGGTTGCGGAACGTGGCGCCGTTGCAGCCGGCCTCGACATCGAGCGCGACGCCCGACAGCTCGGCCAGCCGCTCCTGATGCTTGCCGCTGAGGGTCAGCGGCACCAGACCGGCCCGCGTGGGCAGCAGGGCATGCCCGAACGCGCGTGCGATCTCGTAGCCGAACCCGCTCGCGCCCAGGCTCGGGATCGACAACCCGCCGGTCGCCACGATCAAGGACGCGCACTGCAGCGTGCCGATCGCGGTCTCCAGCCGAAAGCCGCCCTCGACCGCGCGCGGCAGCTGCACCGCGCAATGGGTGCGGACCTGCACACCGACGGCCTGCGCCTCGTCGAGCAGCATGCGCACGATCTGCTTCGACGCACCATCGCAGAACAACTGCCCGAGTTCCTTCTCGTGCCAGGCGATGCCATGGCGGTCGACCAGATCGATGAAATCCTGCGGCGTGTAGCGCGCCAGCGCGGACTTGCAGAAGTGCGGGTTCGACGACAGGTACTGCGCCGGGGTGGTGCCGGTGTTGGTGAAGTTGCAGTGGCCGCCGCCCGACATCAGGATCTTCTTGCCGACCTTGTTGGCGTGGTCGAGCACCAATACGCGGCGACCGCGCTGGCCGGCCGCGATCGCGGCCATCAGTCCGGCCGCGCCCGCCCCCAGGACGATCACGTCCGGATCCTGGCGGGGCGGGGAGGCATGGGCGGCATCGAACATCGGACGGCACGGCGGCGAGCGGGGGCGCAGTCTAGGCGGTCTACCGCCTCAACGCCTCAACGCCTCGGCGGTGGGGCGGTGCGGTCTCCGCACGGCACTCACACGGCGCTGAATAGGCTGCGCCATCTTCCTCGATGATGCAGCCATGGATCTCAAGAGCGGCTATCCGTTCTGGGCCGTCCGCAACGGCCTGATGCATGCCTTTCCCAAGCTCTGCCAGGACCTCAACTGCGACGTGCTGGTGCTCGGCGGCGGGATCACCGGTGCGCTGATCGCCGACGAACTGGTGGCGCACGGCCATGAAGTCGTTGTGCTCGAGCAGCGCGATGTCGCCTGGGGCAGCAGCGCGGCGAGTACTGCCCTGCTGCAGTACGAGATCGACACGCACCTGGTGGACCTGGCGCAGCGTTACGGCGAGGACGATGCGGCGCTGGCCTATCGCGCCTGCGGCGAGGCGATCGACCTGCTCGCCGGCATCGCCCGCGACGTGCGCGATGTCGACTTCGAGCGCACCGGCAGCCTCTACTACGCCAGCCGGCAGCGCGACGTCTCGGCGCTGCGGGACGAATACGTCGCGCGTCGCCGGCACGGGTTCGATATCGAGTATCTCGACGGGCCCACGGTGCAGGCACGCTACGGTTTCCAGGCACCGGCCGCGTTGCTCAGCGCGCAGGCTGCGCAGGTCGATCCCTACCGGTTCGCCTCACGGTTGCTGGCGCGGCTGGTCCGGCGTGGTGCCGGCGTCTACGACCGCACCCAGGTGGTGGACCTGCAGGCGCGCAGCCGCGACGTGCTCGCGACGACCGACGCCGGTGTCCGGGTCCGTGCGCGTCATGTCGTCGTCGCGGCCGGCTACGCCAGCCAGCACTGGCTGCCCAAACGGGTGGCGCGCAACCGCAGCAGTTACGCGTTCGTCACCGATCCCCTGGACGACGACCTGCCCGAGCGGCTGGCGCGGCTGCTGGTCTGGGAGACCGCGCGGCCGTACCTGTACCTGCGCACCACTAGCGACCGTCGCCTGCTGATCGGCGGCGAGGATGACGCGGTCGACGTGCCCGCCCGCCGCGATGCGCGCGTCGACAAGAAGGCGCGCCGGCTGATGAAGCGGGTGCATGCGCTCTGGCCCGAGCTCGACCTGCAACCGACCTTCGCCTGGGCCGGTACCTTCGCCGAAACCGAGGACGGCCTGCCGTTCTTCGGTCCGCATCCGGCGACCGGGCCGCGCGTGCACTACGCGATGGCCTACGGTGGCAACGGCATCACGTATTCGATGCTCGGTGCCGGGCTGTTGCGCGCCGGGATCGAGCGTCGCCGGCATCCGCTGGCCCGGCTGTTCGCGTTCGACCGGCTCCACTGCTGACGGCGCGCCGCATCCGCATTTGCCTGCGCATGGATAATCGGTGCGATGACCGCGCCCACGCTCTGGCACCTGTACCTGCTCGAATGCCGCGACGGCAGTTGGTACGCCGGCATCACCAACGATCTCGACGCGCGGTTCAAAGCGCATGCGGCCGGTCGCGGCGCGAAGTACACGCGCGGCAATCCACCGGTGCGCATCCTCGCCAGCCGCGTCTACCCCGACCGCGCCAGCGCCTCGCGCGCCGAATGGCAACTCAAGCGCCTGCCCCGCGCGCGCAAACTGGCTTGGCTGCAGGCGCAGCCCGAGGCCTGACCTGGCAAACGGCCCTGTCTGTTGCGCGACCTGCGGCAGGCCGGCGTTCGCTGCTTCAGCGCGTCGCGCGCATGTCGCCGGTGTCGAGCCAGCGCTGGTGCCAGGACAGCGCCTCGGGCAACAGATGCGGCGTGTGCTTGCCGTAGCTCTCGCGCAGCGCGCGCGCGAAGTAGTCCTCGAGCGCGTCGCGATAGTCCGGATGCGCGCAGCGGTCGATCAGCACCCGCGCGCGCTGCTTGGGCGAGAGCCCGCGCAGATCGGCCAGGCCGTACTCGGTGACCACGATCGACACATCGTGCTCGGTGTGGTCGACGTGGCTGACCATCGGCACGATCGCCGAGATGGTGCCGTTCTTGGCCGTGCTCGGGCTCATGAAGATCGACAGAAACCCGTTGCGGGCGAAGTCGCCTGAGCCGCCGATGCCGTTCTGCATGCGGCTGCCCATGATATGGGTCGAGTTGACGTTGCCGTAGATGTCGACCTCGACCATGCCGTTCATGCCGATGCAGCCCAGGCGGCGGACGAGTTCGGGGTGGTTGGAGATTTCCTGGGTACGCAGCACGATGCGCTCGCGGAAGAAACCGAGGTTGGCTTCGAAACGCAGGCTGGCCTCCGGGCTCAGCGCAAAGCCCGTGCACGAGGCGCTGCGCAGCACACCCGATTCGAGCAGGTCGAGCATGCCGTCCTGGATGACCTCGGTGAACGCGGTCAGATCACGGAATCCGCTGTCGGCGAGGTTGGCGAGCACCGCATTGGGGATGTTGCCCACACCCGACTGCAGCGGCAGTAGCCCCTTGGGCAGGCGGCCCTTGGCGACCTCGTGCTGCAGGAACTCGACCAGGGATGCGGCGATGCGCTGGCTGGCCTCGTCGGGCGGGTTGAACGGGCTGTTGCGGTCGGGGGCGGCGGTGCGCACGACCGCGACGATCTTGTCCGGGTCGCAGCGCAGTGCGGTCTCGCCGATGCGGTCGTCGGCGTGTTCGAGCGGGATCGGGCGGCGCTGCGGCGGCAGCGCGGTGCCGTAGTAGATGTCGTGCATGCCCTCGAGCGCGAGCGGCTGCACCTCGTTGACCTCGACGATCACGCGCTTGGCCAGGTCCAACCAGGTCTTGCTGTTACCGACCGACGTCGACGGCACGATGGTGCCGTCCTCGCGGATTGCCACCGCCTCGATCACCGCCACGTCGATGTCGCCGTAGAAGCCGAACCACGCGTGCTGGGCGACGTGGCTCAGGTGCGCGTCGATATAGGCCAGGCTGCCGTCGTTGATGCGGCGGCGCGCCTCGGGATCACTCTGGAACGGCAGGCGCAACGCGATGCCATCGACCTTGGCCAGTGCGCCGTCGAGTTCAGGCGCGGTCGAGGCCCCGGTCAGCAGTCGGATCTGGAACGGCTGCCCCGCGGCATGGACCTGCTCGATGCGTGCGGCCAGCGCCACTGGCACCGCCTTGGGGTAGCCCGAGCCGGTGAAGCCGCTCATCGCGACGGTCTGGCCCGGTTCGATCAGCGCGGCTGCCTGCTCGGGCGTGACGATGCGGCTGCGCAGGGTGGCGTTGCGGATACGGTCTTCGGTCATGACGGGCACAGTGGAGTTGAAGCCCCGATTATCGCGTGGGCGGCGGGATCGTGCAGGACCACGCGGCGCCGCGTGCGCTCGCTATAGTCGTGCCCCCGTCCGTTCCCGGATTCGCCATGTCGTCGCCCGTCGTCCGCACTTCGCTTCCCGCCATCGCCTGCGCTGCAGGCGGCACCGGCGGCCATCTGTTTCCGGCCGAGGCGCTGGCGCGGGAACTGCAGCGGCGCGGGCATCCGGTGGTGATCTACACCGAGCGTCGCGGTGCGGCCTACACCCAGGCACTGGCCGGGCTCGACCACGTCGTGCTGCCGGCGCGCAGCCTCGAAGGCGGCGTCACCGGCAAGCTCGCCGCCGGGGTCACGATCCTGCGGGCGGCCTGGCAGGCGCGCCGCGACATGCGCCGGCGTGGCGTCGGCCTGCTGGTGGGCTTCGGCGGCTATCCCAGCTTCGCGCCCGCACTCGCGGCCCGAAGCCTGGGCTGCCCGCTGCTGCTGCACGAGCAGGGCGCGCGGCTGAGCCTGGCCAACCAGAAACTGCTGCGGCTGGCCGCCGGCGTAGCGACCTCGTTCCCGGCGACCGCAGGGCTCGACGGCTTCGATCGGGCGCGCGTCGTCGACACCGGCAATCCTGTGCGCGCCGCGATCCTGGCCGCACGTGGCGGCTACCCTGCGCTCGATGGCGATGCGCCGTTGCGGCTGCTGGTCGTGGGCGGCAGCCAAAGCGCGCGGGTGTTCGGCGAAGTCGTGCCGCCCGCACTGCTGCGGCTGCCCGAGACGATCCGGCGCCGGTTGCACGTCTCGCTGCAGATGAAGGGCGAGGGGGTCGACGCGGTCGAGGCGGCGCTGCGCGCGGCCGGTATCGAGGCGACCGTGCGCCCGTTCTTCGACGACATGGGCGTGCGGCTGCGCGATGCGCATCTGGTCATCACCCGCGCCGGCGCAACGACTGCCGCCGATCTGTTGACCGTTGGCCGCCCCGCGGTGATGGTCCCAATTCCGCAGGGCGGCTCGCGCGATGAGCAGCGCCGCAACGCCGAGGCTCTGGCGGCTGCGGGTGTGGGCTGGTGCATGCCCGAGGCCGAACTGAGCGCCGAGCGGCTCGCCGCGTTGCTTGAAGATGCGTTCGGTTCGCCGACGGTGCTGCCGACTGCGGCGCGCGCGGCCGTCGTGCTCGGACGACCCGACGCCGCGTCGGCGCTTGCCGATCTCGTCCAGACGACGCTGGGCATCGCGCGCGACAGTGGCTCGCGGGGCGCCCATTCCGCGGCCTGAGCCTGAATGCGCGCGGGTTGGTGAACCGGCCAGTATCGTTTTGCACTGCAGCGTGCATCCCGTCGACCAGTCTTCCAATATCGCCCCGCACCCGACGTGGGGGAGGGAGCAAGCCCGTAACCGGTTCGCCGGAAGCGGGCTTTTTTTTTTGGTCGTTCGCCGGCGTCGGTCGATTCTGCGTCTCCCCGCAGACCCGAAACCGGGGTCAGAGTGCATTTTCTCAAGGCGAAATTGCACTCTGACCCCGGTTTTTGCGGGGGAGAGCGACGTCCCGCTGGCAGGCCGATGTGCGTCAGAAGGGGAGCGCCCATTCCGGTCTCCTGTTTCGCACCGGCGGCCGCTGTCATGATGGTGGGATGACCGACGATCCCCGTGCAGCGCTCGATGCGCATGTCGCCCGCCTGTTGGCCCGCCTGCCGGATGAGGTAGGCGCCGACCCCGCGGTGATGACGCGGCTGCGCCCCGTCGCGGTCGCCAGCGACCTTGCGATCGATGTGCTGCAGCGTCAGCCCGACCTGCTTGCGCAACTGCTGGCCGACGACGGCGACACGTCGCCCACACCGCCGTCGCTGGAGGCGGGCAATCGCAATGACTGGCCGATGCTGCTGCGGCGCTACCGCCTGGCCTGCTCGACGCGACTGATCTGGCGCGATGTGCATGGGCTGGATGATGTCGAAGCGACGCTGGCCGGCAGCACGCAGTTGGCCGAGACCTGCCTGCAGGTCGCGCTGGGCGCCCTCGAACAGGATTTCGCCAGCCGCCACGGCGTCGTGCGCGACGCCGAGGGCCGCCCGGTGCGCCTGGTGGTGTTCGGGCTCGGCAAGCTCGGCGGCGGCGAGTTGAACTTCAGCTCCGATATCGATCTGGTCTACGGCTTCGAAGCGGCCGGCGAGAGCGATGGCGCGCGGTCGCTGGCGGCCGAGGACTACTTCACCCGGCTGGGGCAACAACTGGCGCGGCTGCTCGACGAGATCACCGGCGACGGCTTCTGCCATCGCGTCGACCTGCGCCTGCGGCCGTTCGGCAATGCGGGCCGGATCGCGCTGAGCTTCGCGGCGATGGAGCAGTACTTCCAGCGCGAGGGGCGCGACTGGGAACGTTACGCCTGGCAGAAGGCGCGGCCCGTGGCCGGCGACCTCGCCGCGGGCGCGCGTTTCCTTGACCTGCTGCGGCCATTCGTCTACCGCCGCTATCTCGATTTCGGTGCGCTCGACGGTCTGCGGCAGATGAAGGACATGATCGCGGCCGAGGTCGCGCGTCGGGAACTGGCCGACGACATCAAGCGCGGCGACGGCGGCATCCGCGAAGTCGAGTTCCTGGCCCAGGCGCTGCAATTGATCCGGGGTGGGCGCGAGCCGGCATTGCGCGAACGACGGTTGCTGCCGGCGCTACGGGCGCTGCATGCGGCCGGGCAATTGTCCGACGAGGCGCTGACGCGACTGCAGGCGGCGTACCTGTTCCTGCGCCGCGTCGAGAATCGCTTGCAGATGCTGCGCGATGCGCAAACCCATCTACTGCCGGCCGATCCGCTCGACCGGCTGCGGATCGCGTCCGGCCTGGGCTATGCCGACTGGGCGGGGCTCGAGGCGGATCTGCGGCGCGAGCGCGGCCACGTCGCGCACGAGTTCGATGCGCTGCTGGCGGTACGCAGCCAGCAGCGTCGCGTCGACACCGACAGCGATCTGGCGACGTGGTGGCGCGCGCTGCCCGATGGCGGCGATGCGCAGACGCTGGCTGAGGCCGGCTTTGCCGATGCGCGCGAGGTCGCCGAGGCACTGCGCGACTTCGCCCGATCGCCGAGCGTGCGCGATCTGTCTGACAACGCGCGCGCGCGGCTCGACCGGCTGATGCCGGTGCTGCTGCAAGCCTCCGCGCCGGCGGATCGGCCGCTGCAGGCCGTGCGCCGCCTGCTGGCGCTGCTGCACAACATCTTGCGACGTGCCAGCTATCTGGCCCTGCTCGACGAGCAACCGGCTGCGCTGGCGCGGCTGGTGGAGGCGGTGACTCGCAGCGCCTTCCTCGCCGAGCGCCTCGCTGCGCATCCGCTGCTGCTCGACGAACTGCTCGACGCCCGGGTCGAGGGTCCACTGCCCGAGCGCGATGGTCTGGCGACCCAGTGCAATCGCGTGCTGCAACAGCGCGATCTGGAATCGGCGTTGCTCGCGCTCAACGAGATCCGCCAGCAACTGAGCTTCCGGATCGCGCTGGCCACGCTCGATCGCAGGCTCGATCCTCCCACCGCGACCCGGCAGTTGGCCTGGCTGGCTGACGCGGTGGTCGCGGTGGTGCTCGCGCTGGCGATGCGCGAACTCGAGCGTGCCCATGGCCGGTTGCCCGACGCCCGTTTCGTAGTGGTCGGTTACGGCAGCCTGGGCGGCGAGGAACTGGGGTTCGGTTCGGATCTCGACCTGGTCTTCCTCTACGACGCGCCCGCCGACGCCCAATCCGATGGCGCCCGGCCGCTCGATGCCCAGCGCTGGGCGGCACGTCTGGCGCAGAAGATCGTCGCGCTGCTGGGGACGGTGACCGGCGGTGGCCGGCTTTACGACGTCGACGTGCGCCTGCGCCCGGACGGCGGCAAAGGGCTGCTGGTCTCGTCGCTGGCCAGCTACGCGGAGTACCAGCGCGAGCGCGCGTGGACCTGGGAACACCAGGCGCTGGTGCGTGCGCGGGTGGTTGCGGGCGATGCGTCGATGCGCGAGGCGTTCGAGTCGGTCCGCAACGACACGCTGGCCCGGCCTCGCGAGCCTGTGGCGCTGCGGGAGGAGATCGCCGCGATGCGCCGGCGCATGCGTGGCGAACTCGATCGTTCGACTGCCGACCGGTTCGACCTCAAGCAGGGCGAGGGCGGGCTGGTGGATCTGGAGTTCCTGGCCCAGTCGCTGGTGCTGCAGGGCGCGGCGACGCATCCCGAGCTGCTCGTGCCCCGCGCCAGCCCGGCGTTGTTCGAGGCCGCGGCGGCGGCGGGCCTGTTGCCGGCCACCCAGTGTCAGGCGCTGCGTCAGGGCCATGCCTGTCTGCTGGAGGCGGCGCTGGCCTGCATGCTCGATCGCCGGCCGCGCATCGCATCGGTCTCGCCGGCGCTGGCATCGGCTCGGGCGACGATCGCAGGTATCGCCGGCTGGGCCTGATCTTCATCCTGGATTCGCCCGGACAGGCGCAGGCTTGACCCTCTGGAGACGGCCCACAGCGGTGGCGCGGCTACCCGCTTGGGTGAACGGTCCCTGTCCAGAAAGCGTTGGACGTTCCATGGCCAGAACACTCGGGAACTTCCGGCAGCCTTAGCAGTCATATCTGGAGACTGCTACCATCCTTTCATGAGCACGCAGACCATGACCCACGCCCTGGTTGCCAACAGCCTGCCGATCCCCAGCCCGCTCGGTTCGCTCGATGCCTATATCGGCGCCGTGCACCAGATTCCGGTGCTGACGGTCGAAGAGGAGCAGGCGCTGGCGCAGCGGTATCGCGATCATGACGATCTCGATGCCGCGCGCGAGTTGGTCCATTCGCACCTGCGCTTCGTCGTCCATGTGGCCCGCGGTTACAACGGCTACGGATTGCCGCTGGGCGACCTGATCCAGGAAGGCAACATCGGCCTGATGAAGGCGGTCAAGCGCTTCGATCCGGACGTCGGTGTGCGACTGGTGAGCTTTGCCGTGCACTGGATCCGCGCCGAGATGCACGAGTTCATCCTCAAGAACTGGCGCATCGTGAAGGTCGCCACGACCAAGGCGCAGCGCAAGCTGTTCTTCAACCTGCGCAAGAGCAAGACCCGTCTGGGCTGGCTCAACGCCGAGGAAGTGCGCACCGTTGCCGCCGACCTCAACGTCTCCGAGCGCGAAGTGCTGGAGATGGAATCTCGCCTGTCGGGCCGCGACATCGGTTTCGATGCGCCCGCGGGCGAGGACGACGACAATGCGCCACCGGCGCCGGTCGCCTACCTCGTCGCGCAGGACGAGGACCCGGCGCAGGCCTACGAGCGCAGCGACAGCGAGGCCGACCAGCTCGAACTGCTGCGCGAAGGCATGGCCAAGCTCGACGCCCGCTCGCGCGACATCATCCGTCGCCGCTGGCTCGACGACGAGCACAAGGTGACGCTGCAGGAACTGGCCGACGAGTACGGCGTGTCCGCCGAGCGGATCCGCCAGGTCGAGGCCAACGCACTGAAGAAGATGAAGGCGTTGTTCGCGGCCTGAGTGCCGCAGTAGCCACCGCAGGATACAGACTGACGGCCCGCGCAAGCGGGCCGTCTGCATGTGGGCTGCCGCCGGGCAGCTGGCGCGAGGCGCGATGACCTGGTGGGCTTGCACCTGCCGATGCGGCGTCTTACCGGCGATCGGGCAGCCGCGCCTCGATCACCACTTGAACAGCACCAGGCTCAACGCCAGTGCGGCCATGCCGGTGACCAACCCGTAGACGGTTTCGTGGCCCTTGGCGTAGCGCTTGGCGGCGGGCAGCAATTCGTCGAGTGCGAGGAAGACCATGACGCCGGCAATGAGCCCGAAGACGGCACCGAACACCGGTTCGGACAGGAACGGGCGCAGCAGCGCGTAGCCGATCAGGGCGCCCAGCGGCTCGGCCAGGCCCGACAGCAGACAGGCCAGGAAGGCGTAGGTCTTGTTGTTGGTGGCAAAGTACACCGGGACTGCGATCGCAATGCCCTCGGGGATGTTGTGGATCGCGATGGCGAATGCCAACGGCAGACCGACGCCGGGGTTCTCGATCGTGGCGAAGAACGTCGCCAGGCCTTCGGGAAAGTTGTGCGCGGTGATCGCGATCGCCGTCAGCAGGCCGACGCGTTTGACGTAGCTGGCGTTGTGCTCGCGGAAGTACGGGTCGTCGACCTCCAGCCGCTCGTGCGGGTTGGGCACCAGCTTGTCGATGGCGACGATGAACAGCAGGCCGCCGAGGAACGCGAACGTTCCCCAGGTGAAGCCGAGCTGCGGACCGTAGGCGTCCGTGAAGGCGAGGATCGACTTGTCGAGGATCTCGGTCAGCGACACATAGACCATCGCGCCGGCCGCGAATGCGAGCCCGAATGCGAGCAGCCGCGCATTGGGCTGCTTGGCGAAGATCACCAGCAGGCTGCCCAGGCCGGTCGCCAGGCCAGCGGCGGTGGTGACCGCGAGCGCGATCAAAAAGTGCTGGCTGGAGATGTCGAGCATGGGGGCGGCCGGATCGAAGTGGTCAGTCCGGCGCCGTGTCGGGCGTCGACGGATGAGCGGCCATGCTATCCGAAGCCTGCAGCGAATGGTCCTGCACCCCCGCTTCGGGTCCCACTTCCGGTGCCGGCCCGAAGATGATCCGGGCGGCCCGCCGGTGGGTCCAGTAGGCGAGCGTCCAGTTCAGCAGCACTACGACGCGGTTGCGGAAGCCGATCAGGAAGAACACGTGGGCGACCAGCCAGAACCACCAGGCGGGCGCGCCCGAGAGCTTGATGCGCCCGAGGTGGGCGACGCCGGCCATGCGGCCGATCGTGGCGAGGTTGCCGTAGTCGCGATAGACGAACGGGGTCCTGGGCTGGTTGCGCAAGTCGGCGAGCAGATTGGTGGCTGCGTGCTCGCCCATCTGCTTGGCGGCGGGCGCCACGCCCGGCACCGTGCGTCCCTCGCTCTGGACCGCGACCATGTCGCCGATGGCGTAGATCTCGGGATGGCCGGGCACAGTGAGGTCGGGGGTCACCTGCACACGGCCGGCGCGATCGCGCGGCACGTCCAACAGCGCGCCCAGCGGCGAGGCCGCGACGCCGGCAGCCCAGATCACGGTCCGGGCGGCGATGCGACGCTCGCCGATCCGGTAGCCCTCGGCATCGATCTCGGCGACCGGTTCGCCGGTGAGCACCTCCACCCCGAGCTTTTCCAACTGGCGGCGGGCCTTGGCCGACAGGTCCTCGGGGAACGAGGCGAGCACGCGTGGACCGGCCTCGATCAGCCGGACCTTGGCCAGCGCAGGGTCGATATGCCGGAACTCGCTGCGCAGGGTGTGGCGCGCGATCTCGGCCAGCGTCCCGGCCAGTTCGACGCCAGTCGGACCGCCCCCGACGATCGCGAAGCTCAGCCACGCGGCGCGGGCGTCGGGATCGGCTTCGGCCTCGGCGCGCTCGAACGCCAACAGCATGCGGCGACGCAGGTGCAGCGCGTCGTCGAGCGTTTTCAGCCCCGGCGCGTGTGGCGCCCAGCGGTCATTGCCGAAATAAGCGTGGGTGGCGCCGGCGGCGAGGACCAAGCGGTCGTAGCCCAAGGTCATGCCGCCATCGAGGGTGAGCGTGCGGGCCTCGGGGTCGATGCCCTCGACCTCGGCCATGCGGACCTCGACGTTGCGCTGGCGTCGCAGGATGTGACGCAGCGGCGCGGCGATGTCAGGCGCCGACAGGCCGGCCGTGGCGACCTGATAGAGCAGCGGCTGGAACAGGTGATGGTTGCCGCGGTCGATCAGCGTGATGCGCACTGGCGCGCGCGCCAGGGCACGCGTGGCCCAGAGCCCGGCGAAGCCGCCGCCGACGATGACGACGCGGGGAAGATCGGAAGCGGCGGACATCGCGGCCTCTCGAAGCGGGGACGCTCGATTCTAGGTCGAGCGCCGTGCACACACACAAAACCGGGGTCAGAGTCGAATTTTCAAGCAACCGGGGGCAGCGTCCACTGGATTCGCCGCGGCCTGATGGATGCGGGCGAATAATCGACTCTGACCCCGGTTCTGCGGGGGCTAGCGCTGCGCGGTCACAGCCGGGCGCGTTGTGCGGCGAGGGCGTCGCGCTGTGCGGTCCAGTCGGCCAGGCGCTGGCGTTCCTGTTCGACCACGGTCATCGGGGCGTTCTTGACGAAGGTCTCGTTCGACAGCTTGCCGTGGCACTTGGCCAGTTCGCCTTCGACGCGCTTGAGTTCCTTGTCCAGGCGCGTGCGTTCGGCATCGAGGTCGACCAGACCTTCGAGCGGGACGTACAGCGCGAACTCGCCGACCAGGGCCGTGGCTGCCGGCGGCGGGTCGCCTTCGAGGCGGTCGATGCGCTCCAGGCGGACGAGGGAGCGCAGCTGCGAGTCGAAGCGACGCAGCCGCTCGGTCGACAGCGGGTGGTCTTCCCGAGTCAGCAGCACGATCTGGCGCGACGGTGAAACGCCCAGTTCGCTGCGGATGCGGCGCAGGGCGCTGACCATCTGCTTGAGCCATTCGACATCGGCGTCGGCCTTCGAGTACGCGGCCACGGCCTGCGCGTCGGCCTGGGGATAGGGACGCAGCGAGATCGTCGTGTCCGCGATGCCCAGCCGCGGCGCGACCTGGCGCCACAGTTCCTCGGTGACGAACGGAATCAGCGGATGCAGCAGTCGCAGCAGCGATTCGAGCACGTGCAGCAGGGTGCGGCGGGTGCTGTCGGCGGCCGCTTGGTCGGTGCCCAGCAGCGCGGGCTTGGCGAGCTCGACGAACCAGTCGCAGAATTGGTTCCAGGCGAACTCGTAGAGCGTCTGCGCAAGCAGGTCGAAGCGGTAGCTCTCGAAATGCGTACGGGCTTCGTTGGCGGCCTGGTCGAGTCGCGACAGGATCCACTTCTCGGTGTCGGTCACCGGCCAGGCGGTATCGGCCGTGGCAGCGTCGAAGCCCTCGGTGTTCATCAGCACGAAGCGTGTGGCATTCCACAGCTTGTTGCAGAAGTTCTTGTAGCCCTCCGCGCGGCCGAGGTCGAACTTGATGTCGCGACCGGGGCCCGCGAGCGCGGCCATCGTGAAGCGCAGCGGATCGGCGCCATGCGCGGCGATGCCTTCGGGGAACTCCTTGCGCGTGGCCTTCTCGATCTTCGGCGCATCCTTGGGCTTCATCAGCCCCGTGGTGCGCTTGGCGACCAGATCCTCGATCGTGATGCCATCGATGATGTCGAGCGGGTCGAGCACGTTGCCCTTGGACTTGGACATCTTCTGGCCGTCCTTGTCGCGGACCAGACCGGTCATGTAGACGTCGCGGAACGGCACCTGGCCGACCAGATGATCGGTCAGCATGATCATCCGTGCCACCCAGAAGAAGATGATGTCGAAGCCGGTGACCAGCACGCTCGAAGGGACGAATTGCGCGAAGCCGCGCGCGTCCATCGCCGCCGTGTCCGGCCAGCCCATCGTGCCGATCGGCCACAGCCCGGACGAGAACCACGTCTCGAGCACGTCGCTGTCCTGGGTCAGCGCCACGTCCGGCCCCAGGCCCGCCTTCTCGCGCGCCTCGGCTTCGGTGCGGGCGACATAGATATTGCCGGCGGCGTCGTACCACGCCGGGATGCGGTGTCCCCACCACAGCTGGCGGCTGATGCACCAGTCCTGGATGTTCTCCATCCAGTGGCGATAGGTGCTGGTCCAGTTCGGCGGGACGAACTTGACGGCGCCGCTTTCCACGAGCGCCAGGCCGCGCTGGGCCAGGCCGTCCATCGCGACGAACCATTGGTCGGTCAGATAAGGCTCGATGACCTGGCCGGTGCGGTCGCCACGCGGCACCTGCAGCTTGTGCGGGCGCGCCTGCAGCATCAGCCCCTCGGCCTCGAGTTCGGCGAGCACGGCCTTGCGCGCCTCGAAGCGGTCCATGCCGCGGAAGCGCTCGGGCGCCGCGTCGTTGAGCGCGGCGTCGGGGGTAAACAGATTGATCGTCGGCAGGCCGTGGCGCTGGCCGACCTGGTAGTCGTTGAAGTCGTGCGCCGGGGTCACCTTGACCACGCCAGTGCCGAATGCACGGTCGACGTAGGCGTCGCCGATCACCGGGATCGTCCGGCCGGTCAACGGCAGTGCCACGGCCTTGCCGATCAGGGCTGCGTAGCGCGAGTCCTCCGGGTGCACCATCACGGCGGTGTCGCCGAGCATCGTTTCCGGCCGCGTGGTGGCCACGACCAGGTGGTCGCGCGTCTCTCGCAATGTCTCGTGGCCGTCGGCGTCGATCTCGATGTGCTCGTAGGTCGCGCCGTCGGCCAGCGGGTAGCGGATTTCCCACAGGAAGCCGTCTTCCTCTTCGCTGACGACCTCCAGGTCGGAGATCGCGGTCTTGAGCACGGGATCCCAGTTGACCAGACGCTGGCCACGGTAGATCAAGCCTTGCTCGTGCAGGCGCACAAAGGCCTCGACCACGGCCTGCGACGGTTGCGGGTCCATCGTGAACGTCGTGCGCGACCAGTCGCCCGAGGCGCCCAATCGGCGCATCTGGCGCTCGATCGTGCCACCCGACTCGGCCTTCCATTCCCACACCTTCTCGATGAAACGCTCGCGCCCCAGCGAATCGCGGGTCTCGCTGCTGCCGGCCAGCTTGAGGTTGCGCGAGACCACCATTTCGGTCGCGATACCGGCGTGGTCGGTGCCCATCTGCCAGAGCGTGCGGTAGCCGCGCATCCGGTGATAGCGCACCAGGGCGTCCTGCAGCGTGTGCTGGAACGCATGCCCCATGTGCAGCGTGCCGGTGACGTTGGGCGGCGGCAGCAGGATCGTGTAAGCCGGGCCGTCACCCTGCGGCGCGAACACGCCGCCGGCCTCCCACTCGGCGTACAGGCGGGCTTCGAAGGAACCGGGGTCGTAGCTGGGGGCGAGAGGCATGGTGGGAGCGCCGTGATTCGTGATGGGTGATTCGTGATGGGGGCGCGTATACAGGGCGGGGTGGGCGGCATCGCTCGACGCCAAAGCCCCGATCCCGGTGTTCGGCCTTGCCCTCACATGTCGTGCTTGGAGACCTCGAGTCCGGCGGCCTTGTAGTGGCGCCAGCGCTCGCGCAGAGGTTCACGGGCCGAGTCGTCGGCGGGGACGACTTCGAGTACGCGTTCGAAGCCGCCGTCGACCGCGGCATCGCGCAGGTTGATCACCAACGCGCGCATCGGGGTGTCGGTGTCGGGGGCTGCGATCAGCACCGGCGCCTCGTCGTCTTCGTCGTCGGTACCAGCGATCTGGTGCGGGATGTAGTCGTCCTCGCCCATGTCCCAGAGCATGTCGTCGAGCATCTCGGCTTGCGCCATGTCGCGCGCCAGCACCAGCGTCCACTGCTGCGCGGCATAGGCCTTGCGCACCAGTTCGCAGACCAGCCGGAGCGGCTCATCGCGGAAACGGGGCTTGGCGATCAGATAGAAGTCGGCGCGCATGGAAAAGGCAGAGAAAGAGGTCGTCTCAGCAGGGATCAGTCGAGCGGGCTAAACCGGGATCAGAGTGCAATTCGACGCGGGGTCAGAGTGAAATTTCGCCTTGCGAAATTGCACTCTGACCCCGGTTTTCAGGCGGCGGTGCGGTCGAGCAGCCACTGCGACAGCAGGCCGACGGGACGGCCGGTGGCGTAGGCCATCTTGCCGCTGCCGCTGGCGCTGCCGGCGATGTCCAGATGGGCCCAGCGCTGTCCTTCGGTGAAGCGCGAGAGGAAGCAGCCGGCCGTGATCGCGCCGCCCCAGCGGCCGCCGATGTTGTAGACGTCGGCGAAGTTGGAATCGAGCATCGACTGGTACTCGTCCCACAGCGGCAGGCGCCAGGCGCGGTCGAAGACGTGCTCGCCGGCGGCCAGCAGTTCGGCGGCCAGGTCGTCGTGCTTGCTCATCAGGCCGGTGGCCTGTGTGCCGAGTGCGACCATGCAGGCGCCGGTCAGCGTGGCGACGTCGACCAGGGCGGCCGGCTCGAAACGCTCGGCGTAGGTCAGCGCGTCGCACAGGATCAGCCGGCCCTCGGCGTCGGTGTTACCGACCTCGATCGTCTTGCCCGACATGCTGGTGATGACGTCGGACGGGCGATAGCTGTTGCCGTCGATCGCGTTCTCGACCGCCGGCACCACGACGTGCAGATTGATCGGCAGGTCCAGGCCGACCGCGGACACGAACGTGCCCATGACCGTCGCCGCGCCGCACATGTCGAACTTCATCTCCTCGATGCCGCCCTGCGTCTTGAGGTTGACGCCGCCGGTGTCGAAGGTGATGCCCTTGCCGACCAGGACGTAGGGCTTGGCGTCGCCACCGTTCTTCCAGCTCAGCACGACCAGGCGGGGGCGGTTGGCCGAGCCGCGGGCGACGGCCAGCAGCGAGCCCATGCCCAGCGCTTCCATCTGCGCTTCGTCGAGCACTTCGCATGAGGCCTTGTCGAAACGGTCGGCGAACGTGCGCGCCTGTTCGGCCAGATAGGCCGGATTGCAGACGTTCGGCGGCAGGTTGCCCAGTTCGCGCGCGAACTTCACACCTGCCGCGATCGCCTTGCCCTGCGCCAGTGCCTGGTCGTCGTCGCCGACGATGGCGATCGAAGCCAGCTTCGCCGGCTCGCGCTTCTTGTTGCGCGCGCCCAGCGTGGCGACATAGCGATAGGCAGCGTGATCGGCGGCGATCACCGCCTGGCGGATCGTCCACGCGGTGTCGTGGCCGGCGACCTCGAGGTCGGCCAGTGCCAGCGCCGCGTTGGCGATGGTGCCGTCCTTGAGGGCGCGGATCGCATCGCCGACGGCGCGCAGGTACTGGGGCGCACCGAACTTGGCGCGCTCGCCCAGGCCGACGGCCAGCACGCGTGGTGCGGTCACGCCGGGCAGGTCGTGCAGCAGCGTGGTGCGCCCGGGCTTGCCGGGCAGGTCGCCGCGCTGGGCGAGCGCCGACAGGCGACCGCCGCTGGCGGTGTCGATGGCGGCCGCCGCGCCCGACAGCGGACCGTCGGCGAAGACGCCAACGACCAGGCAGTCGCTCGACAAAGTGGGGGGCGCGTCGCGGTTCAGGGAGAATTCGAGGGTCATCAACCAGATTCCATGGGGTGATCGGTACACTTCACGGTCCAGCGGGCGTGGCCTGTGACAGGCTCGCCATCGCAGATGCGTCGTGAAGGCGCGGCTGGACGAACCCCCAAGTCTAAAGCAAAGCCCCCGCGCCCGATGCCGAAGCTCGACCGCTACCTGTTCCGCGAATTTGCCCAGGCGACCTTCGCGGCGCTGGTGGTGCTGATGATCGTCAGCCTCGGTGGGGTGTTCGCCGATGTGCTCGGCGACATCGCGCGCGGCCGGGTGCCGGCCGGCCTGATGCTGGCCCAACTGGGCTTGCAGGTCGTCAACTATCTGCCGTTGATCCTGCCGCTGGGCCTGATGCTGGGCCTGATGCTGGCGTTCGGACGCCTGTACCGCGATTCGGAAATGCCGGTGCTGACCTCGGTCGGCGTCGGCCCGGTGCGGCTGTTGCGGCCGCTGGCACTGGTCGTGGTGCCGATGACGCTGTTCATCGGCGCCTGCTCGCTGTGGCTCGGCCCGTGGGCTCGTGGCTACTCGCAGCAGATGATCGAAGCCGGCCAACGCAGCCTGCTGGTCTCGGGGCTGGAGGCCGGCCGGTTCGTCGAGTTCCCCGGCGGCAACGGCGTGGTGTACGTCAATGCGATGTCCGACGACGGCAGCCGCCTGGGTCGGGTCTTCGTCTATCGCCAGGACGACGGGCGCATGGACGTGACCACCGCGCTGAGCGGCGAATTGAGTGTCGAGGCGGCGGGGCGCTTTCTGCGGCTCGATGAGGGCTTCCGCGTCGAAGGCCCGCTCGATGCCGGGCTCGATTACCGGCTGATGCGCTATGCCAGCAACGAGATCCGGTTGCCGGCCGCCGATCTGGGCGCCGATGCCGACGATCCGGCGCTGCAGCCGACGCTGGCGCTGCTTGGCGACGACCGCCGCGAGGCCCGCGCGCAGCTGCATTTCCGGCTGGCGCCGCCGCTGTTGGCATTGGCCTTCGCGCTGCTCGCGGTGCCGCTGGCCCGAAGTCCGCCGCGCCAGGCCCGCTACGGTCGGATGATGATGGGCTTTTTGGCCTACGTCATGGGCATGAACCTGATGATGCTGGGTGCCGACTGGGTCGGCGAGGGCCGGATTCCGGTCGCCCTGGGTTTGTGGTGGCTGGTGCTGCCGTTGCTGGGCTTCGGCGCCTGGCTGTATTTCCGCGATGGCCGTGTGGTCGCGCCGAAGTGGAGGCGTGCGCGATGAGGCCGTGGGTGCGGATCCATGATCTTTACGTCGCCCGCATGGTCACCATCGCGGTGTTCGCGACCTGGGTGGTGCTGGTCGGGCTGGACGCGTTGATGGCCGGCGTCAACGAGATCGGCGCGGTCGGGCAGGGCAACTACACCTATATGTCGGCGGTGGCCTACATCCTGCAGACGCTGCCGCGCCGCGCCTATGTGATGTTCCCGACCGCGGCGGTGATCGGGTCGCTGATGGGCCTGGGGCAACTGGCCGCGACTTCGGAACTGATCGCGATGCGTGCGCTGGGCCTGTCGCGCACACGTCTGGCCATCTCGGTCGCTCTGCCGCTGCTGGTGCTGACGGCCCTAATGGTGGTCAACGGCGAGACCCTGGGGCCGATGGCCCAGCGCAGCGCCGACAGCATGAAATCGGCCCAGCGCTCGAACAACATGGTGGTTGGCCGGTATTCGGGCCTGTGGGCGCGCGAGGGCGACACCTTCCTCAATGCGCAGAACGGCAGCGAAGTCGCCGAGGCGGGCGGCAGCCGGATCCAGTTGCAGGACGTGCGCCTGTTCGAGTTCGCGAGCGACGGCCGCCTGGAGTCTGTCGCCCACGCCAAGACCGCCGAGCACGGCGCCGACGGCTGGCTGCTGCGCGACGTGCAGCGCACCTGGTTCGAGCCGCGCGCAGTGACCCGGACCGAGGCGCTCGAAGAGCACTGGGCCTCGCAGCTCGACGCGTCCACGCTGGCGGCCAGCGCCAGCAGCATCTGGCGGCCGCGCTACATGCCGGCCAGCGAACTGCGCGCGGGCATCGAGTATCGCAAGCGCAACCAACTCGACGCCGGCGAGTTCGAGGAGCATTACTGGGGGCGCTGGTTCTACCCGCTCAATGTGCTCGCGCTGTGCCTGGCTGCGATTCCGTTCGCGTTCGGCTCGCTGCGCAGCGGCAATGCCGGTAAGCGCCTCTTTATCGGCGTGGTGTTCGCGCTCGGCTTCTGGCTCATGCAGATGCAGGTGGTGAAGTTCGCCGCGGTCTACCGGATCGATTTCCGCCTGGCCTACCTGCTGCCACCTAGCGTGATGCTGCTGGTGTCCTGGCTGCTGTTCCGTCGACGCAGCGCCTGACGGGCGGCGGCGTCGGGCGGCGCTTGCCGGGCCGCGAACAACGATGGCCGGCGGCGGGTTTGAACTGTCATTTCGACGTGGGCATGCGGTCGGCTGCGCCCCTGGCGCCCCGGGCAGCGCAGGGCCTCTCAGCGCGCAGACCGCTTGGGATCGCGCACGATCCGGGTGCCGCTCGCCCGGTCGTGCCAGGTCAGGCGGTCGCGATCGAACCAGGCCCACCAGAACCCCAGGCCGCCAGCCAGCAGCGACACCGTCCCGATCGCGAAACGCAGCCACAACGCGCGTGCCGTCGGCTGGCCGCCATCGTGCCCGCGCACCCGGATGCGCCAGGGCCGCATGCCCAATGTCTGGCCGCCGTGGCGCCAACTCACGACCGCATAAGCGCCGGTCGCCAGCCAGCAGCACAGCCACAGCAGCCACTGCAGCGTGCTCAGCGGCGCGATGTTCTCATGCGGGTCGTGATGCCCGGCGAAGGTATAGCCCGCGGTGAACAGGGCCGATAGCAACAGCCACAACGCGAGCGCCGGCCAAAGATCGTAGACCAGCGCCAGCAGTCGCCAGCCGATCCAGGGGCGAGCAGGGGCGGCGGGACGGGAAAGCGATGCAGACATCGCGACAGGATAGCGGCAGCGCCCGGTGTTGCGCTGCGCAGGCGCGACGATGACGCCTGCGTTCGGCGGCGGATGTCAGACCGACGGTGTGGGGTCGGCCGTCAGGCTCTAAGCTGTGCACGATATGCCGACCACCGCCACACCCGCCGAACGCCGCGCCCTCGTGGTCGGCCTGCCACCGTTGCGCGACGATGACCGCGCTGCGATCGAAGGGTTTCTCGACGCGTTCTGGGCCGAGACCGGCATCGCCGCGCAGACCGGTTCGGCCTACCGTCGCGACCTGGAAGGGCTCGCGCGCTGGCGCGACGGCCGCGACGGCGGCATCGCCAACGCGGACCGTGCCGCGCTGTTCGACTACCTGGCATGGCGCACCCGCCATGGCTGGTCGCCGCGCAGCAATGCGCGGCTGCTGTCGGCGCTGCGCGCGTTCTACGCCGACCGGCAGCGCCGGCATGGCCGCGCCGACGATCCGACCGCCCTGCTCGAACCGCCGAAGCTGCCTCGGCCGCTGCCCAAGGCCTTGGGCGAATCGCAGATCGAGGCCTTGCTCGCCGCGCCGGATGTGACCGCCGCCGATGGCTTGCGCGATCGCACGATGCTCGAGCTGATGTACGCCTGCGGCCTGCGGGTCAGCGAGCTGACCGGCCTGCCGGCCAATGGCGTCAATCTGCGCCAGGGCGCACTGCGGGTCACCGGCAAGGGCGAACGCACCCGCCTGGTGCCGCTGGGCGAAGAGGCGCAGCACTGGTTGCAGCGGTATCTGGCCGAGGCCCGCCCGGTGCTGGCCGGCGGCAAGCCGCTGCCGGCCGACACCCAGGGTGGCACGCCGCTGTTCCTGACCGCCCGACGCCTGCCGCTGTCCCGGCAGCAGTTCTGGGGCCTGGTCAAGCGCTATGCCGCGATCGCAGGCATCGACCCGGCCCGGATCAGCCCACACGGCCTGCGCCACAGTTTCGCCACCCATCTGCTCAACCACGGCGCCGACCTGCGCGCGCTGCAGATGCTGCTCGGCCACAGTTCCCTGTCGACGACCCAGATCTACACCCTCGTCGCCCGCGAACACCTCAAACGCCTCCACGCCACCCATCACCCTAGGGGGTGAGCGCATGCGCTTGCGAGCCACTGGCTCGCGCATGCGCGAACGCCTCGCGTGCTTCGCGAGGCCGGGCGAGCGCTGGAGCGAATAGCCGATTGCGACCCGACGCCGACCCCGCATGCGCGAACGCCCGGCCAAGGGTGAGACGAGGGCGCTGCGAGGCACCGCCTCGCGCCCTGGGCGAACGCCCCGCGTGCTGCGCGGGGCCGGCCAGCCGGGCTGGGCGTTCGTCAAGCGACTAGGCTCCGCCATGGACGGCGGTGGGAGGTATCGACTCCGAGGCGGCACTGCCGCGCGGGCTTGGCGAACGCCTCGCGTGCTTCGCGAGGACGGGCGAGCGCTGGAGCGAATAGCCGATTGCGACCCGACGCCGACCGCGCATGCGCGAACGCGCCGCGTGCTGGGCGGGGCCGGCGCGCGGAAGAGCCCGCCCAACGGGCAGGCCGGATCGCCTCCCGTCTGCGCGCACAGGCTTGCGCGAAATGCACCCCCATCCCAACCTTCCCCCGCAGGCGAGGGAAGGGGCGAAAAGCAGAATCGCGCAGGGTACTTCCCCGTTTGCGCGGGAGGTCAACGCCGCAGGTGCCAGGTGGGGGCAACCTCGAGCGTCGCCTCCCGTCTGCGCGCACAGGCTTTGCGCGAAATGCACCCCCATCCCAACCTTCCCCCGCAGGCGAGGGAAGGGGCGAAAAGCAGAATCGCGCAGGGTACTTCCCCGTTTGCGTGGGAGGTCAACGCCGCTGGTGCCAGGTGGGGGCAACCTCGTGCGTCGCTTCCCGTCTGCGGGCACGAGCTTTGCGCGAAATGCACCCTATCCCACCTTCCAACCGTGAAGAGAGCAACGCCCCCGCAGGCGGGAGAAGGGGCGAAAAGCAGGGTCGCGCGTTACCTCCTTCGCTTGGGGCTACCTCCTCCGCTTGCGGGGGAGGTCGGCGCCGCAGGCGCCGGGTGGGGGAAGCTCGGGCATCGTGGTCGACACGGCGTCTGCCCGCTGGCGGTGCCCGGCACCCGAAGGCCCCGTTCGCCATTCTGCCCGTGAACACCAATGCGACCGCAAGGCCCCGGTTCGATTCCCGGTCACGGCTTCGTGCCAGAATCGCCGGTCCTGGAGTTTCTCCGTCCGCGGTAGCCCGATGCGATGAAGCGATACCTGTTCGCCCTGTTGAGCGCCTTCAGCCTGTCCGCCTGTGCCCAGGGCACGAGTACCCCTGATGCGGCGGCCAACCCGGCCGCACCGACCTCGGCCGCGAGCGCTGCCGCCAATGTCCCGCCGCCGCCCCGGGCACGCCGGCCGCGATCGCGCGCAACGCGATCCTGTCGATCAACCCGCAGGTCTCGATCGAGAGCATCCACGACGCGCCGCTGCCGGGGTTCCAGGAGGTGATCGTTGCCGGCCAGGTGCTCTACGTCAGCAATGATGGCCGCTACGTCATGCAGGGCAGCCTGTTCGATGCGCAAGAGAAGCGCGACCTGAGCCAGTCCGGACTGTCGCAGCTGCGCAAGCGCCTGCTGTCGGAGGTGCCCGAGGAGCAGCGGATCATCTTCGCACCGGCCAACCCCAAGTACACCGTGTCGGTCTTCACCGACGTCGAATGCGGGTACTGCCGTCGTCTGCACGACGACATCGCCGAGTACAACAAGCGCGGCATTGCGATCGAATACCTGGCCTATCCGCGCATGGGGCCTGGCAGCGAGGATTTCCGGCTGATGGAGTCGGTGTGGTGCGCGGCCGATCGCCGCAAGGCGCTGACCGATGCCAAAGCCGGGCGCCGGGTGACCTCCCAGCCCTGCGCCAATCCGGTGGCGGCGCATTACGCGCTGGGCCAGCGCGTGGGCCTGACCGGCACCCCGATGATCGTGGCCGAGGACGGCACTCAGATGCCGGGCTACATGCCCCCGACCAGTTGCTCGCCGCGCTGCAACGCCTGGCCGGCGCCGCCGGCGGCCGCTGAGCCGACAGTCAGTGCGTGGCCGGGCGGCAGGCCCGGCCATTGGCTACAATGGGCGGCCCTGAATCACGGTTTGCCCGGACATGATCGTCCTCGAGGGCCAGCAGGCCCTGTCGCCGTTCCGACGTGAGCGGCTTGAAGCGCGTCTGCAAGCGGTCTCGCCGGCGCTGCGCGTCGCCGATGCCTGGCACGTCTACTTCGTCGAGGCCGAACCGGGCCGCACGCCGGACGACGCCACGCTGCGTCGCCTGCTCGAAGTCGATGCCGGTCCGGGACCTGCGCCTGCGCCGGATACGGTGTCGCGCATTGTGTCGCCGCGGCTGGGCACGATGTCGCCTTGGGCGAGCAAGGCCGGCGAACTGCTGCGCGGTGCCGGGCTGCCGATCCACCGCGTCGAGCGCGGCCTGCGCATCGATCTGCTCGGCTGGTCCGATTCGGCAGCAGAGCGCGCCGCGGTGGACAAGCTGCTGCACGACCCGATGACCGAGTCGTTGCTCGACGACGTCGAAGCGGCGCAGGCGCTGTTCGCCGTGCCGCAGCGTGGCGTGCTCGAGCGCATCCCGCTTGACGATCTCGAGGCGGCGAACGCGCGCCTGGGCCTGGCGCTGGCCGACGACGAGATCGCCTACCTGCGCGAGCGCTTTGGGGTACTCGGGCGTGCGCCCTCGGACGTCGAGCTGATGATGTTCGCGCAGGCCAATTCCGAGCATTGCCGGCACAAGATCTTCAATGCGACCTGGACCATCGACGGCGAGGCGCAACCGCAGTCGCTGTTCCGCATGATCCGCCATACGCATGCGCAGACGCCCGAGCACACGCTGTCGGCCTACAGCGACAACGCCGCGGTGGTGGAAGGCTATCCGGCCCGTCGCTTCCGGCCCGATCCGGTGTCGTTCGAGTACCGCAGCGAGCCGCTGCTCGACAGCGCGTTCTGCATCAAGGTCGAAACCCATAACCACCCGACGGCGATCTCGCCGTTCGCCGGTGCGGCCACCGGTGCGGGCGGTGAGATCCGCGACGAGGGTGCGACCGGACGCGGCGGCAAGCCCAAGGCGGGCCTGACCGGCTTCACGGTCTCGCACCTGCGCATTCCGACGTTGCCGCAGCCGTGGGAGGGCGTGCGTGCGCTCAACCCGCGCATGGCGCCGGCGCTGGAGATCATGCTCGATGGGCCGCTCGGCGGCGCGGCGTTCAACAACGAATTCGGCCGTCCGAACCTGCTTGGCTATTTCCGCAGTTTCGAACTCGCCGAGGGCGACGACGGCCTGCGGCGCGGCTACGACAAGCCGATCATGCTGGCTGGCGGCCTGGGTGCGATCGACCGCTCGATGGTCGAGAAGAAGTGCCTGTCGCCCGGCGATGCGGTCGTGGTGCTGGGCGGGCCGGCGATGCTGATCGGGCTGGGCGGCGGCGCCGCCAGTTCCGTGGCCTCGGGCGAAAGCGCCGAGGACCTGGATTTCGCCTCGGTGCAGCGCGACAACCCCGAGATGGAACGGCGCTGCCAAGAAGTGATCGACCGCTGCGTTGCGCTGGGCGAGCGCAATCCGATCCTGTGGTTCCACGACGTTGGCGCCGGCGGCTTGTCGAACGCGATTCCCGAACTGCTGCATGACTCGGGCGTGGGCGGCATCATCGATCTGGACCGCGTGCCGAGCGACGACCCGTCGCTGTCGCCGATGCAGCTGTGGTGCAACGAGTCGCAGGAGCGTTACGTCCTGGGCATTCCGCAGGACCGGGTCGATGAGTTCACCGCGATCTGCGCGCGTGAGCGTTGCCCATTCGCGGTCGTCGGCGTGGCGACTGCCGAAGAACATCTGACTGTCGGTTACGGCGTGCTCGCCGCGGCGGGCGCGCCGCACAGCAGTGCCGCGCAGCCCCACCCGATCGACCTGCCGATGGATGTGTTGTTCGGCAAGGCGCCGAAGATGCACCGCGACAGCGCGCGGCTGGCACCGCATCGCTGGCCGGCCGTCGATACTCGCAGCATCGACCTGCACGAGGCCGGCCTGCGCGTGCTCGCGCATCCGACGGTCGCGGCTAAGCAGTTCCTGGTCACGATCGGCGACCGCTCGGTCGGCGGGCTGACCGCACGCGACCAGATGGTGGGGCCATGGCAACTGCCGGTGGCCGACTGCGCGATCACCCTATCGGACTTCGATGGCTTCACCGGCGAGGCGATGGCGATCGGCGAGCGCACGCCACTGGCGCTGATCGACGCCGCCGCCGCGGCGCGCATGGCCGTTGGCGAGGCGATCACCAACCTGTGCGCGGCGCCGGTGGAGACGCTCCACCGGGTCAAGCTGTCGGCCAACTGGATGGCCGCCGCTGGTCACCCTGGTGAGGACGCGCGTTTGTTCGATGCCGTGCGCGCGGTCGCGATGGAGTTGTGTCCGGCGCTCGACCTGTCGATTCCGGTCGGCAAGGACTCGCTGTCGATGCAGGCGCAGTGGCAGGAGACCGCCGGCGCTTCCGCGTCGTCGAGCGCCCCGTCGCAAAGCGCCGACGACGTGACCCACAAGGTCGTCTCGCCGGTCTCGTTGATCGTCAGCGCATTCGCGCCGGTGCCGGACGTGCGCACGCAGCTGACCCCGCTGCTGGCGCGCGCGCCGGGCAGCGAGCTGTGGCTGATTGGCCTGGGCGCTGGCAAGCAGCGGCTCGGCGGCTCGGTGCTGGCGCAGTGTTTCGATGCGTTCGGCGGCCCGTGCCCGGACGTCGACGATCCGGCCCGATTGAAGGCGTTCTTCGAGCTGATCTGCGAGGCTCGCGAGGCTGGCCTGCTGCTGGCCTACCACGACCGTTCCGATGGTGGCGCATTCGCCGCCTTGTGCGAGATGGCGTTCTGCTCGCGGCAGGGTCTGGACATCGATCTGGAAGGCTGGGGCGAGGCGCGTCAGCGCGATGCCGTGCGCACGCTGTTCTCCGAGGAGCTGGGCGCGGTGGTGCAGATCGCGTCGGAGAACCGGGCCGAATTCGCCGATCTGGTCGAACGGCACGGTCTCATCGAATGCGCGCAGCGCATCGCCCGGCCGACGTCCTCGCCGACGATCCGTGTCGTCGATGGCGAGGACGCGTTGGCCGAGTGGAAGTGGGAGGCGCTGTTCGACGCGTGGTGGTCGGTGACGCATGCGATGCAGGCGCTGCGCGACAACCCCGAGTGCGCCGACGAGGAGCGGGCGTCCGCGCGCGACTTCGCCGCCCCCGGCCTGCGTCCCGTGCTGACCTTCGATCCGGCTTCGGCGCCCTCGATCGTTACCGGTGCGCGTCCGCGTGTGGCGATCCTGCGCGAGCAGGGCGTCAACGGCCAGATCGAGATGGCCGCGGCTTTTGATCGTGCTGGATTTGCTGCGATCGACGTCCATATGAGCGACCTCATCGAAGGGCGCGTGGACCTGGCGACCATGCAGGGCCTGGCAGCCTGTGGCGGCTTCAGCTACGGCGACGTGCTCGGCGCGGGGCGTGGCTGGGCCACCTCGGTGCTCGAGCGGACGCAGCTGCGCGACGCGTTCGCAGCGTTCTTCGAGCGCGGCGACACCTTCTCGCTGGGCGTGTGCAACGGCTGCCAGATGCTCTCTCAGCTCAAGGCGATCATTCCGGGCGCAGCGCACTGGCCGCGATTGCTGCGCAACCGCAGCGAGCGCTTCGAAGGCCGGGTCGGCCTGCTCGAGGTCGTCGAATCGCCGTCACTGTTCCTCGCCGACATGACCGGATCACGGATCCCCGTCGCGATCTCGCACGGTGAAGGGCGCGTGCAGTTCGACGATGCACAGGCGCGCTCTTCGGCGCGCGTGGCACTGCGCTATATCGAGGGCGATGGCACGCCGGCGGTGCGCTATCCCGCCAATCCCAACGGCTCGCAGGATGCGATCGCCGGGCTGTGCTCGGACGACGGGCGCGCGACGATTCTGATGCCGCACCCCGAGCGCACCCAGCGCGCCGTCAACTTCAGCTGGGCGCCTGCCGACTGGTCGGACGCCAGCCCATGGATGCGAATGTTCCACAACGCGCGCAGGTCCTTGGCCTGAACTGACGCGATTCGTCACTTTCGCGCAAACCTGTCCCGATCGGGACCTGGCCGGACGGCCGGGTCCCGTCTCCGTGTCCGTCATCCCGCTGTCGCCTAGCAGCGGGGGCTGCCTCCAAGTCCACAATCGGCTGTGAGAAAACCCAATCAATTCATTGGGTTGAAGCCGCATGCCGTGCCGGCATAGAGGCGAGCACAAATCGTCAGCAAAAAGCACCCTTCGTTACCGTATTGACCTCCTGCGGCAGTGCCTCTTGACGCGGCGCGTCAGTCTGGAGAGAGTCGGCATCCGGTCGGTCGTTTGGGGACGATTCAAGTTGCGTACACTCGCCATTCATGAAATTCGCGCTGCCAAGCGCGTGTCCGCGCCCGGCGCGGGTTCCCAGCCCCACTGAATTCCATCGCAAAGCCGCTCGGTCGATCGTCGACCTGCGGCTTTTTTTTCGCCCGTATTCCATCAGCCCAAACAAGCACTCCGAGGGGAAGCCCATATGAACCGGATCTATCGCAAGGTGTGGAACAAGTCGCTCGGCCAGATCGTCGTCGCCTCCGAACTGGCGACCGGCGACGGCGTCGGCGCGACCGTCACCGTCGGTCGGAGTGCACGCCCCGCACTGCTGGCGCTGGCGCTGCTGGCCGCCATGCCTGCTGCCTGGGCACAGGTCGCCATCGGCGAGCTCGCTGAGTGCACGGTTGGCGGCGTGACCTACGAATGCATCGTGCCGGGGGCGCGAGTGCTGCGGTGGGGGCGGTCGCCATTGGTGGTGCAGCGCAGGCCGGCGGTGTGACGTCCACCGCCGTGGGCACGCAGACGGTCGCCACCGGGTTCGCCTCGGGTGCCTTCGGCGCGTCGGCGCGCGCCACGGCCCTCCAGGCGCTCGCACTCGGTGCGAATGCACGCGCGATCGCCGCCGACAGTGTCGCGCTGGGTGCCAATTCGCGCGCGAACCGCGCCAATACGGTGTCCGTAGGTGCCGAAGGCGAGGAGCGCCAGATCGTCAACGTGGCCGCGGGCGTAGAGGCCACCGATGCCGTCAACCGCGCGCAGCTCGATGCCGTTGCCGCCGTCGCGGATGTGACCGCGCAGTACGTCGCGGGGACCGGAGAAGGTGCGGCGGCTGCCGACGGCGATGTCGCCTTCGCCGCCGGCTCGGATGCGACGGCCGGTGGTGATGGCAGCGTCGCCGTCGGCGCGGACAGCAGCGCATCCGGGCTCGAAGCCACGGCGGTGGGCTATGGCAGCGATGCGTCGGGCGAACTCGCGAGCGCGATCGGTGCCGAAAGCATTGCCAGCGGAGGCATGTCGGCCGCACTTGGCTTCCAGGCGGCGGCCGAGGGCGAGTGGTCGACCGCAGTCGGCGCGCTGGCGTCTGCGAGTGCACAGGAAGCCACGGCGCTCGGCAATGGCAGCGCGGCCAGTGGTGTCGCCTCGACCGCCGCCGGCACCGGCGCTGTGGCGTCGGCTGACAACAGCGTCGCGCTGGGCGCGAACTCGGTGGCCGATCGCGAAGACAGCGTCTCGGTGGGCGCTGAAGGGGCTGAGCGTCAGATCACCAACGTTGCGGACGGTACCCAGACGACCGACGCCGTGAACCTGGGCCAGTTGCAGGAAGCGACGGCCTACAGCCAGTACTTCCGCGCGACCGGCGACGGCGAGGCTTACGCCGAGGGCGAAGACGCGACCGCGTCGGGCTCGAATGCGATCGCCGAAGCGGACTATTCGACTGCGGTCGGTTCGACGACCTACGCCTCGGGCGTCGGGTCGTCGGCCTTCGGCAGCGGCGCGAGCGCGAGCGGGCAGTACGCGACGGCGTCGGGCTACAACGCGCTGGCTGAAGGCGACTCGAGTACGGCGGTTGGTGGCTGGCTGTACTACGAGGATGAGAACGGCGACGTGCTGCTGGACCAGACCACGACCGCCAGCGAGGTCGGCGCGTCGGCACTGGGTGCGGGTGCGCAGGCGAGCGGTGCGTTCAGCACGGCGACCGGTGCGGCTGCCAACGCGACGGGCGTGCAGTCCACCGCGCTGGGCTACAGCAGCAGCGCGGTCAATGATAGGTCGAGCGCATTGGGCGCGTTTTCTGAAGCAACCGGTGGTTTCGCCACGGCGGTGGGCTACGGCAGCGTGGCCAGTGGCGACTACGGCCTGGCGGTCGGCGGCATCGCCGATTACGGCGACCTGCTGATCGGCTTCCCGGGTCTGATCCTGCAGACGACCGAGGCCAGCGGTGTGGCCTCGACTGCGCTGGGCAATGGCGCATGGGCAACGGATGTTGGCGCGACCGCTGTCGGCACGCTGGCCGAGGCAACAGGTGTGCAGGCGACCTCGCTCGGCACGCTGGCCTACGCGACCGCGGATGGCGCGTCGGCGCTGGGTAGCGGCAGCGAGGCCAGTGGCGTCGATTCGACGGCGATCGGCTTCCTGGCCGGTGCGTCGGCCGACAACAGCGTGGCCTTGGGTGCGAGCTCGGTGGCCGATCGCGAGAACAGCGTGTCGGTCGGTTCGGCGGGCAGCGAACGCCAGATCACGAATGTGGCGGCGGGCGCAGAAGCGACCGACGCGGTCAACGTCGCGCAGCTCGAGGAGGCGACCCAGTACACCAAGTACTTCGCCGCGTCCGGTGGCGAGGACAGCGACAACGCCGCGTACGCGGATGGCGAGTACGCCACCGCGGCGGGCGAATCGGCCCTGGCATCGGCGCAGGGCGCCTCGGCGTTCGGCAGTGGGGCGCATGCGTCTGCAGCGAACAGTGTGGCCATCGGCTTCAACAGCTACGCCGCAGCGGAGGGGGCCGTCGCAGTCGGTGGCCTTGGGCAAGCGTACGACGAGTTCAATTCGCCGATCTTCGATGAGAATGGCGATGCTGTCCTTGTCTCCACGCAAGCAGAGGCTGGCGGTACTGCCGTCGGTGCTGGGGCGCTTGCGACAGGGCAGAACGCCACCGCTTTGGGCAGCGGGGCTCAGGCGCTTGGCGATGAAAGTTACGCCGGCGGCATGAAGTCGCGTGCGACCGGAGCATGGAGTACAGCGATTGGTAGCAATGCGTGGGCTGGTGGGAGTGAAACCACCGCCGTGGGCGCGTATGCATGGGCCACCAAAGACGGTGCGACCGCGTTCGGGACATCGGCATGGGCAACCGAAACAAACGCGTCTGCATTCGGCTACGGCGCCTGGGCTTCCGGCTCGGGATCCATGGCACTGGGTATGGATTCCTGGGCGGATGGCGCAAACGCCATCGCAGTGGGACGTGGCGCTCTCAGTACTGATGACCGTGCCATTGCGATCGGTGCGACTTCGCTCGCCGATGGCGCTAATGCAGTCGCAATCGGTCAAGGCTCGTTGAGTTTAGCCAGCGGTGCGGTGGCTTTCGGCGCTCGCGCCACTGTGGGGAGAGATGCAGATGGCGGTCTCGCGCTCGGTGCCAATACGAGTGTTGCTGCAGAGAACAGCGTGGCTCTGGGCGCAGGCGCACGCGCTGATCGAGCCAACACTGTATCGGTCGGCGCTTCGGGCGAATGGACTGACGAGTACGGGGTGACCCACGCTGCTAATGAGCGTCAGATCACCAACGTCGCAGATGGCACGGAGGCGACCGACGCAGTAAACCTGGGCCAATTGCAGGAAGCTACGGCCTACAACCAGTACTTCCGCGCGACCGGCGACGGCGAGGCCTCTGCCGAGGGCGAAGATGCAACCGCGTCGGGCTCGAACGCGATTGCCGAAGCGGATTATTCGACCGCGATCGGTTCGACCACCTACGCCTCCGGCGTCGGGTCGTCGGCCTTCGGCAGCGGCGCGAGTGCGAGCGGTCAGTACGCACTCGCATCAGGTTACAACGCGGTCGCCGAGGGCGATTCGAGCACGGCGGTCGGCGGCTGGCTGTACTACGAGGATGAGAACGGCGACGTCGTGCTCGACCAGACGACGACCGCCAGCGAAGTCGGTGCATCGGCCTTTGGCGCGGGTGCGCAGGCACTCGGTGCGTTCAGCACCGCGACCGGTGCGGCGGCCAGTGCGACAGGCGCGCAGTCGACCGCGCTGGGCTACAGCAGCAGCGCCGCCACGGACGGGTCGAGCGCACTGGGCGCGTTCTCTGAGGCAACGGGCGGCTTCGCGACCGCGGTGGGCTACGGCAGCGTGGCCAGCGGTGACTACGGCCTGGCGGTGGGCGGCATCGCCGATTACGGCGACCTTCTGATCGGCTTCCCGGGCCTGATCTTGCAGACGACCGAGGCCAGCGGTGTGGCGTCGACTGCGCTGGGCAATGGCGCGTGGGCAACGGACGTCGGCGCGACCGCGGTCGGTACGCTGGCCGAGGCGACCGGTGTGCAGGCGACCTCGCTCGGCACGCTGGCGTACGCAACCGCGGACGGCGCGTCGGCGCTGGGCAGCGGCAGCGAGGCCAGCGGCGTCGATTCGACGGCGATCGGCTTCCTGGCCGGGGCCTCGGCCGACAACAGCGTGGCGCTGGGTGCGAACTCGGTGGCCAATCGCGAGAACAGCGTGTCGGTCGGTTCGGCGGGCGACGAGCGCCAGATCACCAACGTGGCGGCCGGTACGGAAGAGACCGACGCGGTCAATCTGGCACAGCTCGAAGACGCGACCGCTTATAACCAGTACTTCAAGGCGACCGGCGACGACGAGGCCTATGTGACGGGCGAGGAGTCGGTTGCGGCGGGTGCGGGGCGGCCGCCGATGGTGATTACTCGACCGCGGTCGGTTCGGCGGCGCAAGCGCTGGCGCAAGGGGCGTCAGCCTTCGGCAGCGGGGCGTTTGCGCTTGCCGACAACGCGACAGCGGTTGGCTTCAATGCCGTTGCCAGCGGCCAGAACAGCGCGGCGTTCGGCGCAGGTGCCGAGGCCGGTGGTGCGGCGAGTGTGGCGATCGGCGGTAATGCGGTCGACGAGGATGGCGAGCCGCTGCTGACCCTCGGCGGGCAGCCAGTCGAAGCCTCTGCCACCAGCGCTGGCGTGGCCGGCACCGCTGTGGGTGCGAGCGCGGAAGCCAGCGGGTTCGCTGGGAGTGCGGTCGGTGTAGGTGCCACCGCCAGCGGCGATATGGCTGCCGCTTTTGGTGCCGTCGCGACGGCATCGGGCAGCCAGTCGACCGCGCTCGGCTACGCGGCGGTCGCAACGTCCGCCGACTCCACGGCCATCGGTTCCTTCTCGGTTGCCAGCGGCGCCAACAGTGTCGCGATCGGTGGTGGCGCGGGATTGTTCAATCTCTTCCCCACCGAAGCCTCGGGCGACTTCTCCACGGCCGTCGGTGGCGCCGCGTGGGCCAGCGGCGATAACAGCACGGCATTGGGCAACTTCTCTACTGCCGCAGGTGAGAACAGCCTGGCGCTTGGTTCCGACTCGACCGCCTTGGCAGAGGGCAGCGTGGCATTGGGCCAGGGTTCGGAGGCCGACCGGGCCAACACCGTGTCGGTAGGTAGCGAGGGCAATGAGCGCCAGATCACCAATGTTGCGGCCGGTACAGAAGAGACCGACGCGGTGAATTTGAGTCAGTTGCAGGAAGCGACGGCCTACAACCAGTACTTCCGCGCGACCGGCGACGGCGAGGCCTATGCCGAGGGCGAGGATGCGACGGCTTCGGGCTCCAACGCAATCGCCGAGGCGGACTACTCGACCGCGGTCGGTTCGACGACCTACGCCTCGGGCGTCGGGTCCTCGGCCTTCGGCAGCGGCGCGAGCGCGAGCGGCCAGTACGCGACGGCGTCGGGCTACAACGCGGTGGCCGACGGCGACTCGAGCACCGCGGTCGGTGGCTGGTTGTACTACGAGGATGAGAACGGCGAGGTCGTGCTCGACAAGACGACAATGGCCATTGAAGTCGGTGATTCGGCGTTCGGTGCGGGCGCGCAAGCGACTGGCGGATTCAGCACGGCCACTGGTGCAGCCTCCAGTGCAAGCGGTTTGCAATCCACGGCGACTGGCTATTCGAGTGAGGCTGTGGGCGACTACAGCGTCGCGAACGGTGGCTTCAGCGTCGCGAGCGGTCGAGGGGCCACTGCACTTGGATATGCGACAGAGGCATCGAACGAGTACGCCACGGCAGTAGGCTGGGGCGCCGTCGCCAGTGGCGCTGGCAGCACAGCGGTCGGTGGCATGGGGGATCTGGTGCCCGGCTTGGGCTTCCTGGTTCCGGCCGAAGCTGCTGGCACGGCTGCTTCCGCGTTTGGCTCGGGATCGGGCGCATGGAGCAACTACACCACCGCGATCGGTGCCCTGGCCCAGGCGGATGGGGTAGGCGCGACAGCGCTGGGCTACTTCGCCTACGCGCAGGCCGAGACCTCGACGGCGGTAGGCGCGCAGTCGTGGGGTAGCGGCGATCGTGCGACTGCGGTTGGCTACTACGCCACTGCTGAAGGCGACGACAGCACCGCACTGGGCTTTAATGCGTTCGCATCGGCCGACAACAGCGTCGCGCTGGGTGCGAACTCCGAGGCCGACCGCGACAACACGGTGTCGGTCGGTTCGGTTGGTGAGGAGCGTCAGATCACCAATGTCGCGGCGGGCACTGAGGACACCGATGCGGTGAACCTCGCGCAGCTCAACGCCGCTGCGGACGGCGCGCTGCTCGCGGGTCGCTACTTCCGTGCCACCGGCGACGGCGAGGCGTATGTCGAGGGTGAGGACGCGATCGCGGCGGGCTCGAATGCGATTGCCGAAGCGGACTATGCGACCGCGATGGGCTCGACGACCTATGCGTCGGGCGTTGGGTCTTCGGCCTTCGGCAGCGGCGCGAGCGCGAGCGGACAGTACGCGACGGCATCGGGCTACAACGCGGTCGCCGAGGGCGACTCGAGCACGTCCGTCGGCGGCTGGCTGTACTACGAAGACGAGGACGGCAACGTCGTACTCGACCAGACGACGACCGCCAGCGAAGTGGGTGCATCGGCCTTTGGCGCGGGTGCGCAGGCGCTCGGTGCATTCAGCACCGCGACGGGTGCGGCGGCCAGTGCGACGGGCGCGCAGTCGACCGCAGTGGGCTACAGCAGCAGTGCCGCGACGGACGGGTCGAGCGCACTGGGCGCGTTCTCTGAGGCAATGGGCGGCTTCGCGACCGCGGTGGGCTACGGCAGCGTGGCCAGCGGTGACTACGGCCTGGCGGTGGGCGGCATCGCCGATTACGGCGACCTTCTGATCGGCTTCCCGGGCCTGATCCTGCAGACGACCGAGGCCAGCGGTGTGGCGTCGACTGCGCTGGGCAATGGCGCCTGGGCAACGGATGTCGGCGCGACCGCGGTCGGTACGCTGGCCGAGGCGACCGGTGCGCAGGCGACCTCGCTCGGCACGTTGGCGTATGCGACCGCGGACGGCGCGTCGGCGCTGGGCAGCGGCAGTTCGGCCAGCGGCGTCGACTCGACGGCAATCGGCTTCCTGGCCGGGGCGTCGGCCGACAACAGCGTCGCGCTGGGTGCGAATTCGGTGGCCGATCGCGAGAACAGCGTGTCGGTCGGCTCGGCAGGCAATGAGCGCCAGATCACGAATGTCGCCGCCGGTACCGAGGACACCGATGCGGTGAACCTCGCGCAGTTGCGCAGCATGTCCGATGGCGTCGGCGGCAAGCTGCAGGACGCGATGCAATCGGCGGCCGACATCTTCGGCGGTGGGGTCACGATGACGGCCGCCGGCACGCTGAGCATGCCGAGCTACGCGATCCAGGGCGCCAACTACACCTCGATCGGCGACACCTTCGCCGCACTCGACAATCAGATCACCGAGCTCAAGACGCGTGTGGGCCAGGTCGAGACGGTGATCGAGTCCGGTGCGGGCACCAACGACCAGGTGGCGGTGGGCGGCGATACGCCGGCGACGATCGCCGACGGCACCAACGGGGTCGCAGTCGGCGATGGTGCGCAGACGGGCGGTCAGAACGGCGTGGCCATGGGCGGCGACGCCTACGCGCATGGCCCCAACGATACCGCGGTCGGCGGCAACGCCAAGGTGTACGCGGACGGCAGCACGGCGCTCGGCGCGAACACGACGATCACCGCCGAGGCGACCAACGCGGTGGCCGTCGGTGAGGGGCGAGTGTGAGTGCGGCCTCGGGCACGGCGCTGGGGCAGGGCGCTTCAGTCACTGCGGAAGGTGCGGTCGCACTGGGCCAGGGCTCGGTCGCAGACCGCGCCAACACGGTCTCGGTCGGCAGCGCGGGCAGTGAGCGTCAGATCACCAACGTTGCGGCCGGTACTGCCGCGACCGACGCTGCCAACGTCGGCCAGGTCAATGCCGGTGTTACCGAAGCCAAGGCCTACGCCGATACCACGGCGACGCAGGCGGTGGCCACCTCCAAGGCCTACACCGACCAGAAGTTCGCTGCCTGGAACGACAACTTCGAGACGTTCAAGGGCGATGTCGATCGTCGGTTCTACGACACCGACCGCCGCATCGACCGTCAGGGCGCGATGGGGGCGGCGATGTTGAACATGGCCACCAGCGCCGCCGGCATCCGCACCCAGAACCGTGTCGGCGTCGGTGTCGGCTTCCAGGGCGGCGAGAGCGCGCTGTCGCTCGGCTACCAGCGTGCGATCAGCGAGCGCGCCACGATCACCGTGGGCGGCGCGCTCAGCGGCGATGAGAAATCCGTGGGTGTGGGTGCCGGCTTCGGCTGGTAATCCCGCGGGGCCGGTGGGCTTTGCCCGCCGGTCCGCGGTTCGATGGCATCGGGGACACCTGCTGCCGTCCATGCGACGTCCGTCGGGACGGGGGCCTTGTGCCGCCGCACCGACGCTTCCGAGGTCCAATACTCCAACGAGGGTCCAAAATGAAGAACAGCATCATCCCCAGCGCCCTGGCCATCGCGGTCGGCGCGGTGCTCGCCACCGGCGCCGTCCATGCGGGCAAGACCCAGCGCCCGGCCGACAAGGCGGGGACCCAGGCGCCATTGCAGCAATCGGACGCGACCCCGATCCGGCGTTTCATCGTCGAGTACCGGGAAGGCGCGCGGGAGCGGCAGGACCAGCAGGCAGCGGTGGCGGGCGTCCGCACCGCGCTCGCCCGCTCGGGCATCGTGCGCGGTGCCACCAAGGCGAACAACGTGCAGTACCTGCGCACGCTCGCGACCGGACACCAGGTGTTGCGCCTGGCCCAGGGCGTGGACCGCGTCTCGGCCGAAGCCCTGATGCGCCAGATCGCCGCCGATCCGAACGTCAAGTCGGTGGCGCCTGATCGTCTGCGTCAGATCGCCGCCGCGCCGGTGCAGCCGGCCTACGTGCCCAACGATCCGGGCCTGGAATGGCAGTGGCACATGCTCGCGCCCGATGGCACCGTGACCGGCGATGGCGGCCCGAATCGTGGCGGCATCAACGCGCCGGCTGCCTGGGACCTGACCGACGGCGACGGCATCACGATCGCGGTGCTCGACACTGGTATTACCGAACACCCCGACATCGACAGCTCGCTTGGCGATGCCGGCTACGACTTCATCTCCGATGCCTTCGTGTCGGGTCGCGCCACCGACGACCGTGTGCCTGGCGGCTGGGATCTGGGCGACTGGACGATCGGCTATGCCGGCGCAGAGACCTGTCAGCAGCGCAACAGCAGCTGGCACGGTACGCACGTTGCCGGTACCGCCGGCGCCCAGCGTACCGACAACGGCGTCGCGGTCACCGGCGTCGCCTACGGCGCCAAGATCCTGCCGGTCCGCGTGCTCGGTCATTGCGGTGGCTACGATTCGGACATCGTCGATGCCATCATCTGGGCGGCGGGCGGCGACGTGGATGGCGTGCCGGCCAACGCCAACCCCGCGCAGGTCATCAACCTGAGCCTCGGCGGCACCGGGGCCTGTTCGGCAGCCGAGGCCGATGCCATCGCACAGGCGAATGCGCTGGGTGCGACCGTGGTGATCGCCGCGGGCAACAGCAATGCCGACGTGGCGAACTTCTCGCCGGCCAACTGCCCGGGCGCGATCGCCGTCGCCTCCAACGGCATCACCAGCCGCCGTGCCTACTACTCGAACTACGGCACCGGCATCGACATCTCGGCCCCCGGCGGCGGCGTCTACGCCAACGACGGCAGCTCGGGTACGCAGATCGAGGACGGCTTCGTGTGGCAGGCCAAGAACCCGAGCACGACGACGCCCACGCCGCTGGCCAGCATCACCGGCGCGCCGACCTACGGCACCGCCGGCACCTCGCAGGCCTCGCCGCACGTCGCTGGCGTGGTTGCGCTGATCCAGAGCGCGCGCCTGGCTGCTGAGTTGCCGCTGTTCACCCCGGAGGAAGTGCTCGATGTGCTCAAGCGCACCGTCACGCCCTTCACGGTGGCGCCGTCGACCAGCCAGCCGATCGGCCCGGGCATCGTCAATGCCGGCGCCGCGGTGCTCAAGGCCATCGAGCCGCCGTGCGATCCGGAAGTCGAGAGCTGCGCGCCGGATTCGACGCCGATCGGCAACGGTGTGCCGTTGCGCGGCTTGGCGGGCACGGCCGGCGGCGAGACGCTGTACTCGATCGAGGTGCCGGCCGGTGTGACCGGCGCGCTGACGATCACCACCAGCGGCGGCAGCGGCGACGTGTCGCTGCATGTCAGCCTGGACGAGGCACCGGCGCAGACCGGCACCTGGAACTCGACGCGTCCGGGCAACACCGAGACCGTCCGGATCAACCGGCCGGCCGCGGGCATCTATTACATCAAGCTGGCCGGCACGCGTGCCTACAGCAACGTGACCCTGCAGGCCAAGTTCACGACGCCAGGGGTGTAAGACCACCGCCGCACCCGCAAGGACGCGGGTGCGGTCCGCCACTCGAGCCCGCGGCCAGCCGCGGGCTTTTTTGTGGCGCTTCTCCTGAATCAAGGCGGGCATGGGCGTTCACTTCGGATGAGCAGTGCGCTGTCCGCCCACGCGAAAACCGGGGTCAGAGTGCAATTTCGCCTCGCGAAATTGCACTCTGACCCCGGTTTTGCAGGTCGCGCGCTCGACGCGGGTACCGGCCGTCAGTCCGCCGCCCTGGACGCGTGCAGCCCGACTTCGGGCGGATGCGGAGTCGCTAATGGGAGAGGTCGCGCAGGGCCTCAGTGCGTGTGGCGAGCAGGGACGAGCGATACAGGCGGCATCTGGGATACTGTCGCGCCAGGTTCTCTGCCCAGATCGCCATGTCCAAACCTTCCGGTCCGCGCCGTTCCCCGGTCGAGAAAGCCGCCCGCCGCGCGCAGGGCACGCCGATCCACGCACAGCTGCGCGACGGCGATGGCCGCGTGCTCGCCGGTGCGACGCTGGAAGACGGCGAATGGACAATGGTGCTGGCCGGTCGCCCCGTGGCGAGTACGCCGAGCGCCGCGATGCTGCTGGCGATGCTGCGCCACACGGCCGCAGTGCAGGGGCGGGCCGGTGTGCGGACCCGGCTGTCGGTCTCCAAGGTCCTCGACGCTGCCGCGTGCGCGGAGGCGCAGGCGGCCGGTCGCACGCTTGCCGCGCATCTGGACTGGCTCGAGGCCGAGCGGCGCACGCGCAACGACCCGGCACCGGCCGTGCATTGAATGCGAGCGCCCGGCACGGCCTGCTGAACGATGAACCGTGCAGGCGGTGTCGAGGGCGCTCGCGGTCGCCACCGCTATCATCCGCGGCTCCTCCATTCGATACCCCTGTGATGGTTCGCGTCCGTCTGTTGCCCGCCCTGGTGTCGTTGCCTGTCGCCGTCGCGTTGCTGGCCGGCTGCGGGCGCAATGTGCGCGAGGACGTGCCGTTCATGGGCGAATCGTTCGATGCCGACGACATCTATTCGCGCACTTACGCCCTGCCGCCGGCCCAGGCCTGCAGTGCTGCGCGGTTGGCGTTGCTCGGACAGGGCTATGCGGTCGGCAAGGCCGGGGACGACGCGGTCGAGGCGACCAAGAACTTCCAGCCCGAGGACGAGGTACACACCCAGCTGTCGGTGCGCGTGTCGTGCGTGCCGCGTGGCAGTGACCGGACCTTGCTGTTCGTCAGCGCGCTGCTCGACCGCTATGTGCTGCGCAAGAGTTCCAACTCGGCGAGCCTGGGGGTCGGTGCGCTCGGTTCGTTGTCGGTGCCGATCGGCAGTCGCGAAGATTCGCTGGTGCGCGTGGCCAGCAGCACCGTGCAGGATGCCGGCTTCTACCGCCGGTTCTTCGAGCGGGTGGGCTACTACGTTCCGAGCCCGACGAACGGGGACCGCCGCCCGCCGGCCGCCCAGGACGGTGAGGATCCGCCGCCCGACGATCTGCACCGCCCGGCACGCGACGACGGGCCGCGCTGAGCCCCGGCTGCGGGCGAACTGCTACAGTCGTGCGGTCCATCGCCACTGGGGTCGTGTCTGGTGAATGCCGTGCTGGAGGGGTCCGAGGCGTCATCCGCTGCGCCGGAGTTGCGGGTCATCGCGCGGCTGCGCGACAACGGCCGGCTCAAGGACGTCGATCTCGCCCGCGCGCAACGCCTGCACGCCGAGGCAGGGGGCAGCCTGCTGGGACTGTTGGCCCGGCTGGGCCTGGTGTCCGAGCGCGACCATGCCGAAGCCTGCGCTGCGGAGTTCGACCTGCCGCTGCTGGCCGGCCGCGAGCTGCCCGATGAGCCGCCCGAGACAGCTGAAGGCGCGACGCCGCTGTCGGTGCGCTTCCTGCGCCAGTTCCACGTGCTGCCGATCGGTGAGCAGGACGGCCGCCTGCATCTGTGGATGTCCGATCCCTATGACGGCTACGCACTCGATGCTGTGCGTCTGGCGACCGGGCGCGAGCCGGTACCGGCGGTGGGTCTGCGTTCGGAAATCGACGACGCGATCGAGCGCTGGCACGGCCAGGGGCGCAGCGCGATGGGCACGATCGTCGAGTCGGCCGACGGCGAGGGCGGCGGCGATGTCGACGATGTCGAGCACCTGCGCGATCTGGCGTCCGAGGCGCCGGTCATCCGGCTGGTCAATCTGGTGATCCAGCGCGCGGTGGAACTGCGCGCCTCCGACATCCACATCGAGCCGTTCGAGAGCCGGCTCAAGGTCCGCTACCGCGTCGATGGCGTGCTGATCGATGGCGAGAGCCCGCCGGTCAATCTGACCGCCGCGGTCATCAGCCGCATCAAGATCATGGCCCGGCTCAACATCGCCGAGCGTCGCCTGCCGCAGGACGGACGCATCATGCTGCGCGTGCAGGGCAAGGAGCTCGACCTGCGCGTGAGCAGCGTGCCGACCGCGCACGGCGAGAGCGTGGTGATGCGTCTGCTCGACCGCGAGACGGTGGTGTTCGACTTCCAGCGGCTGGGCTTCGACGGCGAATTCCTGCCGCAGTTCCAGAAGGTGCTCGACCAACCGCACGGCATTTTGCTGGTGACCGGTCCGACCGGCTCGGGCAAGACGACGACGCTCTACACCGCGCTGTCGCAGCTCAACACGCCGGACGTGAAGATCATCACCGTCGAGGACCCGGTCGAGTACCAGATCGAAGGCATCAACCAGATCCAGGCCAAGCCGCAGATCGGTCTGGACTTCGCCAATGCGCTGCGCTCGATCGTGCGCCAGGATCCGGACATCATCATGATCGGCGAAATGCGCGACTTGGAGACCGCGCGCATCGCGATCCAGTCGGCACTGACCGGCCACCTGGTACTCAGCACGCTGCACACCAACAATGCCGCTGGCGGCATCACCCGCATGCTGGACATGGGGGTGGAGGATTACCTGTTGACGTCCACGGTCAACGGTATCCTGGCCCAGCGCCTGGTGCGCCGGCTCGAGCCGACACACGCGGTGCGCTATGCGGCCTCGCCCGAGGAGATCGAGCGCTTCGAACTGCGCCGCCATCAGCCCGAGGGCGAGATCCACCTCTACCGCCCGGGACCGTCGGCTGCGGCGCCGACCGGCTACCTGGGGCGTACGACGATCGTCGAGTTTCTGGTCATGAACGACGAGATCCGGCGCGCGGTGATGCGCCATGCGGGCATGGGCGAGCTCGAAGACCTCGCGCGCCGCGCCGGCATGCGCACGATGTACGAAGACGGCATCGCCAAGGCGCTGCGCGGGCTGACGACGATCGAGGAAGTGCTGCGGGTGACGGAGGAGGCGTGATCGAGACGCCGTGCTGGAATGGAATAGCCGGGGGGGAGGCATGAGCAGGACGGCGTGGGGTTGTCTGCTGGTCGCCCTTCTGGCGGCCTGTGGCGGGGAGCGCAAAGCGGGTGATGAGGCTGCACGCGCGACTCCCATAGAAGGCGTCGCGGAGCCGCCGGGGGTCGAACCCTCGGCCGCTGCGATCGAGACCTCGTCGGGACATGGGCTCGTTGCCGGTGAGAGCGGCGTACCGGGCAAGCGGACGGCGCCCGGCGACCAAGCAGTGCGATCGGATGTCGAAGAGACGACTGGCCTGACCGCATCGTCAGAGTCGACAGCACGGGTCCCAGACTCGGCGCCCTCGCCGGCGGAATCACGCTTCCTGCAAGGCGGCGCGTTGCGTGCCGATGCATTTGAGGCGGCCAACGATGGGCCGGGATGGGATGCGGTCGTCCGCGATTTCGAGCGCGATGGGTTGGTGGATCCGGATGCGCGGGATCTTCATCTGCTGTTCGGTGAATGGCTTCGCAGTTCACTGGCGAGATACGATTTCGTGCCGGCTGGTTTTGGCTGCGGCCGGAGTCTTTGCGCCGCGACGATTGCGTTCGACACACCGGACGCCCGCCAGCGCTACGATGCCTGGCGTGACGTCGGCTTCGATCCTCCGATGTCGGTTCCGGTGTTCGCGGATTCGCTTTTCATCTCGCCGGACGGTCGTCGAGAGATGCGGATTCTCTTCTCGACCGATCCCGCAACCTCAGCCATCAAGGTCCGTTGAAAAAGGCGGCAATGACCCTCTACCGCTACAAGGCCCTCAACACCCGCGGCGAAGTGCTCGACGGCACCATGGATGCCGCCAGCGAGGCCGAGGTCGCGCTGCGCCTGCAGGAGCAGGGGCATCTGCCGGTGGAGGCGCGCCCGGCGAGCGAGGCGCGTGGGCTCGGCGATTGGCGGGCGGCGTTCAAGCCCAAGCCGTTCTCCGGGCAGCGGCTGGTGCAGTTCACCCAGCAGCTGGCAACGTTGCTGCATGCCGGGCAGCCACTCGACCGCGCCCTGACGATCCTGCTCGATCTGCCCGAGGAACCGGAGGCCAAGCGCACGATCACCGAACTGCGCGACGCGGTGCGCGGCGGTGTATCGCTGTCGACGGCGCTCGAGCGCCAGCACGGCACCTTCTCGCGGCTGTACGTGAACATGGTGCGCGCGGGTGAGGCCGGCGGCAGCCTGGAGGACACGTTGCAGCGGCTGGCCGACTATCTCGAACGCGCGCGCGCCTTGCGCGGCCGGGTGGTCAATGCGCTGATCTATCCCGCGATCCTGATCGTCATGGTCGGCGCCTCGCTGATGTTCCTGCTGGGCTACGTCGTGCCGCAGTTCGCGGCGATGTACGACAGCCTCGATGCCGAACTCCCCGTATTCACGCGCCTGGTGCTCGGCGTTGGCAGCTTCGTGCGCGACTGGTGGATCGTGCTGTTGATCGTGCCGGTGGTCGCGGCCTACGCCTTCGCGCTGAAGCTGCGCGACGCTCGGTTCCGCGCGCGTTTCGATGCCTGGCTGCTCGAGCGCCGGCTGGCCGGCCCGCTGGCCGCGCGCATCGAAACCGCGCGACTGGCGCGGACGCTGGGCACATTGTTGCGTAACGGCGTGCCGCTGATCACGGCGCTGGGCATCGGCCGTAACGTGCTGGGCAACCTGGCGCTGGCGGCCGACGTCGAGGCGGCGGCTGCGGAGGTCAAGAATGGTGTCGGGCTGTCGTCGGCACTCGCGCGTGGCGGCCGGTTCCCGCGACTTGCGATCCAGATGGTCCAGGTCGGCGAGGAATCGGGTGCCCTCGATGCAATGCTGATGCGCACCGCCGACACCTTCGATCAACAGACCGGGCAGTCGCTCGACCGCATGCTCGCGGCCCTGGTGCCCGCGATCACGATGCTACTTGCCCTGGTGGTGATGGTGGTGATCCTGGCGGTACTGGTGCCGATCTACGACCTGACCAGTGTGATCGGGTGAGACGCCGCCCGTCGTGATCGGCGATTCGTGAGCAGCGGACTCCCGCGTCCCTGACATCTGCGCGCGTTCCGGCGACGGATCGCGCGGCGTCGATCACCGCGTGCTGCGTGGACGCGCAGTACGCGCAGGCTCGCGCCAGCGCAGCCACAGCAGCACGGTCGCGGCGCCTGCGCTCGCCACGCCCCACAGGCCGACGGCGCCGTGCGCCGGGCCCCAGACGTGCATGCACACCCAGGCCGCGAGCATCAGCGCGAGTCCGCCTGCCCAGCGCAAGGCGCGCCGGCGCGTCGGCGTGGGCGTGCCGCCGAGCACTGCGGCGTGGTGGCGGTCCATCGCCAGCGCCAGCGCGGCGAAGCCGGCGGCCGCGAGCAGGATGGCCAGCACGAGTAGGGCGGCGCTCATGCCGGCACCTGCGCATCGCCGACGCGCGCGCGCCGTGGCGGTCGTACGGGGGCGCGGCGCGCGTGGCGATCGACTGCCCAAGCCATCCAGCCCAATATCGCGCCAAGGACCAGGAGGCCGATGTCCATCGTCGCCATCGCCGTGTCGCCAGCGGCGAGATTGGCGAACAACCCGTGGCGCGTTGCGATCAGGTTGTAGACCGGCAGCGCTGCGAACAGCAGGGCGCCGACCGCCAGTTGCTCGCGCCAGGCCGCGACCGGCCGGCGCACGCAGGCGTGCAGCACGCACGCCAGCCAGAACAGGAAGAACAAGTGGATCTCCCATTGCGCACGCTCGGCCATGCCGGTGGGCAGCAGCCGGTTGGCCCAGAAGAACGCCGCCATCGCGGCCGGCAGGCCGGCGACGAAGCCGATGTTGAGCGATTCGACCAACCGGAAGCCGACGTGCGGGCGTGTCGGGTCGGGCAACTGTGCGCGCCGTTTCACCGTCCACAGCACCAGCCCGCTGGCGACCATCAGCGTGCCCGCCAGGCTCGACAGGAAGAACAGCCAGCGCATGGTCATCGGTGCGAAGCGCGCCGCATGCAGCCCGACCATGCCGTCGCGGGTGTCGGCCGCCGCGCCTTGCGGCGGTGTGCGCCAGACGAGCTCGCCGCTGGTACCGGAGAATGCCATCGACTCGTAGTCATAGAGGATGCGGGCATCGGTACTGCGCGAGGCCACGACCTGCGCGGCGGCATCGCCGGGCAGGTCGATGCGCAGCGTGTCGACGCGATCGGGCTGCCAGCCTGCGGCGGCGCGGACGCGCATCGCCTCGACGTCGCCCAGCGGCGCCGGCGTGCCGCTGCGCTCGACAGTCGGTGCCTGCGGGAACAGTTCGGCGTAGAACGCCTGCTCGTCGGCGTAACGGGCATCGATGCCGAACGGCATGTACAGCGCCATCAGCGTGATCAGGCCGGTGTAGGTGATCATCAGATGGAACGGCAGCGCCAGCACCGCCAGTGCGTTGTGGCCGTCGAGCCAGCTGCGCTGGCCCTTGCCGCGGCGGAAGGTGAAGAAGTCGGCGAAGATCTTGCGGTGCGTGACCACGCCGCTGACGATCGCCACCAGCATGAACATCGCGCAGATGCCGGCCAGCCAGCGTCCCCACAGCACCGGCATGTAATGCATGTCGAAATGCAGCCGGTAGAAGAAATCGCCGCCGCGGGTGTCGCGGACCGCGACCGCGTGGCCATCGGCATCCAGCCAGGTGCGCGAGGCGTATGCCTCGCGGAACGACTGCCCCGGCATGCGCCACGATACCTGGGTGCCGGTGGTGCGCGGCCCGGGCAACTGCACGGTCCACGCGTCCGCGCCCTGGGCGTGCGTTTCCAGCCAGGCCAGCGCCTGGCGAGTGGCGGTCGCGGCGTCGACCGGCGCGCCCAGTTCGGGCGTCATCCAGCGGGTGATTTCCTCGCGCCAATAGGCGCTGGTGCCGGTCAGGAACATCGCATAGAGCACCCAGCCCACCAGCAGACCGCTCCAGGTGTGCAGCCAGGCCTGCGACTGGCGAAAACCGCGGCTCATGCCGGTGCCCCGGTCAGCGCCACGACCGTGCCCGCCACGGCCGCGATACCAGCCAGCCACAGGCCGGCGCGCAAGCCGTCGCGCGCAGCGAACGTGGCCATCACACCGGCCGCGAACAGCGCGAACGACAGCAGCGTGGCGGTCACCGCGGCCGACAGTGCGCCACCGGGCAGCAGCCGTGCGATCGCCACGACGCACAGGGCCGTGGCCGCGTAGTTGCCGGGCACCGCGACCAGCACGCGGCACACCACATCCAGACGGACGGCGATCGGTGTCCGGGCGCGCTGGGCACGGGCGGTCAAAGGAGCGGGGGTGGGCATTGCGGGCGTCAGGCAGGGCGGCGGTGGCGATGATATCAAATGCGAATCATTTACAACTAGGTGATCGAGCAGGACGGCGGCCCCGATCGTGCTGATGCCGGGCTTCCCGGTCGGTCGTCCGTGCGGCATACAATCCGGACTCGATCCCAAGACGAGGCAGCGCCCCATGCACCACTCCCTCCGATCGCGTCGCGGGGTCCGCAAGACGCAACAGGGCGGTTTCAGCCTGATCGAAATCATCCTGGTCGTCGTGCTGATCGGCGGCATCGTCGCCTTCGCCGCGAGCCGGATCCTGGGCGGCGGCGACCGCGCGCGGGTCAACCTGGCCAAGGCCCAGGTGCAGACCCTGGCCGAGAAGGTCCACCAGTTCGAGATGGACACCGGCCGCTTGCCCAACGCCCTGAACGACCTGGTCGTCCAGCCCGGCGATGCCGGCGGCTGGCTCGGGCCGTACGCGAAGGAAGGCGAGCTGCGCGACCCCTGGAACACCCCCTACGAGTTCCGCGCGCCGGGCGACGGCCAGCCCTTCGAGATCGTCAGCTTCGGCGCCGACCGCAAGCCGGGCGGCGACAGCGTCAACGCCGATATCCGCTACGAATGATCCCGCGGCGGCCGCGACCGTCGGCGCCGCGGCCGCCCCCTGGGCACGCGGCGCCGGGACGCCAGCGTGGCTTCTCGCTGCTGGAGGTCCTGCTGGTCGTGGGCCTGATCGCGGTGACCGGCGTGCTCGCCGCGGCGGCGATGAGTGGTGGCTTCGACCGCATCGCACTGCAGTCGACCGCAAAGGAACTGGCCGCGCAGTTGCGCTACACGCGGACCCAGGCGATTGCGACCGGCGAGCCGCAGCGCTTCGTGCTCGATCCCCAGGCGCGCACCTGGCAGGCGGCCAACGGTCGGCATGGCGAGATCCCGGCCAAGCTCGATGTCGAGTTCACCGGCGCACGCGAGCTGCAGGCCTCGCGCAGCGAGGGCGCGATCGTGTTCTTCGCCGATGGGGCGGCCACCGGCGGCCGGATCCGGGTGATGCTGCGCGGCGCCGCCTGGCAGGTCGATGTCGCCTGGCTGACCGGCGAGGTCCGGCTTGGCAGGGGCGAGCCGTGAACCGTCCGGGCGCAGGACGCGGCCAGGCGGGTTACACGCTGATCGAGGTCATCGTGGCCTTCGCCGTGCTCGGGTTGGGCCTGATGCTGTTGCTGGGCACCTTGTCCAACGGTACCCGGCAGGTCCGCTGGGCGGCCGATGCCGGGCGCGCTGCATTGCATGCACGTTCGCTGCTCGACGGCGTCGGCCTGTCGATCCCGGTCGTGCCGGGTCACAGCAGCGGCAGCGTCGAGGACGGCCGCTACCGCTGGACGCTCGCGATCGCACCGTATGTCGATCCCGACCTGCCGCCTGCTGCGCCGCTCGCGCAGGGCGGACCGCAGGTGTACGAACTGACGCTGGCGATGGACTGGGGCGAGGCCGGCCCGCGCGAGCGCCTGCAGGTGCGTACGCTGCGGCTGCATGCGTCCGACCCGACTGGCCTGGCGGTGCCATGAGCCGTCCGATCCGTGGCTTCACGCTGATCGAAGTGCTGGTGGCGACCGCGTTGCTGGCCGCCGGCCTCGCGCTCGCACTCACTACGCTGCGCGCAGCGACTGCGACCGTCGAGCGCGGCGAGACGCTGGCCCAGCGCAGCGAGCGCATGCGCGCGGTCGAAGGTTTCCTGCGCCGCCGGATCGCCTCGGCGTTGCCGATCGGCTTCGAGGTCGACGACACCACAGGTGAGCCGCTGCGCTTTGTCGGCGAAGCGCAGCGGCTGCGCTTCGTCGCCGATCTCCCTGACTACCTGGGGCAGGGCGGGCCGCACCTGCATGACCTCGCGGTCGACGACGACGGCAATCCGCAGCGCCTGACCGCGGCGTTCGCAATGGTGCTGGGCGGACGCACGGTCGAGGATGCCGCGCCGCGCCCGCCCGAACCGCTGATCGACGATCTGACTGCACTGCGCCTGCGCTATCGCGGGTTCGATGCGACCGGCGCGCTCGGCGAATGGGGCGAGCGCTGGGGGCCGGCGACCTTGCCGTTGCAGGTCGAGATCGCGATCGAGACCGAACGCGATGGCGCCTGGCCCCTGCTGGTCGTCACCTTGCCGCAGGGTAGCGGGCAGCCCGCGCAGGAGGCCGTGCCATGAGCCGGAGCCGCGGCGCGGCCCTGCTGCTGGTGTTGTGGTTGATCGTGCTGTTGTCGGCGCTGGTCGGCGCCTTCGCGCTCACCGCCCGCATCGAGAACCAGCAGGGGCGCGTGCTGGCACGCGGCACCGTGGGCGATGCCGCCGCGCGTGCCGGGCTCGAGTACGCGCTGATGCGGCTCGCATTGCCGGACCAGGCCCTGCGCTGGCAGCCCGATGGCCGGCCCTATGCCTGGCAGTTCCACGACATGGCCGTGGAGATCCGGATCGTCGACGAAACCGGGAAGGTCGATCTCAACGCGGCCGGCGGCGACTTGCTGGCTGCGCTGTTGCATGCGGTGGGCGCCGAGCCCGATGTGGCGGCGCAGGTGGCCGGCGCGATCGTCGACTGGCGCGACGAGGACGACCTGGTGCAGCCGGTGGGCGGCGCCGAACGCGCCGAGTACGCGGCGCAGGGGCGCGCCTATGGCGCCAAGAACGCGCCGTTCGAAACCGTGGCCGAAGTCCAGCAGGTGCTCGGGATGACGCCGGCGCTGTTCGAGGCGGTGTCGCCGCACCTGACCGTCTACGGCCGCCTGCCGTCGCCCGATCCGCAATTCGCCGATGCGGTGGTGCTGCAGGCGATGGGCGTCGACGCCGACCCGATTCTGGCCGCGCGCGCGGCCACCGGTGCACTGCTGGCCGAGGCGGTGCTGGGCGGCGGCAGCGGCACGTATAGTATCGACAGCCGTGCGCGGCTCGAAGGGGGACGGAGCGCGCGGCTGCGGGCAGTGGTCAGGACCGGCGCTGGCGCCGTACCGGGCACGGCATATAGCGTGCTGCGTTGGGAGGAGGGAGCTTCACCACGATGATGTCCGCAACACCCGCATCACCGGGCGCGTCGGCGCCGCCGCGCCGTGGCTGGCGCCCGGACGGGCGAACCTGGGCCCGCGTCCGCAGCGCCTTGGCATGGTGGCGCACCGCGCTCGCGGCCTGGTTGCCGCCGCGCGTGCGCGACCTGTTCGGACTGTCCGGCCGCCGCCTCCTGCTGCAGCCGCAGGGCGACAGCCTGCGCCTGGTCCTGCATGAAGCGCGCGACACACGTGAGCTGGCGCAGGTGCCGCTTGCCGAACTGGCAGGGCGCGCTGGCGACCCGCTGGCGACATTGCTGGGCGATCGCCTGGCCGGGACGCCGCGCTGGCTGCTGCTGCCGGCCCAGGCAGGATTACGCAGGCGCATGCTGCTGCCCGAAGCCGCCGCCGATCGCCTGCACGACGTGCTGGGCTTCGAGATCGACCGGCAGACGCCGTTCGCCGCTGGTGACGTGCGGCATGGGCACCGTCTTCTGGGGCGTCGAGGCGATGGCCAACTCGAGGTCGAATTGGTGGTAGTGCCGCGGGCGACGATCGAAGCCGAACTCGCGGCGCTCGGCAGCTTGGCGCCGACGCTCGCCGGCATCGACCTGGCCGAGGGCGACCGCCCGCTCGGGGTCGATCTGATCGACGCCGAGCGCAGGCGCCACCGCGAAGATCCCCAGCGCCGGCTGCAATGGCTGCTCGCGGCGATCGCGGTGCTGCTGACGGTGGCCGGTCTGTGGCAGATGCGCGAGAACCGCGCCGCCGCGGCCGATGCCTTGCAGGCGAAGGTCGAAGCCGAGGCGATCCGCGCGCGTGCAGCGTCTGCGCAGCGCCAGCAACTGGCCGACCTGCGCGAGGGCATGGCGTTTCTGCAGGCCCAGCGGGCTGCGCGGCCGACCACGGTCGCTGTCCTCGACGAATTGAGCCGGCGGCTGCCCGACAGCACCTCGCTGGAGAAAGCGGCGATCGAGGGCAACCGGATTCTGCTGATCGGCCTGAGCACCGAGGCCTCGGCGCTGGTCGGACAACTGGAGGGGTCGCCGCTGTGGCATTCGCCGGCGCTCGCCGGGGCGTTGCAGAACGATCCGCGGACGCGCTCGGACCGCTTCACGTTGACCGCCGAACTTGCACCGCCGCCCGCGCCCACCGCGCCGCCACCGCAGGAGGCCGCCCGTGCCGACGATGCCCGATAGTCCGGTGCCCGCGCGCGACCGCTGGCTGGCGCTGGGTCTGCTGCTGGGCGCGCTGCTGCTCGCTTACCTGGTGCTGCTGCACCCCTGGTGGACGCAGCCGATGCAAGAACTGGGCGCGCGCATTGACTCGCTGCAGGAGCGCGAACTGCGGATTCGCCGTGAACTCGAGCAGGCGCCGCAGGTGCGCGCCGAACTTGAGCGCGCGCGAGAGGCGATGGCCGCGGCGCCCGGCTTCATGCCGCAGGCGAGCGTGGAGCTGGCGACGGCCGCCCTGGTGCAGCGGCTCGAGAATGCGGTGCTCGAGGCCAGTCCCGGCAACCGCAGTTGTGCGATCAGCAACCGCTCGCCGCTGGCCGGTGGTCGCAACGACCGCTACCCGCGTGCGACCGTGCAGGTGCGGCTGCGCTGCGGCATGCCGGAGCTCGCCGCGGTGCTGCATTCGCTCGAAGCGGGAACGCCCCGGCTGTTCGTCGACAACCTCAACATTCTCAGTCAGCGGCACACGCTGGCCGCGGGCGCCGCCAGCGGCGGCGTCGATGTGAGTTTCGATCTGTCGGGCTATGTGTTGCCGGGTCCGTCCGCACCTGCGGCGGCGCCCAGCGCGGAGGCGGCGACCGATGCGGGTTGATCGGCTCAATCCCCGGACCTGGGTGATCGGCGCCGTCGCGGCGTGGGCGCTGCTGTTCCTGGCGTTGACCTTGGCCGGGCTGGGCGGGCGCATCGGCCAGCGCGAGGACGAGGGCGACCCGTCGGCGGTGACCGCGCCGGCGATGCCGGATGTCGCGCCCCAGCCGCCGCTGTCGCAGTACGGGGAGATCGCGGCGCGGCCGCTGTTCTCGGCCGATCGCAAACCGCATCCCTTCTTCATCGACCCACAGGACGAAGGCGGCGAGGCCGCGCCGGGCTTCGACTTCGTGTTGACCAGCGTGTTGCTGACGCCCGATTTCGCGATGGCGATCCTGCAGCCCAGCGGGGGCGGCGAATCGATCCGCCTGCGCATCGGCGAGGCGCCACCGACCACGCCCGGCTGGGTGCTCGGCAGCGTGGACGCGCGCAGCGTCGTGTTCAACGGCCCCGAGGGACCGCGCACGCTGGAACTGCGCGTGTTCGACGGCACCGGCGGCCAGCCGCCGACCCCGATGACCACGCCGGTCGCGCAGGACCGTGCTGTGCAGATGCCGCTGCGCCGGCCGCCGCCCGCGACCGATCTGCCGCCGCCCGATGTTCCGCAGGCCGGCGATGCCGGACGCGCCCAGGCCCGGAACGCTGCGCGCAACCGCGCACCATCAGGTGGTGCGCAGACGGCCGGCAACGACGTGGCCGCGACGGCGGAGGCGCAGGTCGAGGCGATCCGTCGCCGGATCGAGGAGCGGCGCGCGCGCCTGCGCCAGGAACAACAGCAGCAACAACCGCCCTCCCGGCCGTCGCCCTCGCCGCAGCCGTCGCCCACCCCCGTCCAGGATCCGTAGACTCCAGTCGATGAAGCCTCTTTCGATGACTCCCGCCCTTCCGTCCAGGACGCTCGCGATCGGCATCTGCATCGCGTTGCTCGCCGGCTGCGCCACGGCGCCGCCGCCGACCGTTCGGCGCGATGCCGATCTACGCCAGGGGGTGGAAGCCGATGCCACGGGCGTCGCCGACGGGCCGCGTGTGCAGTCGCTGGTCGACGACGACGACCGGCCGCGTCCGCAGATCCGTCGCGGCAGCGGCACGGTGATCAATCGCGGCGCCGCAGCCGCGCCGCCGCCGACGCTCGGCGGCACCACCACCGGGCAGGCCTCGTTCAATTTCGAGGGCGAATCGGTGCATGCGGTCGCCAAGGCGATTCTCGGCGACATGCTCGGCCAGAACTATGTCATTGCGCCGGAAGTGCAGGGCACGGTCACGCTGGCGACGCCCAAGCCGGTGAGCGCGGCGCAGGCGCTGAGCCTGCTGGAAATGGTGCTGGGCTGGAACAACGCCCGGATGATCTACAGCGACGGCCGCTACAACATCGTGCCGGCCGACACCGCGCTCGCCACCGGCACGGTCGCGCCGCGCACCGGCGGCACCGGGGCCGCGCGCGGCTTCGAAGTGCGCACGGTGCCGCTGCGCTACATCTCCGCGACCGAGATGGAGAAGGTGCTCGAGCCCTACGCGCGCCCGAACGCGATCGTCGGCGCCGACAACGCACGCAACGTCATCACGATCTCGGGCAGCCGCTCCGAACTCGACAACTACCTGCGCACGATCGAGATCTTCGACGTCGACTGGCTCTCGGGCATGTCGGTGGGCGTGTTCCCGCTGCAGTCGGGCAAGGCCACGCAGGTGGTCGCCGATCTGGAGAAGGTGTTCGGCCAGGACAGCGAATCGCCGGTCGCAGGCATGTTCCGCTTCATGCCACTTGAAGGTGCGAACGCAGTGCTGGTGATCACGCCGCAGGCCGATTACCTGGGCGAGATCCAGCAGTGGCTCGAGCGCATCGACAACGCCGGCCAGGAGCCGCGGTTGTTCTCGCTCGAACTGAAGTTCATCAAGGCGCGCGAGCTCGCGCAACGCTTGTCGGAGGTGTTCGGCGGCAGTGGTGGCAGCAGCGGCCAGGACAGCGCCTCGTTGATGCCGGGCTTGAGCGGCAACACTTTGCGCAGCGGTGGTCTCGACGGCAGCACGTCCGGTGGCCGCGGCGGGCTTGATTCGTCGACAGGCGGCCTGGGCAGCAACTCCAGGATGGGCGGCGGCCGCGGCGGCATGCGCGGTGGTGGCAGCGGCGGTGACATCGGTCAGATGCAGCTCGACGAGCGTCAGGACGGCCCCAGCAGCGTGACCTTGGAGGTCGGCGGAGACCGCGTCGGCGTGTCGGCGGTCGACGAGACCAACACGCTGCTCGTGCGCACGACGCCGGCGGCGTGGCGGTCGATCCGCGATGTCGTCGAACGGCTCGACGTGATGCCCGCGCAGGTGCACATCGAGGCGCAGGTGGTGGAGGTGACGCTCAAGGGCGAGCTCAGGTACGGCGTCAACTGGTTCATCGAAAAGGGGATGTCCGACAACAGCATTGGACCCTTCGGGCCCTCTGGGGCCGGGCAAGGACTGGCCGGCCCAACCCGCTGGAGTACGCTGGGTGCGAGCATCGGAGGCGTATCGGGACCTGGCCTGGCCTGGACGCTGGTCAAGAACGACGCCGCGGCGGTGATCGATGCGTTGGATGAGGTCACCGACGTCAACATCCTGCAGTCACCGTCTGTGTTCGTGCGCAACAATGCGATGGCTGAGTTCAACGTCGGCGCGAGCATTCCGATCTCGACCACCAGCGTCAATCCGATTCTCGGCGATAGCAGCTATACCAGCGTGCAGTACTTGGAGACCGGCACGATTCTGAAGGTGCGACCGCGTGTCACTCGCGACGGCATGGTGTTCCTGGACATCGTGCAGGAGGTCAGCTCACCCGGACCTAGCAGTACCGCGGATGCGCAGGGCAATGTGCGCATCGATACCCGGCGGCTGAAGACCGAAGCGGCGGTACAGGCCGGCGATACGGTAATGCTGGCCGGCCTCATCAAAGACGAGGTTGGACGCACCTCGAAGGGATTACCCGGCCTGAGTCGGATTCCGGTGTTCGGCAGCCTGTTCGGCTCGCAGGCGACGAGCAACGAGCGCAGCGAAGTCATCGTCCTGCTGACGCCGACGATCGTGCGCAATCCGCAGGAAGCGCGCCAGCTGACCGACGAGTACGGCCGCCGCTTCCGCGCGCTGCAGCCGCTGCAGCCCCGCAACTGATATGACTGAGGACGCGCGCCGATGACGGCGTTGCCGGTGGTGTTGCTGCCGGTTGGGCACGACGACGATGCGCTCGACGCCTGCCTGGCCGCGCTCGACGCCGGCACCCCTGCCGGCACGCAGGTGTGGCTGGCCGACGATGCGCGCATCGGGCCGCGCGGCGCGCAGATCGTGCAGCGCTGGCTGGCCAGCACGCCGCTGCAGGCTGATTACACCTGCCGTCAGCGCGGCGTCGGCGAGGTCGCGCACCTGGACGACGTGCTGCGCGCCTGCGGCGATGCCGATGTCGTCGTGCTCGCGCCCGATGCCGTGCCGCTGCCCGGCTGGCTGGTCGAGTTGGCCGCGTGCTTCGCGCGTGACGCCTCGATCGCGACCGCGACGCCCTGGTGCAATGCCGGCGAAGCCGCTTCATGGCCTCGCATCGGCGAGATCGCGCCCGTGCCGGATGATCCGCTGCGCCTTGCGCGTGCCTGCCAGCAGTTGCCGCCCATGCATCCCGAACTGCCGGCTGCGATCGACCACGCAGTGCTGCTGCGCGGCAACGCCCGGCGCAAGGCGGGCGGGCTGGACGCCGCGAGTTACGGGTCCTGGTATGCCGCGCTGATCGACCTGTCGCTGCGCATGGCCGGCCTGGGCTGGCGCAACGCGTTGTGCGAGACCGCGTTCGTCGCGCGCGGCGGCGAGGGCGGTCCGCGCGAGGGCGACATGGACGCGCTCGCGGCCCGCTGGCCAGCCTGGCACGCGCGACTGGCCACGTATCTGATGAACGATCCGCTGAACGCCTGCCGCGCGCAGCTGCAGCGCGGCTATGCCGCACTCGAAAATGCACCGACCCAGCAGGGGTTGTTCGCCGCGCACGACCTCACCGAAATGGGTGATGGGCCAGCAGGCGACGACGCAACCTCAAGCCGGCATACCGCATCCGGGGCGCCGGACGGCACGGCTTCGCCCAAGGACGCAGCGGCCACGCAGACCGAGGCCGGGGCCTCCCCTCGATGAGCGCATCTTCGACTCCGATACGTGCGCCCGATGTGGTCGCCGTGGTCGTCACCCACCAGAGCGCGAGCACGATCGATGCCTGTCTGCGGCGTCTGCGCGAAGCCGACGGCGTGGCGCAGATCCGGATCGTCGACAACGGGTCGATCGACGAGACCCTGACGATCGTGCAGCGGCACGCTTCGCTCGATCCGCGCGTGCATTTCATCGGCAACCCCGACAATCCCGGCTTCGCGGTCGCCTGCAACCAGGGGGCCCGCGATGCCGACGCGCCCTGGATCGCCTTCATCAATCCCGATTGCCTGGTCGAGGTGGATACGCTGACGCGGCTTCGCGTGCATGCCGACACACTCGGCCACGCGTGTCTGCTGGGCAGCGAACTGCTCGGCGAGGACGGCGCGCCCGATCCCGCCGCCCGGCGCCGGGATCCCGATTTCGTCGCGATGTTGCGCAGCGCATCCGCGCGCGATCTCTCGCTGCCGCGCGATGCGGCGCAGTCGCTGCAACGTGTCGATGCGGTCTCCGGTGCGCTGATGCTGCTGCCGCGCACGCTGTTCGATCGCATCGACGGCTTCGACACCGGCTATCGGCTGCATGCCGAGGATCTCGACCTGTGCCGCCGCGCCCGCGAGGCGGGCGCCACGGTTGCGATTGCCAACGACGTCGCGGTGCTGCACGTCCGCGGCGTCTCCAGCCGCGCGCGGCCGCTGTTCGTCGAGTGGCACAAGCACCGGGGGCTGTGGCGCTACTTCAACCGCTTCGAGGCGCCGCACCGGAGCGCCGCGCAGCGGGTCGGTGTGTGGATGGCGATCTGGCTGCGCTTCCCGCTGGCCGTGCTGCGCCGGCTGTAGGCGCTGGACCGAAGCGTTCTGCCGCCGGTGGCCGGTGCAGACGCCGGCGCCATCGCCCACGCGCTAGGCTAGCCGGGCTTTCTTTGCGGACCTCCCCCATGCCGATCATCCAGTCCCTGCTCGACACCGACCTGTACAAGTTCACGATGATGCAGGCGGTGCTGCACCAGCACCCCGGTGCGCACGTCGAGTACCGGTTCAAGTGCAGGACGCCGGGCATCGACCTGGCGCGTTATCTGGACCAGATCGAGCAGGAGATCGACGCGCTGTGTGCGCTGCGCTTCACCGATGACGAACTGGCCTACGTGCGCGGACTGCGCTTCATCAAGCCCGACTTCGCCGACTTCCTCGGGCTGTTCCGGCTTGACCGCAAGTACATCGAGTTGCGGCCGTCGGCATCGGTGCCGGGCGAGATCGAACTCGACATCCGTGGCCCCTGGCTGCACACGATCCTGTTCGAAGTGCCGCTGCTGGCGATCGTCAACGAGGTCTGGTTCCGCAACACCTCGACGCCGGATTTTGCCGAGGGTGAGCGCAGGCTGCAGGCCAAGGCTGCGCTGTTGCGCGACACGCCCGGCTTCGACGATTGCAAGGTCGCCGATTACGGCACGCGGCGCCGCTACTCGCGGCAGTGGCACGGGCACATGCTGCCGCTGCTGCGCGAAGCGCTGGGCGCGCAGTTCGTCGGCACCAGCAATGTCGATTTCGCGCGCCGCTACGGCATGACGCCGCTGGGCACGATGGCGCACGAGTACCTGCAGGCGTTCCAGGCGCTCGGGCCACGGCTTCGCGACTCGCAGGTCGCCGCGCTGGAAGCCTGGGCGCATGAGTACCGCGGCGATCTGGGTATCGCACTGTCGGACGTCGTCGGCCTGGACGCGTTCCTGCGCGATTTCGACATGTACTTCTGCAAGCTGTTCGACGGCGTGCGCCACGATTCGGGCGACCCGTTCGTCTGGGGCGACCGCATGCTCGCGCATTTCCAGCACAATCGCGTCGATCCGGCGAGCAAGACCCTGGTCTTCAGCGACGGCCTGGATTTCGCCAAAGTGATGCGGCTCCACGACCACTTCCGCGGCCGCTGCCAGGTCGCGTTCGGCGTCGGCACGCACCTGACCAACGACCTCGGCCCGACGCCACTCAACATCGTCATCAAGATGGTCCGCTGCAACGGCCAGCCAGTGGCCAAGCTCAGTGATTCGCCGGGCAAGAGCATGTGCGACGACCCCGGTTACCTGAGCTATCTGCGCCAGGTGTTCGGGGTGGCCAAGACGTTGGACTGACCGGCTGCGCCAGCTTCCGCGGCGGGTGTTTCCAGGTGCGATACTCCCGGGCACGCGAGGCAGCGTAGGGGGCAACGCATGCAGCAGACGGGGTGGGATCGGCAGCCGCAGGCGCTGGAGTCCGGGGACATGGACGCGGTCTGTCCGCGTTGCGCGAACACGGACGGGCAGCGCATCGACTGGCGCTTCATCGGCGATGCGTTGCGCCGGGACGTTTTCAGCCTCGAGCACGGCATGCTGCACACGATGGTCTGGCTGCTGCTGCGCCCCGGCCGGGTGATCGGCGACTATCTGTCCGGCCGGCGCGCCGCATATGCCAAGCCCCTGTGGTTGCTGGTCTCCACGGCCGCTCTGGTGGTGCTGCTCAACCGCCTGCTGCCGGGCACCGGCGCCATTGCCGATTTCCATGCCGGCACGCAGGCCGCGATCGGGGCCCGACCCGACGCCGCCGGCGACGCCGGGCGGGCGGTGGCGCTGTTGCGTTGGCTCGGCGCATCCGCTGCGGCCAATCTGAGCATCGTGACCTTGCTGCTGGTCCCGCTGGAAGCGGCCGCGCTGAAGCTGGCCTTCTGGCGTGGGGCACGACTGAACTATCCCGAGTGGCTGACCGTGACCGCATTCCTGACCGCGCAGACCTTCCTGCTCTGGTCGATCGGCATCGCGTTGCGCGGGGTGTTCGCGCACGCCGAACTGTGGGCCACGCAACTGGCCGTGGGCTGGTTCCTCTACAGCCTGGTCCGCAGCGTCGACAGCCTGCCGTGGTGGAACGCGCTGCTGCGTGGTGCCTTCGGTTTGGCGTTATATGTCGTCGGTGCGTCTGTGGCGATCGGGCTTGTGGTACTTGCCGTATTCCTGCTCCTGTCGGCGGGCTGACGCCGCACGCGATCAGCGGACGCTGCGGATCTGGTCGCGCAACTGACGCGCGCTCCGCGCCGCGGCCTCGGCGTAGTCGTCGCCGCTCGACGCATAGAGGATGGCGCGCGAGGAGCTGACCATCAGCCCGGTGCCGTCGGCGGTCCTGGCGTGGGTCACGACCGCCTCGACATCGCCGCCCTGTGCGCCGACGCCGGGCACCAGGAACGGCAGGTCGCCGACGATCGCCCGGACCTCGCGCAACTGCGCCGGCCAGGTCGCGCCGACGACCAGGGCGCAGTTGCCGTGCGCATTCCAGTCGCGCGCGATGGTCTCGGCGACGTGCTGGTACAGCGGACGCGTGGCGCCGCCGTGCGCGACCGGCAGGTCCTGCAGGTCGGTGGCGCCCGGATTGGAGGTGCGGCACAGGATCACCACCCCCTTGTCTTCGCGGTCGAGGAACGGCTGCACCGAGTCGCGCCCCAGATACGGATTCACCGTGACCGCGTCGGCGGCGTAGCGCTCGAAGGCCTCGCCCACGTACTGCTGGGCGGTGCTGCCGATATCGCCGCGCTTGGCGTCGAGGATCACCGGCACGTCGGGATGCTGGGCATGCAGGTGCGCGATCAGCCGCTGTAGCGCAGCCTCGGCGCCGAGCGCGGCGAAGTGCGCGATCTGCGGTTTGAACGCGCAGGCGTACTCGGCGGTCGCATCGGCGATGTCGCGACAGAAGGCGAACACCGCGTCCGGATCGCCGGAAAACCGGGCCGGAAACTTCGTGGGTTCGGGGTCCAGCCCCACGCAGACCAGGGTGTCGGCGGCTTGCCAGCGCGCATGCAGCGCCTGCATGAAGGAGCGGGGCATGGCGGTCCTCAGGTGACGATGATCGGGGCGTCGTGGGTGACCACGACCGTGTGCTCGAACTGCGCGCCGACGCCCTTCGGGCAGATCAGCGACCAGCCGTCGTCGAGCGCGTCGGTGCGGGTGCTGTGCGTGGCCAGGAACGGCTCGACGGTGATCACCATGCCGGCGTGCAGCCGACGGGTGTCGCGCCGGTCGTAATAGCCCGGGATCGAGCCCGGCTCCTCGTGCAGTGCGCGCCCGACGCCGTGGCTCTGCAGGTCGCGGATGACCCGGAAGCCGCGACGCGCGGCGACGGTCTCGATGGTCCGGCCGATGCTGTTGATCAGCCCGCCCGCGCGCAACTGGGCGATTGCCGCATCGCGCGCCTCGCGGGTCGCATCGAGCAGGCGCTGCTGCGCCGCACTGGCGGTGCCGACGACGAAGCTCGCCCCGGTGTCGGCGAAGAAGCCGTCGAGCTCGGCCGAGACATCGATGTTGACCAGGTCGCCGTCGCACAGCGGCGTGCCATCCGGAATGCCGTGTGCGACCACCCGATTGACGCTGATGCAGGTCGCCGCCGGAAAGCCGTAGGTCAGCACCGGCGCCGACTGCGCACCGGCCTCGCGCAACATCTGGGCGCCGATCGCATCGAGCGCGCGCGGCGTGACGCCCGCAATCGCTTGATCCCGCATTGTGGACAGGATGCCGGCGACCAGCGCGCCTGCGCGCCGAAGGCCTTCGAGCTCATCAGGCGTCTGGATCGTCATGGAAAACCGGGGTCCGAGTCGAATTTCATGGCAGTGTGTGCCGAGGGCGTTGTGGGTACGGGGTCAGGGAAAAATCGACTCTGACCCCGGTTTTGGGAGTCGGGCGATGATCGCATCGGCCAGCGCCTGCGGCGACTGCCGGCTGTCGAGCGTCATGACCGGGCAGTGCAGGGTTTGCCGCCAGCGGTCGTGCATCGCCCGGCTGCGGATCTCCGGCCCGCCCGTCTCGTACTGCGCAGCCCAATCCATGAAAGCGCGGTGGTGCTCGACCATGTCGCCACCGGGCGCGATCCGGTCGCCGTAGCGAGCGCGTTCGCGCGCGTGCAGGCGACGCATGCGTTCGGTGTCGTCGAGCGAGAGGAAGACTGCCAGCGTGCACCGCGCGACGAGACTGCTTCCCCAACTCACCAGCGAGCCGGTCAGGATCCACCCGTCATGACCGGCCAGACGTTGTTCGATCGCTGCGATGCGCTCGTCCGGCGTCGCCTTCTCGGTGTAAGGCGGGTCGGTTGGCTTCCAGTAGACCTCGTCGACATCCACGTGCGGCAGCGCCAGGCGTGCGGCCAGTGCGGCGCCCAGCGTGGTGGTGCCGCTTCCGGACGCGCCGAAGATGTGGAGGCGATGGGTCGGGATCATGGCCGGGTGGAGGCCCCGGGGTGAGCGGGGCCTCGTGGGGTCACTTCAGGGCCTTGAACCGCAGGCGCTTGGGACCGGCGTCGTCGCCGAGGCGGCGCTTCTTGTCTTCCTCGTACTCGCGGTAGTTGCCCTGGAAGAACTCGACGTGGCTGTCGCCCTCGAACGCGAGGATGTGCGTGGCGATGCGGTCGAGGAACCAGCGATCGTGCGAAATCACGAAGGTGTTGCCCGGGAACTCCAGCAGCGCGTCTTCCAGCGCGCGCAGCGTTTCGATGTCCAGGTCGTTCGACGGTTCGTCGAGCAGCAGCACGTTGCCGCCCTGCAGCAGCGTCTTGGCCATGTGCAGGCGACCGCGCTCACCACCGGACAGCGAGCCGACCAGCTTCTGCTGATCCTGACCCTTGAAGTTGAAGCGGCCGATGTAGGCGCGCGACTGGATCTCCACGCCATTGATGTTGAGGATGTCCAGACCGCCGGCGATCTCCTGGAAGACGTTGTGGTTGCCTTCGAGCTTGTCGCGGCTCTGGTCGACGTACGACAGCTGCACGGTCGGTCCGACGATGATCTCGCCCGAGTCCGGCTTTTCCTGCCCGGTGATCATCTTGAACAGCGTCGACTTGCCGGCGCCGTTGGGGCCGATGATGCCGACGATCGCGCCCGGCGGCACGATCATCGACAGGTTGTCGATCAGCAGCCGGTCGCCGAACTTCTTGCTGACATTCTTGAACTCCATCACCGAGTTGCCCAGGCGCTCGCCCGGCGGAATGAAGATCTCGTTGGTCTCGTTGCGCTTCTGGTAATCCTGCGATTGCAGCTCTTCCAGACGGGCCAGGCGCGCCTTGCCCTTGGAGCGGCCGCCCTTGGCGTTCTGCCGCGACCACTCCAGTTCCTTCTGGATCGCCTTCTGGCGCGCCTTCTCCTGGTTCTCTTCCTGCTTCAGGCGCTCATCCTTCTGCGTCAGCCAGTCGGTGTAGTTGCCCTTCCACGGAATGCCGCGGCCGCGGTCGAGTTCGAGAATCCACTCGGCGGCGTTGTCGAGGAAGTAGCGATCGTGGGTGACGGCCACGACGGTGCCGGTGTAGCGAGCGAGGAACTGCTCCAGCCACTCCACCGACTCGGCGTCGAGGTGGTTGGTCGGTTCGTCGAGCAGCAGCATGTCCGGCTTCTGCAACAGCAGGCGGCACAGCGCCACGCGGCGCTTCTCGCCGCCCGAGAGGTTGCCGATCTTCGCATCCCACGGCGGCAGACGCAGCGCGTCGGCGGCGACGTCGAGCTGGTTCTCCAGCGTGTGCGCATCCCCCGCGGCCAGGATCGCCTCCAGGCGCTCCTGTTCCTTGGCGAGTGCGTCGAAGTCGGCGCCTTCCTCGGCGTAGGCGGCGTAGACCGCCTCGAGCGCGGCCTGGGCCTGCAGCACCTCACCGACGCCTTCCTCGACCGCCTCGCGAACCGTCTGCTCCGGGTTCAGGCGCGGCTCCTGCTCCAGGTAGCCGACCTTGATGCCGGGCTGCGGGCGGGCCTCGCCCTCGAAGTCGGTGTCCACACCGGCCATGATCTTGAGCACCGTCGACTTGCCGGCGCCGTTGAGGCCCAGCAGGCCGATCTTGGCGCCGGGATAGAACGACAGCGAGATGTCCTTGATGATCTGCCGCTTCGGCGGAACCACCTTGGACACGCGGTTCATGGTGTAGATGTATTGCGAGGACATGGGGGCTCCGGTTGCGCCTGCCCGCGCCGGGGCCCGGTCGGGCGGCGTCAGGCGGGAGAAGAATGCCCGCGATTATAGCCCGCATCCCAAGGGACGCGTCCGCGGCTGCGCGCGTCGGGACCACGGTCGCGCCCGTGCGGAGGGTGCCTGCGACCTGAGGCCGCGGCGCGCACTTGCGCATCGTCGGGCGAGCCCGGCACCGCCGCGCCCTCCGGCTGCAGAGCCGTGGCAGGGCGTCCGGCCGGGCTTCGCCCCGCGCGGCCGGCTACAATGGCCGGCCATGCCCGATCTCTGGAGTTCTCGATGTTCCCGCGCGACGCCCGTCTCGACAGCTTCGATCCCGAACTCGCCCAGGCCATCGCCGCGGAGGTCCGCCGGCAGGAGGATCACGTCGAGCTGATCGCATCGGAGAATTACTGCAGCGCGCTGGTCATGGCCGCCCAGGGCAGCCAGCTGACAAACAAGTACGCCGAGGGCTATCCGGGCAAGCGCTACTACGGCGGCTGCGAGTACGTCGATGTCGCCGAGCAACTGGCGATCGACCGGCTCAAGCAGCTGTTCGGGGCGGGCTCCAAGGACGATATGTATGCCAACGTGCAGCCGCACTCCGGCTCGCAGGCCAACCAGGCGGTCTACTTCGCGTTGCTCCAGCCCGGCGACAAGATCCTGGGCATGAGCCTGGCGCATGGCGGCCATCTGACCCACGGTGCCAAGGTCAACGCCTCGGGCAAGCTGTTCGACGCGGTGCAGTACGGCGTGGACGATGCCGGGCTGATCGATTACGACGAGGTCGAGCGGCTCGCGCTCGAGCACAAGCCGAAGATGGTCGTCGCCGGGTTCTCGGCGTACTCGCAGAAGATCGACTGGGCGCGCTTCCGCGCGATCGCCGACAAGGTCGGCGCGCTGCTGTTCGTCGACATGGCCCATGTCGCGGGTCTGGTCGCGGCCGGCGTTTACCCCAGCCCGCTGCCGCATGCGCATGTCGTGACTTCGACCACGCACAAGACCCTGCGCGGTCCGCGCGGCGGCATCATCGTTGCCAGCCGCGAAGGTGCGGGCGACCTGTTCGACGACATGAGCAAGAAGCTGCAGTCGATCGTGTTCCCCGGCATTCAGGGCGGTCCGCTGATGCACGTGATCGCCGCCAAGGCGGTTGCGTTCAAGGAAGCGCTGGACCCGGCGTTCAAGACCTACCAGCAGCAGGTGGTGAAGAACGCGCAGGCGATGGCGAAGGTCATCATCGAGCGCGGCTACAAGATCGTCTCCGGCGGCACCGAGAACCACCTGATGCTCGTCGACATGATCGGCAAGGACGTCAGCGGCAAGGAGGCCGAAGAAGCCTTGGGCCGCGCCCACATCACGGTCAACAAGAACTCCGTGCCCAACGACCCGCGCAAGCCGTTCGTGACCTCGGGCCTGCGCCTGGGCACACCGGCGGTGACCACGCGCGGCTACACCGAGGCCGACTGCACCGACCTGGCCCACTGGATCTGTGACGTGCTCGACGCACCGGCCGACGACACTGTCATCGCCGCGGTGCGCGAGAAGGTCGCTGCGCAGTGCGCCAAGTATCCGGTGTATGGCTGACGCGCCGGGGTTCGGGATGCAGGTGTCGGGATGCGGCGTACGGCCGCGTCCCGGCGCGGTTGCTTGTCTCGATCCCCGATCCGCCATCGCGAATCCCCACGCCTGATGCACTGCCCCTTCTGCCAGCACATCGACACCCGGGTGATCGATTCGCGCGCGTCCGAGGACGGCGCGACGATCCGTCGGCGTCGCGAGTGCGAGGCCTGTGGCGAACGGTTCAGTACGTTGGAGACGATCGAGCTCAAGTTGCCGGCGATCATCAAAGGCGACGGCCGGCGCGAGCCGTTCGACGCGCGCAAGCTGCGCCTGAGCATGGATCGCGCGCTGCACAAACGCCCGGTGTCGGAGGAGCAGATCGAGGCGACGGTGCGGGCGGTGGTGCATCAGTTGCGCATGACCGCAGAGCGCGAGGTCTCGTCGCGGCGGGTCGGCGAATTCGTCATTGCCGAACTGCGCAAGCTCGACCATGTCGGCTTCGTGCGTTTTGCCTCGGTCTATCGCGCGTTCGAGGACGTGGCCGATTTCCGCGAGGAACTCGACCGGCTCGAACGCGACCTGCCGGCCGATGCGCAATTGCCGCTGCTCGGCGGCGAGACCCTGCCGTCCGGTCGCGGTACGCGCAAGCGCTGACGGGCCGCGCGCGCGGTTGGCGGGATCCGAGTTGCGCGCTTAGGCACACGGCGCAAGCACCCCTGATCAACTGGAAATGCCGCGCATGACCGACTTCGATACCGACGACCACCACCACATGGCGCATGCCCTGGCGCTGGCCGAGCGCGGCGCCTGGACGGCGCGGCCCAACCCAATGGTCGGCTGCGTGCTGGTGCAAGGCGGTGCGGTCGTCGGCGAAGGCTGGCACGCGCGCAAGGGTGGGCCGCACGCCGAGGTGGTCGCGCTGCAGGCCGCCGGTGAGCGGGCACAGGGCGCCACTGCCTACGTGACCCTCGAACCGTGCGCGCATGTCGGCAGCACCGGGCCCTGCGCCGATGCCTTGATCGCGGCCGGGGTGACGCGTGTGGTCGCGGCGATGCGCGACCCGTTCCCGCAAGTCGACGGCGCCGGCTTTGCCCGGCTGCGTGCGGCCGGGGTCGCGGTCCAGGCCGGCTTGCTGGAAGCGCAGGCGCGCGCGCTCAACGTGGGCTTCCTGTCGCGGGTCGAGCGCGGCCGCCCTTGGGTCCGGGTCAAGCTCGCCTGCAGCCTCGACGGGCGCACGGCGATGGCCGACGGCACGTCGAAGTGGATCAGTGGTCCGCAGTCGCGGGCCGACGTCATGCGCTGGCGTGCGTGCAGTGGCGCGATCCTGACCGGCAGCGGGACCGTGCTCGCCGACGATCCGGCGCTGACCGTGCGATTGGATGACGCGGCGACGTTCGTGCCGCCGCTGCGTGTCGTGCTCGATGCCGGGCTCGCCTCGCTGTCGCGCCGCCAGGTCCGCGACGCGGCCGCGCCCACCCTGTATCTGCATGCCGCCGATGCCGCGGTGCCGGCGGATCTGGGCTGCGAACACGCCGCGTTGCCGCGGCGCGACGGACGGTTGGACCTGGAGGCGGCACTGACGTTGCTGGCCGCGCGCGGGATCAACGAGGTCCAGGTCGAGGCCGGGGCCGTGCTGTCGGGCGCGCTGCTGCGTGCGGGTCTGGTCGACGAGTTGTTGCTCTACGTCGCCCCGATGCTGCTCGGCGAGCGTGCCCGACCGCTGTTCGATGGCCTGGGCATCGACGCGATGGCGCAACGGCTGCAGTTGGAGACCATCGATGTCGCGCGCTTCGGCGACGACATCCGGCTGCGGCTGCGCCCGCTCGCCGCCGGCTGAGCCGGCCTCCCTGATCCAAGGCCCCTGATCGCGACACCCGCCCCCCGGATCGGCTCACGCATCCCGGCAGGCGCGCGAGGCCAGTGCAATGAAGCGTCCCGCCGCGCAGGGCAGGCAAGGGACGCGGCGCTGCTAGAATGCCCGCGCCGGCCTGTCCGGCATCCAATCGAATGTCTTCAGGGCGGGGTGCAAGTCCCCACCGGCGGTAGGCGCGGCGACGCGCGAGCCCGCGAGCGCTGCCGGCGACGTGCGAAATCCTCGCATCGGCCCGACAGGTCAGCAGACCCGGTCGAAGTCCGGGGCCGACGGTCATAGTCCGGATGCGAGAAGACGACGTCATGCGTGGCCTCGCGGCCGCGCGCGCTGTCGCGTCCCGAACCGTTCCCATTCGGCACACCGTGCGGGCGACCGCGCGGACGGAGGCAGCGACATGTTCACCGGATTGATCGAAGGCGTCGGACGCCTGGTTTCCAACGAGCCCCGCGGCGGCGACGCGCGGCTGCGCATCGCGGTCGGCACGCTGCCGTTCGCGGACGTGACGATGGGCGAGAGCATCGCGGTCAATGGCGTTTGCCTGACGGTCGTCGCGCACGACGACGCGCACTTCGAGGCCGATGCATCGACCGAGACGCTGGCGCTGACCACGCTTGGTGCGCTGGCCGCGGGCCGAGCGGTGAACCTCGAACGGGCGATGCGCCCGACCGATCGGCTCGGCGGACACTTGGTCAGCGGCCATGTCGATGGCGTCGGCCGGGTGGCCTCGGTGCACGACGACGCGCGCGCGCAGCGCTGGCGCTTCGAGGCGCCGGCGGCATTGCTGCGCTACGTCGCGCACAAGGGCTCGATCTGCGTCGATGGCGTCAGCCTGACGGTCAACGCGGTCGATGCCGACGGCTTCGAAGTGGCGCTGGTGCCGCACACCGTGGCGCACACCGCGTTCGGCGCCACCGCGGTGGGCGAGGCGGTCAACCTCGAGGTGGACCTGGTCGCGCGCTATGTCGAGCGCCTGCTCGCCAGCGGCGTGGTGCCGCCTGGAGCGCACGCATGAACTTCGCCCCGATCCCTGAACTGCTCGAAGAGATCCGCGCCGGGCGGATGGTCGTGGTCGTCGACGATGAGGACCGCGAGAACGAGGGCGACCTGATCATGGCGGCCGAACTGGTCCGGCCGTCCGACATCAACTTCATGGTCACCCACGGCCGTGGCCTGGTCTGCCTGCCGCTGACCGCCGACCGCGCGGCCCAGTTGGGCCTGGCGCCGATGGTGCGGGCCAACACCGCGCAGTTCCAGACCAACTTCACGGTCAGCATCGAGGCCGCCGAGGGCGTGACCACCGGCATCTCGGCGCACGATCGCGCGCATACCATCCGCACCGCGGTCCGGCCCAATGCACGGCCCGAGGACCTGCACCAGCCCGGCCACATCTTCCCGCTGATCGCCCAACCAGGCGGTGTGCTGACCCGCGCCGGCCACACCGAGGCCGGTGTGGACCTGGCGATGCTGGCGGGTCTTGAGCCGGCGGGCGTGCTGGTGGAGATCCTCAACCCCGACGGCAGCATGGCGCGGCGCCCGGAACTGGAGGCGTTCGCGCGCGAGCACGGCCTGAAGATGGGCTCGATCGCCGACCTGATCGCCTATCGCCTGAGCACCGAGCGCACCGTCGAGCGCATCGACGAGCGCGACATCGAGACCGAGTTCGGCCCGTTCCGGCTGGTGACCTATCGCGACCGGATCGCGCACGAACTGCATTTTGCGCTGGTCCGCGGCACGCCGGATGCAGCGACGCCGACGCTGGTCCGCGTGCAGGTGGAGAACCCACTGGCCGACCTGCTGCACTGGCGCCGCGACGATTTCGGCGTCGCTGCTACTGATGCGCTGCGTGCGATCGCGGCTGAGGGGCAGGGCGTGATGGTCGTGCTGTCGGCGCCGCGCGATGCCGACGGCCTGCTGGCACGGTTGCGGCAGGAGCCGGTCGTGCGTCCGCCGGGCAAGGACAAGGATGTCGGGCAGTGGCGGCGCAACGGCGCCGGCGCGCAGATCCTTGCCGACCTGGGCCTGGGCCGCTTGCGCGTACTGGGCACGCCGCGCCGGCAGATCGGCCTGGCCGGCTATGGGCTGGAGGTCGTGGAGACCGTTCCGGCATGACGCGCGCTAAACTGGCCGGCCTGAGCGAGGCCCCATGCCCATGAGTCACATCGAAGGCGACCTGCGCGCCCCGGCCGGCGCGCGCTACGCGATCGTCGCCAGCCGCTGGAATCCCAAGATCACCGACGCCCTCGTCGCCGGCGCGCGCAAGGCGTTCGCCGACCACGGCGTCGCCGACGACGCGGTCGACGTGGTGCGCGTGCCCGGTGCCTGGGAGATCCCGTTGGCGTGCGCGCGCCTCGCCGCGGCCAGCGGCCATGCCGCGTTGTTGGCACTGGGCTGCGTGGTGCGCGGCGACACCCGCCACTACGAGCAAGTGGCCGACGGCTGCAGCGATGCGCTGATGCGCGTCGCGCTCGATGCCGGCGTGCCGGTCGCCAACGGCGTGCTCGCGGTCGAGGACTACGGCGACGCCGAGAAGCGGGCCGGCGGCAGCCACGGCAACAAGGGCGAGGAGGCGGCGCTGGTCGCCATCGAAATGAGCAACCTGCTGGACAAGATTGGATGACCCAGACCCGCAAACCCCATGGCGTCGACCCGGTGCTGCGCTCGCGCGCGCGCCGCCGCGCGCTGCAGGCCGTCTACGCGATGCAGATGTCCGGCGCGCAGGCGCGCGAGATCGTCGCGCAGTTCGCCCACGAACAGGCCAAGGAAGTCGCCGATCTGGCGTACTTCGAAGATCTGGTGCACGGCGTGGGCAGCCGCTACCGCGAGCTCGACGCCGCGCTGGCGCCGTTCCTCGACCGCGAGATCGACGAGGTCGACCCGATCGAGCGCGCGATGCTGCGCATCGCCGCCTACGAGCTGCAGCACCGCGTCGACGTGCCCTACCGCGTGGTCATCGACGAGGCCCTGCGTACGGTCAAGCGCTTCGGCTCCGAGCACGGCCACACCTACGTCAACGGTGTGCTCGACCGCGCCGCTGCGCAGTGGCGCGCGCCCGAGGTCGGGGCGCTGCGCGGCCGCTGACCACGCTCGCGTTCCGGTGCCTGGCGAGTTCGCGCTGATCGACCGCATCCGCGCCCGTGTGGTGCAGCGGGGCGATGTGGTGCTGGGCATCGGCGACGATGCCGCGCTGCTGGCGCCCGAACCGGGCGCGCAGCTCGTGGTCGCGATGGACACGCTCAATGTCGGCGTGCATTTTCCAGACGACACCGCCGCTGCCGACATCGGCTGGAAAGCGCTGGCAGTCAACCTTTCGGACCTGGCGGCGATGGGCGCACGCCCGGCCTGGTGCACCTTGTCGCTGTCGTTGCCGGCCCCTGACGCCGGCTGGATCGATGCTTTTCTCGACGGCTTCGACGCGCTGGCGCGTCCGCACGCGGTCGCGCTGGTCGGCGGCGACACCACGCGCGGCCCGTTGTCGGTCTGCGTCACGGTGCACGGCTTCGTCGCGCCTGGCCACGCCCTGCGGCGCGACGGTGCCCAGGTCGGCGACGACGTCTGGGTCAGCGGCACCCTGGGCGATGCGGCGGCCGCACTTGCGCAGTGGACCCAGGGCGGCGCGCGCGATGCCGAATTGCGTCGTCGGCTCGACCGGCCGGACCCGCGGCTTGCGCTGGGACAGGCACTGGTGACGCATGCGCATGCCGCGATCGACGTGTCCGATGGCCTGCTGGCCGATCTCGGCCATCTCTGCCGGGCGAGTGGGGTGGCTGCGCAGGTCGATGTCGATGCGCTGCCGGCCTCCGAGGCGTTGCGGCGCGAGATCGCCGATCCTGGACGACATCGTACGTTGCAGGCCACGGGCGGCGACGACTACGAACTGTGTTTTACCGCTCCCCCGCATGTGCGCGCGGAGATCGCTGCGGTCGCGCGGGCCTGCAGCACGCCGGTCACCCGGATCGGGTGCATCGTGGCCGGCGACGGCGTCGTCGCGCGCACGGGCGATGGGGCTGCGTGGACGCCGGCGCGCGCCGGCTGGGACCATTTCGCCGGCTGAGTCAGCGCGATGCGGTGTCCGGCACCGGACGCGTGCGCACCTCGTCGGGCAGCAGGCTCAGCACTTCGTCGATGATGCCGGGCAGGGACTGCTCGCTGTAACCGCGATGCGTGAATGCCACGCGGCCGTCGCGGTCGAGCATGAACATATGCGGCAGCGTCCGTACGCCGTAGAGATCGCTGATGCGGCCGCGCGGATCGGCAATCCAGGTCAGATCGATGTCGCGGTTCTGGCGGACCACGTTGTTGAACTCGGCGCGCGGTTCCTTGTAGTTGACCGCGATGACCTCGAGCGCATCGCGGCCCACCACGCGCTGGAAATGCCCAGCACCGGCAGTTCCTTGCGGCAGGGCGGACACCAGGAGGCCCAGAAGGTCACGATCACGACCTTGCCGCGCAGCGCGGCAAGGTCGACGTCGCGGCCCGCGCGGTCCTTGCCGAGCAAGGGCGGCGGCAGGCTGCCGACCGCCGGTGGCGTTGCGTCCTGGGCGGACGCGCTGCCCATCGCAGCGGTGAACAGCAGGCAGGCCAGCACGCAGCTGGCGATCGATCGCCTCATCCCTGAATCCCCTGTGGTTCTCCGCGCCGATTCTCGCATGCGCTCGTGCGATGCGTCTCAAGCCCCGCTGGAGCCGGCGCGTTTGTGCGGCCATCGGGTATCGCGGCCTCACGGATCGACGCCCAGGCGTCGTCAGCAGACGCTCAATCGTCCGCGCGGAATGCGTCCTCGATCCAGCGCAGCGTCGGCGCGGCCGCATCGCCGCTGGTTTCGACGACATCGAAGCGACAGGGCAGGTCACGCAGCTGCGGCTGTCGCGACAGGTACAACTGCGCCGCCAGCACGAGCCGGCGGCGCTTGCCGGCATCGATCGAGGCCGCGCCGCCGCCGAAGCGCAGGTTGCGACGATGGCGCACCTCGACGAACACGACCGTTGCGGACGCGCCGCGCGCATCGCGCATGATCAGGTCGAGTTCGCCGCCGCGATAGCCGACGTTGGCGGCCAGCAGGGTCAGCCCGGCCGCCTGCAGGTGAGCCCGCGCCGCCCGCTCGGCGGCCTGGCCGTCGCTGCGGCGATCGTTCAACCGCCGGCGTCCGCCTGCGCGACCACGCGACCGTCGCGCCAGGTCGCCCACGCCGGCTGGCGCACGACCTGACCACCGGGGCCGATGCGCAGCATGCCGGTGGCGCCGCCGATACCGGCCTCGGCATTGCGGCTCAGGTGTTCGAGGTAGCCACTCAGTAGCCAGGCATCGAAGCCGAACGCGAACAGCCGCGCCGCGCCGCCGCGCGCGGTCGGCAGGTCGCGCGCGATCGTCGCCTGCGGCGGCAGCGAGCGCGCACTCGCGCCCGTCGACCAACTCTCGGTCGGGAACACGATGCCGTCCAGGATCTGGTCTTCCTCCGGCTTGCCGGTGCCCGCGGTCAGCTGCGAGGTGCCCAGGCGCAGCCTGCTGCCGAGCCCGGCAACCGACAGCTGCGGCGCGATCACGCGCGCCTGGTTGCCGCGGATCGCGAGGAACACCGCGTCCACGCCCGCACCGGCGGTCACCGCATTGCGGAACACGGCGGTCTGGTCGACCGGGGTGTCGCCGACGATGGCGATCGTGCCGACGATGCTGCCGCCGGCCTGAGTCAGGCGTGCACGCAGCGCGTCGACGCTGCGCCGTGCATTGTCGTCGCCGTTGCTGAGCACCAGCACGTTGCGCGCGTTGCGGTTCAGCAGGTATTGCGCGGCCGCATCGCCTTCGTCCTCCGGTGCCAGCGAGAACGCCGCGGCGTTCTGGGGCGGTGTGGTCGCGCCGCGGTTGAGCGCCAGCAGCGGCACCGCCGGCGCCGACTGCAGGACCGCGTCGACCTCGTCGCGGCCCAGGGGCCCGACGATCTGATCGGCGCCCTCGGCGATCGCGCGGGCATAGGCCCCGGCGGCGCCCGCCGGCGTGCCGGCGGTGTCGTAGAAGGCCAGTTCCGGCCGCGTGCGGCGCTCGCCGTAGTAGCCGGCCAGCAGGCCGTCGCGGACCGGACCGGCGGCGGTCGCCAGTGCGCCGCTCATCGGCAGCAGCACCGCGAGCTTGCGCGGCGGGCGGTAGCCGTCGGACTCGGCGGGGGGCGGGCGTCGTCGAACTGCCAGCGGCCCGGCTCGGCGGGGGCGACGTCGCTGGCCCCGGGGCCAGTGGTGCCGGTGGTGCGCACCGTCGCGCACCCCGCGATCAGCGCCACCAGAGCCACAGCCACCATCGGGCGGGTGGCGCTGCCGGGACGGAGGACGCGCGGGGTCGCGTGCGCGGTCTGGGCCTGGGTTGCTGTCATGTCGCGGTTCCGCTGCGGGATAATGGCCGCATTCTAGCGTTCCGCTGTGGAGACGATGACTGCATCCGCCCGCCTCACGCCCGCGCCGGGCGTCCTGCACGTCGTCGCCACGCCGATCGGCAACCTCGGCGACCTGTCGCCCCGCGCGCAGCAGGTGTTGCGCGAGGTCGATGCGATCTGCGCCGAGGACACCCGGCACACCCGCCAGTTGCTTGGTCATTTCGGCATCGAGCGGCCGCTGGTCGCGCTGCACGAGCACAACGAGGACGGGCTGGCGGCGCGTCTGGTGGAGCGCCTACGCGGTGGCGAGGCGCTGGCGTTGGTCAGCGATGCCGGCACCCCGCTGGTCAGCGATCCGGGCTTCCGGCTGGTCGCGGCCGCGCGTGCGGCCGGCCTGCGGGTGTCGCCGGTGCCGGGGGCCAGCGCGCTGATCGCCGCGCTGAGCGTGGCCGGCCTGCCCAGCGACCGCTTCGTGTTCGAGGGCTTCCTGCCGGCGAAGGCCGGCGCCAGGCGCGAGCGGCTGCAGGCGCTCGCCGCCGAACCGCGCACCTTGCTGTTCTACGAATCCTCGCACCGGATCGACGCGATGCTCGCCGATGCCGTCGCCGCATTCGGCCCCACGCGCCGCGCGGTCGTCGCGCGCGAGCTGACCAAGTTGTTCGAGACCGTGCTCGACGGCGATCTGGCGACCTTGCACGCGCGCGTCGTCGCCGACGCCGACCAGCGCAAGGGCGAGTTCGTCGTGCTCGTCGAAGGCGCCCCGGCGTCCGAGGACGCCGCGCTGGCGGAAGGGCGGCGGCTCTATGCCGCGCTCGCGCGTCACCTGCCGCCGTCGACCTCAGCCAAGGTCGCCGCCGAGCTCAGCGGCGCGCCGCGCAAGGCGCTCTACGGCCAGGGAACTCACGACGCCTGACCGGGTCGAACGACTTCCATCGCAAGGATGCCGATCGTATGTCTCGACCCCGATGCCGTCTGGCGGCCGTCGTGTGCTGTCTCGTGTTGGCCGGCTGTGCCTATCGCGTGCAGGAATCGCATCTTGTTCGGCCGATGCCGGCGCCGCCCACCGATCTGGCCGCGCTGCGTGCCGCGTCCCCTGCGTACACCGCGACCGAGACGCGGATCGCAACGCCCGACGGTGCTTCGCTGTATCAACTGCGGCTGCAGCGGCCCGATGCCCGGGCGACGGTGCTGTACTTCGGCGGCAACGGCTACCGCATCGGCCTGCATGCCAAGTACGCGCTGCGGGCCTACGACGCCTTGCCGGTGGACCTGGTGCTGGTCGATCACCGCGGCTACGGCGGCAGCACCGGCACCCCGACGATCGCCGCGCTGCAGGCCGATGCCCTGCAGGTCTATGACGCGCTGCGCAGCGATGCCGCGGCGTCGGGCCGGCCGCTGATCGTGCACGGGCAATCGTTGGGGAGCTTCCTCGCCGGCCATGTCGCCGATGCGCGCACGCTCGATGGGCTGGTACTCGAGAGTTCGATGACCACGACCGAGGACTGGGCCGCAGCGATGCGCGCGCGGTCGGGGTTCTGGACGCGGCTGGCGGTGCGCCGTTTCGACATCGCACCGGCGCTGCAGCAGGCCGGTAATCTCGAGGTCGCCAGACGGCTGGACGAGCCGGTGCTGTTCGTCGTCGGTGAACGCGATGTCGTCACCGCGCCGCGGTTCTCGCAGGCGCTGTTCGAGGCGACGCCGTTGCCGGCCCAGGACAAGCGCTTGGAGATCGTGCCCGAGCGCGGCCACAACGACGCGTCGTTCTCGCCGCAGTTCCGCGCCGCCATGCTGGCGATGCTCGACCGCGTCGAGCGCGACTGAACTGGCATCGTTGGGTACCGTGCAGGCGACAAGCCTGCATGGACGCGCAGCGTTGATGGCGATCGCACTGGCCCAGGCTGCCACGCCTGGAGCGGCATGCGACAATGCGCGCCGGCGGAGTCGGCCGGACAGTCGCGTCGTCGGCCTTCACTTCGGTGGAGACCGGCGCCGAGGAAAGTCCGGGCTCCACAGGGCACGGTGCCAGGTAACGCCTGGGCGGCGCGAGTCGACGGAAAGTGCAACAGAAAGATACCGCCAGCGGCCCGGTCGTCTCCGGACGGCCAGGTGCGGGCAAGGGTGAAATGGTGCGGTAAGAGCGCACCGCGAGCCTGGTAACAGGCCGGCACGGCAAACCCCACCGGGAGCAAGACCAAATAGGGACCTCATGACGCGGCCCGCGTCGGGTCCGGGTAGGTTGCTCGAGCGTATCGGTGACGATGCGCCTAGAGGAATGACTGTCCACGACAGAACCCGGCTTACAGGCCGGCTCCGCCCCTTTTTGAGACGCGGCTGACCTCCCCTGCAGCGCAGGGAGGTCGGCGCGTGCTGTGGGCTGGATGGGCTGCGTTGATCGAGAGGCGGCGCGCTCGTCGAGGTCGCGGCGTGATGGAACGCGGTGAGAGAGAAAGGCCCGATCCTGCGAGCGTCCGCCCCACCCCAGCCCTCCCCCGCATGGCGGGGGAGGGAGCAGGCGTCCGCCCCCCACCCCAGGCCTCCCCGCAGGTGGGGAGGGCGCAGGCGTCTGCCCCCACCCCAACCCTCCCCGCACCGCGGGGAGGTCGCGCGCGCAGCGCGCGGGTGGGGGCGGGGCTCTCGTCGCTTAGGTTGAGGCAAACGCGATAGTCCTCCACCGTATGGCGGGGGAGGGCGCATGGCGGGTCCGCAGGCATGCGAGGTCTCCTGCCAGCGCCGCGTACCGATCACCTCCCCGCACCGCGGGGGAGGTCGCGCGCGCAGCGCGCGGGTGGGGGCGGGATTGGGGGCGGGGCTCTCGTCGCTTAGGTGAGACAAACGCGACATTTCTGCGCGTCAACCCGTCGCACCTCGGTGATCGGCCTGCATCTGCTGCGTTGCAACATGACGATTCCGTAAAGGCCGCGTGACGGTGCCGTTCAGGTCCAAAAGTGACGCATTCTCAAAATTTGAGACGAAACAGATGGTTGTGGATAAAGCTTGAACAAGTCTCTGAAGAGTGACGCAAGTCATTGACCGGACAGGTGAAAAGCGCCGTACAAAGCTGTTGACAACCCGTAGACGCACTCCTAAGGTGGCGACACGTGGGGAAACCTGGGATTTCGTGGTTTTCCGGCGCACAAGCCCGCCTAAGACGGGCGCCACGAGGTAGGACGGACGTGTTCCAGGGCGAAACCGCCATCACCATCGACGACAAGGGCCGACTGGCGATTCCCACCGCCTATCGGGACGTCGTCGCGCGTGAGTGCGACAACCGCCTGGTGCTGACCTACAACCCCTTCGACGCCGGCAGCCTCTATCTCTACCCCTACAAGGTGTGGGAAGGCGTCCGCGACAAGGTCAACGCGTTGCCGCGCACCCGCTCCACCAACCGCACCCTCCAGCTCAAGCTGGTCGGCGCGGCGATGGTCGTCGAGCCCGACGGCAACGGCCGCATCAGCATCCCCGCCAGCCAACGCACGACCGTCGGCATTGAGCGCAAGGCGGTGCTGGTGGGCATGGGGGACAAATTCGAACTCTGGAGCGAGCAGGCGCACCAGGCCCAGATCCGGCAGACGCTCAGCGACGCGGACATGGACGGTGACGACCTGGTCGGACTGCAGTTGTGACGGGCGGTGGTGCGGATGCCACGTCCGGCCACCTCCCGGTGTTGTATGCGCAAGTCCTCGAGGGCCTGCGTGTACGTGAAGACGGGCGGTACCTGGACGGCACGTTCGGACGCGGCGGTCACGCCGGCGGCGTCCTCGAACGCCTTGGCCCCGGAGGTCGACTGCTGCTGATGGACAAGGATCCCGACGCGATCGCAGTGGCCCAGGCGCGCTTCGGCGCCGACGCGCGCGTGGCCATCCGCCGCGGCAGCTTCGCTGCGCTCTCCGAGTGGGACGCCGTGGTGCAGGCGCCGCTTGACGGCGTGCTGTTCGACCTGGGCGTGTCGTCGCCGCAGCTCGATGTCGCCGATCGCGGCTTCAGCTTCGGCAAGGACGGCCCGCTGGACATGCGCATGGATCCGGACGCTGGCGAAAGCGCTGCGCAGTGGGTGGCGCGGGCCGCCGAGGCCGAGATCGCCGACGTGCTGTGGACCTACGGCGAGGAGCGCATGAGCCGGCGCATCGCGCGCGCGCTCGTCGCCCGGCGCACGCAGACCCCATTCGAGCGCACCGCGGACCTGGCGGCGGTCATCGCCGCGAACGTGCCGCGCGCCAAGCCGCAGCGCGGCCAGCGCGAGACCCATCCGGCGACGCGCTCGTTCCAGGCGATCCGAATTCACGTCAATCGCGAACTGGCCGATCTCGAGACGGGTCTGGATGCCGCGCTCGACGCGCTGGCACCGGGCGGGCGGCTGGCGGTGATCAGCTTCCATTCGCTCGAGGACCGCATCGTCAAGCGCTTCATCGCACGCCATGCCAAGGCGCCGGCCGGCAATCGCCGCCTGCCCGAAGCGCAGGCCTTCGTGCCGGCGCTGCGCATCGTTGCCGATGCCACCAAGGCCGACGCCGCCGAGCTGCACGACAACCCGCGCGCGCGCAGCGCCGTGCTGCGCGTGGCCGAGAAGCTTCCGACCGTGCACGGGGAGGCCGCATGAAGCTGCGCCACCTCGTCGTCGCCCTGCTGCTGGCTGCCAACGTGATCACCGCGATCGGCGTGGTGCACGCGCGTCACGACTATCGCCAGCTGTACATCCAGCTGACCCGGCTCGAGCGCGCGCGCGACGAACTCAACGTCGATTTCGGCCGTCTGCAGCTCGAGCAGGCCACCTGGGCGATGAGCAACCGCGTCGACCAGGTCGCGCGCGAGCGCCTGGGCATGCGCTTCCCCGAGACCGCCGAAATCGTGGTGGTGCGGCCATGAAACTCGGCAGGTTCATCAAGGCCGGCGACGGCCACGCCAAAAAGCCGCGCAAGCGCGCGCAGTTCGACCTGCGTCTGCGGCTGATGCTGGTCGGCGGTGCGCTGGGCCTGGGCGCGGTGGCGCTGGTCGGCCGCGCAGTCGACCTGCAACTGATCGACAACGCCTTCTATCAGCAGAAGGCCGACGCGCGCTTCCGCCGCGAAATCCCGATCCCGGCCTCGCGCGGCATGATCACCGACCGCAACGGCGAGCCGCTGGCGATTTCCTCGCCGGTCGAGTCGCTGTGGATCAACCCGCAGGAACTGAGCAAGCATCCCGACCGCCTGCCCGAACTGGCCGAGGCGACCGGCCTGCCGCTCGAAGAGCTGTCGCGCGCGGTCTCGCAGCGGGCCGACAAGGAGTTCATGTACGTGCCGCGCCATCGCCGGATCAGTCCGTCGACGGCCAAGCGCGTGCTCGACCTCGGCATTCCCGGTGTGTTCTCGCAGCGCGAATACCGCCGCTTCTACCCGCAGGGCGAGGCGGTCTCGCACGTGCTCGGCTTCACCAATATCGACGACCGCGGCCAGGAAGGCATCGAGCTGGCGTTCGACGACTGGTTGACCGGCACCCCTGGCGCGCAGAACGTGATCCGCGACCGGCACGGCCGCATCGTCGAGCACGTGAACCTGGTCCGCGCCGCCGAGCCGGGCAAGGACCTGGTGCTGAGCATCGACCGCCGCATCCAGTTCCTGGCCCATCGCGAGCTGCGGCGCGCGATTGAGGAAACCGGCGCCAGTGCCGGTTCGATCGTGATCCTCGAAGTGGCGACCGGCGAGGTGCTGGCGATGGCCAACCTGCCGACCTACAACAATAACCGCGTGACCGGCGAAAACCGCGACGCCCACCGCAACCGCGCGGTGACCGACCTGCTCGAGCCCGGCTCGACGATGAAGCCGATCACGATCGCCGCGGCGCTGGAGAAGGGTGTCATCACGCCGACCAGCACCTTCAACACCAGCCCGGGCTGGATTCCCAACGGGCGCTTCAAGACCAGCGACTTCCGCAATTACGGTGTGCTCGACACCACCGGCATCATCACCAAGAGCTCCAACGTGGGCTCGGCGATGGTCGTGCACAAGCTCGACAGCCAGTACTTCTACGATTTCGTGCGCAGCTTCGGCTACGGCCGCAGCACCGGTAGCGGCTTCCCCGGCGAGGCGGCCGGCCTGTTCCCGGACCCTTCGCGCTGGAGCGGCACCACCAAGCAGGGCATGTCCTACGGCTATGGCCTGTCGGTGACGCCGATGCAGATCGCGCACGCCTACGCCACGCTGGGCAACCACGGCCGCGCGCTGCCGCCGACCTTCGTCAAGGGCGGTGCCGGCGAGCCGCGCCAGGTGCTGTCGGCGAAGGTCGCCGACGAAGTGGTGCGGATGATGCAGACGGTCACCGAGCCCGGCGGCACCGGCACCCGCGCGGCGATCCTGGGCTACCACGTCGCCGGCAAGTCGGGCACCGCGCGCAAGGCCAGCGGCGGCGGGTACGCCCGGCGCTATCTCGCGTTCTTCGCCGGCCTGGTGCCGGTGGCCGATCCGCGCTTTGCAATGGTCGTGGTCATCGACGATCCCGACACCTCCAAGGGCGGATCGACCTACGGCGGCGGCTACGTCTCCGCGCCGGTGTTCAAGCGGGTCATGGATGGTGCATTGCGGCTGATGGACGTGCCGCCCGACGACATCGAGACCTGGTTGGCCGCGCAGGCCGCCAACGAGGCCAAGCTCGCACGCGAGCACGGGCGCACGCCGGCCGCTGCGCAGGCGACGACGACGGGGACGCCGCGATGAGCCGCGCGATGCCGTTGTCCGAACTGCTGCCCGACGTCGCCACCGTGCCGGCCGACACCGTCATCACCGGCCTGGTGCAGGACAGCCGCGCGCTGCGGCCGGGCGATGCCTTCGTCGCGATCGGCGGCTTCGGCACGCACGGCCTGCATTTCGCCGCCCAGGCCAAGGCCGCGGGCGCCAACGCGGTGCTGTTCGAGCCGCCGGTCCCGGCCGAGATCGAGACGCTGCCGGCCGATGCGATCGCCGTGGCGGGCCTGCGCGACCGCATGGGCGCGATGGCCGATACCTTCCACGGTCAGCCCTCGCGGGCGATGACGATGGTCGGCGTCACAGGTACCAGCGGCAAGACCTCCACGGTGCAGCTGCTGGCGCAGGCGCTGGAGGCCTCGGGCACGCGCGCCGGCACCATCGGCACGCTCGGCGCCGGCCTGCACGGCGCGGTCGCCCCGACTGGCTTCACCACGCCGCTGGTGCTGCAGACCCATGCGTTGCTGGCGCAGTTGCGCGACGACGGTGCGCAGGCGGTGGCGATGGAAGTCAGCTCGCACGCGCTCGACCAGGGCCGTGTCGATGCAGTGCATTTCGATGTCGCGGTGTTCACCAACCTCACCCGCGACCACCTCGACTACCACGGCGACATGGCCGGCTACGGCGAGGCGAAGGCCAAGCTGTTCATGCGTCCGGGCCTCAAGGCCGCGGTAATCAATGTCGACGATCCGTTCGGCGCCACACTGCCGGCGCGGCTCGATACTGCCGTACGCGCGATCCGCGTCAGCGCCGCCGGCGCGGCCGATGCCGACATCGCCGCGTCCGATGTCGCGCTCGATGCCGACGGCATCGCGTTCTCGCTGCGCATCGGTGGCGAACGGCTGACGGTGCGCTCGCCGCTGCTGGGCCGCTTCAATGTCGACAACCTGCTGGCCGTCGCCGGCGTGCTCGCCGCGCTCGGCCAGGCGCCGGCGCAGATCGTGCGCGCGCTCGGCGTGCTGCAGCCCATCGCCGGCCGCATGAACCGCTTCGGTGGCGGCGATACGCAGCCGCTGGTGGTCGTCGACTACTCGCACAAGCCCGATCCGCTGCAGCAGGCGTTGCAGTCGCTGCGCGGTCATCTGCGCGGCCGACTGACCTGCGTGTTCGGCTGCGGTGGCGAACGCGACACCGGCAAGCGCGCGCAGATGGCGGCGATCGCCGAGGCCCATGCCGATCGGGTGATCGTCACCGACGACAATCCGCGCCGCGAGAATGGCGATGCCATCGTCGCCGACATCCTCGCCGGTTTCGAACGCGCCGACACGGTCCGTGTGCAGCGCGACCGCGGCCGCGCGATCGCGCAGGCGATCGCCGAGGCCGAGCCCGGTGACATCGTGTTGATCGCCGGCAAGGGACACGAGCCCTACCAGGAGATCGACGGCGTGCAGCATCCCTTCGACGACCGGCAGGTCGCGCAGGCCGCGCTGGCTGCGCGCGGGACGGAGGGCGCACGATGACGCCGCTGTCGCTCACCCGGATCGCCGCGCTGGTCAACGGCCGCCTGCAGGGCGCCGACGACGGCGTGCAGATCAAGGCCGTCGTCACCGACACCCGCCGGCTCGACGCCACGGACCCGCGTGCGCGTCTGTTCGTCGCGCTGCGCGGCGAGAACTTCGATGGCCACGCGCACGTCGCGCGCGCTGCCGAGCTGGGTGTGCGCGCCGCGCTCGTCGCCCGTCCGCTCGACCTGGCGCTGCCGCAGATCGTCGTCGCCGACCCGCAGACCGCGCTCGGCGCACTGGCCACGGCGGTCCAGCGTGCGCGGGTCGCGCAGGTCGTCGCGATCACCGGCAGCAACGGCAAGACCAGCGTCAAGCAGCTGACGGTCGAGATCCTGCGCCGGCATGCCGCGACCTGCTTCAACCCCGGAAACCTCAACAACGAGATCGGCCTGCCGCTGTCGATCCTCGATGCGCCCGAGGACGCCATGTTCGCCGTCTACGAAATGGGCGCCGGGCAGCCGGGCGACATCGCCTATCTGACCGCGATCGCGCGCCCGCGCATTGCCCTGGTCAACAACGTCGCGCCGGCGCACCTGGAGCGCATGGGCAGCCTGCTGGGCATCGCCGACACCAAGGCCGCGGTCTACGACGCGCTGCCTGCCGACGGCACCGCGGTCATCAATGCCGACGATGCGTTCGCGCCGTATTTCGCGCAGCGCGCCCACGGGCGCCGCCTGCTGCGCTTCGGCATCGAGGCCACGGCCGACGTGGTCGCCCGCGCCATCCGTCCCGACGCGGCCGGCACCCGCTTCCAGCTGATCACGCCCGCTGGCGAGGCGCCGGTTGCGCTGCCGTTGGCCGGCCGCCACAACGTGCGCAATGCGCTGGCTGCGGCCACGATCGCGCTGGCGGCCGGCGTGCCGCTGGCGACGATCGTCGATGGGCTGCAAGCAGCGCAGGCGGTGTCCGGCCGGCTGGCCCTACATCGCCTGTCCAGTGGCGCGGCCCTGATCGACGACAGCTACAACGCCAATCCCGGCTCGCTGCACGCCGCGATCGAGACCCTGACGACCATGCCGGGCACGCGCTGGCTGGTACTGGGCGACATGCGCGAACTCGGCGCCGACGGCGCTGCGATGCATGCGCAGGCCGGGCTGCGCGCCAAGGCTGCCGGCATCGCTGCGCTCTACGCACTCGGACCGTTGGCCGCGCACGCGGCCGACGCCTTCGGCGACGGCGCGCAGCGCTTCGACACCCACGCTGCGCTCGCCCAGGCCCTGGTCCGCGACCTGGATGCCAGCGCCTCGGCTCACGACACGCGGTCTTCCACGGACGACCGACCGGCCCTCACGATCCTGGTCAAGGGATCCCGGGGCAGTGCGATGGACCGGACGGTCGCCGCACTGCTCGACGCGCAAGGAACCCACGATGCTGCTTGAACTCGCCCGCTGGCTGCAGGGGTTCGAGGACTTCTTCGGTCTGTTCGAATACCTCACCTTCCGCGGCATCCTGGCGGCGCTGACCTCGCTGTCGTTGTCGTTGTGGCTGGGCCCGGCGGTGATCCGCAAGCTGGCGCAGTACAAGGGGGGGCAGCCGATCCGCCAGGACGGTCCGCAGACGCACTTCTCCAAGGCCGGTACGCCGACGATGGGCGGTGCGCTGATCCTGATCACCGTGCTGGCGGCGGTGTTGCTGTGGGGCGACCTGCGCAACAAGTACGTGTGGCTGGTGATGGCGGTGATGGTCGCCTTCGGCGCGATCGGCTGGTACGACGACTGGATCAAGATCGTGCACCGCGATCCCAACGGTCTGAAATCGCGCTGGAAGTACCTGCTGCAGTCGGTGTTCGGCCTGGCGGCCGGCCTGTACTTGTATCTGTACGCGGACGTGCCGGCGGCGACCACGTTCTACCTGCCGCTGTTCAAGTCGATCGCGCTGCCGCTGGCGGGTATCAGCTTTGTGGCGATCGCCTACTTCTGGATCGTCGGCTTCTCCAACGCGGTCAATCTGACCGACGGCCTCGATGGGCTGGCGATCATGCCAACGGTGCTGGTCGCTTGCGGCATGGGCGTGTTCGCCTACGCCTCCGGCAACGCGGTGTTCTCCAGCTATCTGCAGATCCCGCAGGTGCCCGGCGCCGGCGAACTGGTGATCATCTGCGCGGCGATCGCCGGCGCGGGCCTGGGCTTTCTGTGGTTCAACACCTATCCGGCGATGGTGTTCATGGGCGACATCGGCGCGCTCGCACTCGGCGCGGTGCTCGGCACGATGGCAGTGATCGTGCGCCAGGAACTGGTGCTGGTGATCATGGGCGGCATCTTCGTCATCGAAACGCTGTCGGTGATGATCCAGGTGGCCAGCTTCAAGCTGACCGGCAAGCGCGTGTTCCGCATGGCGCCGATCCACCATCACTTCGAGCTCAAGGGCTGGCCCGAGCCGCGGGTGATCGTTCGCTTCTGGATCATCTCGGTGATCCTGGTCCTCGTCGGTCTCGCCACGTTGAAGGTGCGCTGATGGCCCGCGTCCACGACACCGCACTCCACGACAGCTTCGGCGCCCGCCAGGCGACCCGGCTCGACGAGATCCACGGTCGGTTCGACCCGTGGCTGGTCGGGATCATGGTCGCGATCGCGACGCTGGGCGTGATCATGGTCGCGTCGAGTTCGATCGCCGTCGGCGAGGACATGGGGGTGGGGCGGTACTACTTCCTCAGCCGCCACTTCATGTTCATCGGCTTGGGGCTGGGCCTGGCGTTCGCAGTGATGCGCACCGAGCTCAAGACCATCGAGAAGTACGACCGCTTCGTGCTGCTGATGTGCGCGGGCCTGCTGCTGCTGGTGTTCGTGCCGGGGTTGGGGCGTTCGGTCAATGGCGCGCACCGCTGGATCAACCTGGGTATTTCCAATTTCCAGGTCGTCGAGGCGGTCAAGGTCATCTACATCGTCTGGCTGGCCAGCTACCTGGTGCGGTTCCGCGACGAGGTCAACGCCACCTGGGGCGCGATGCTCAAGCCGATCGGCGTGGCCGTGGTGCTGGTCGGTCTGCTGCTGCTGCAGCCCGACTTCGGCTCGTCGATGCTGCTGCTGGGCGTGACCGCCGGCATGCTCGTGCTCGGTGGCGGCCACCTCAAGCGCATGATGCTGCCGGTGCTGCTGCTGCTGCCGGCGGTGGTCGCGGTCGCGGTCATGGAGCCCTACCGGCTACGCCGCATCACCTCGTTCATGAACCCCTGGGAAGACCAGCTGGGCGCCGGCTACCAGCTCAGCAATGCGCTGATGGCGGTCGGGCGCGGCGAGTTCTCCGGGGTCGGTCTGGGCGCGTCGGTGCAGAAGCTCTCCTACCTGCCCGAAGCGCATACCGACTTCATCTTCTCGGTGCTGGCCGAGGAACTGGGCTTCCTGGGCGTGTGCCTGGTCGTCGGCCTGTTCGTCGCGCTGGTCGGTCGCGCGCTGTGGATCGGCCTGAAGTGCGTGGAGATGCGTCGCCACTTCGCCGGCTACTGCGCATTCGGCGTCGCGTTGATGATCGGTCTGCAGAGCCTGGTCTCGATCGGCGTGAACCTCGGCCTGCTGCCGACCAAGGGCCTGACCCTGCCGCTGGTGTCCTCGGGCGGTTCGAGCGTGATGATGACCTGCGTCGCGTTCGGGCTGCTGCTGCGCGTGTCCTACGAACTCGACCGCGCCCAGCGCCAGGTCGCCCGGCTGCGCGGCGATGCCGCCGCGCCAGCACCGACGCCGGCCGGCCCGATGCCCCCCACCCATCAACCGCCGCTGCCCGTGCCGCCGGCGACCGCCAAGCGCGGCACCAGCCGTCTGCAGCAGCGCGTCGAGCCGAGCTTCGGCGGCAGGAGCCACGCATGATCCGTCGCCTGCACCAGACCCGTGGCCTGTCGAAGGAAGACTTCGCGAAGGTCTTCTCGCGCGTGCATTTCGTCGGCATCGGCGGCACCGGCATGAGCGGCATCGCCGAGGTGCTGGTCACGCTCGGCTACAAGGTTTCGGGTTCGGACACCGCCGACAGCGCGGCGACCCGCCGGCTCGCCCGTCTGGGCGCGACCGTGCACCGCGGCCACGCGGCGGCCAACGTGTTGGGCACCGACTGCATCGTCGTGTCCAGTGCGATCCGCGCCGACAACCCGGAGTTGATGGAGGCGCGCGCGCAGCGCATCCCGATCGTGCCGCGTGCCGAAATGCTCGCCGAGCTGATGCGTTTCCGCCGCGGCATCGCGGTCGCCGGCACCCACGGCAAGACCACGACGACCTCGCTCACCGCCAGCGTGCTCGCCGAGGGTGGCCTGGACCCGACCTTCGTCGTCGGCGGGCAACTGCTCGCCGCCGGCGCCAATGCCCGCCTGGGCAGCGGCGACTGGCTGGTCGCCGAGGCCGATGAGAGCGACGGCAGCTTTCTGCGGCTCAACCCGCTGGTCGCGATCGTCACCAATATCGATGCCGACCACCTGGAGAACTACGGCGGCGACTTCGCCCGGGTCCAGGATGCCTTCACCGAATTCCTGCACCGGCTGCCGTTCTACGGGCTGTCGGTGCTGTGCATCGACGATCCCGAAGTCGCCCGGCTCGCGCAGAGCGTGCCGCGGCACATGATGACCTATGGCCTGTCGGACGAGGCGGACGTGCGCGCCGAGAATGTCCGCCAGGACGGCGCGGCGATGCAGTTCACGCTGTGCCTGCCCGAGAACGTGCGTGTCGAAGCCCGGCTGGCCTTGCCCGGCCGCCACAACGTGCTCAATGCACTGGCCGCCGCTGCGGTGGGCTGGCAGCTCGGCGTCGCCCCCGAGGCGATCGTCGCTGCGCTGGGTCGCTTCGAGGGCATCGGCCGCCGCTTCAATCTGCTCGGCGAAGTGGTCACGCCGACCGGCGCCCGGGTGCAGCTGGTCGACGACTACGGCCACCATCCGCGCGAACTGGCTGCGGTGTTCGCCGCCGCGCGCGGCGGCTGGGGCGACCGCCGGCTGGTGGTCGCGTTCCAGCCGCACCGCTACAGCCGCACCCGTGCGCTGTTCGACGATTTCGCCGGTGTGCTGTCGGATGTCGACGCGCTGGTGTTGACCGAGGTCTATCCGGCCGGCGAGGCGCCGATTGCCGGCGCCGACGCCAAGACACTGGCCCGCGCAATCCGTGCGCGTGGCCGCATCGAGCCGGTGGTCGTCAATGCCGCTGACGAGCTGATCGACGTGCTCCCCGACGTGCTGCGCGACGGCGACCTGTTGCTGATGATGGGCGCTGGCGACATCGGCGCGACCGTGCAACGGCTGGTCCAGGACGGCTTTGCGGAGGTGGCCGCATGAGCGCGATTCTGCCCGCGCCGCGTATCACCGATCCGGCTGCGTTCGGCCGTGTCGCCGTGCTGCTCGGCGGTCCTGGTTCGGAGCGCGAGGTCTCGCTGCAGTCCGGACAAGGCGTGCTCGACGCGCTGCGCTCGCGCGGTGTCGACGCGCACGCGGTCGATGGCGTGCCTGCGCTTGCCGAGGCGATCGTTGCTGGCCGCTTCGACCGAGTTTTCAACATCCTGCATGGCGGTGATGGCGAGAACGGCGTGGTGCAGGGCCTGCTCGATGCCTTCGGCGTGCCCTACACCGGCTCGCGCGTGCTCGGTTCGGCGTTGACCATGGACAAGATCCGCACCAAGCAGGTGTGGCTGAGCCTGGGCCTGCCGACGCCGCGCTATGTGCGCCTGGTGCCGGGCGACGACGCGCAAGGATGCGCGAGTGCCGCGGGAGGCAGGATGCCGAGAGCGGCCGACGTGCATGCCGCGGCGCGCGAGCTCGGCCTGCCGGTCATCGTCAAGCCGTCGAAGGAAGGCTCGAGCGTCGGCGTCAGCCGGGTGTTTGCCGATGCCGATCTCGACGCCGCGGTCGCCCTGGCTGCGCGCTATCCCGGCGAGCTGCTGATGGAGCAGATGATCGAGGGCGACGAGCTCACGGTCGGGATTCTCGATGCCGGCGAGGGCCCGCGTGCGCTGCCGTCGATCCGCATTGTGCCCAAGGGCGCGTGGTACGACTACGAGGCCAAGTACGTCTCCGACGACACCCGCTATCTGTGCCCGGGCCAGGACGGCGACGACGAGGTGCGGCTCGGCGCGCTGGCGGTCGAGGCGTTCGTCGCTGCCGGTTGCAGCGGCTGGGGCCGCGTCGACGTGATGCGCGATCGCGCCACCGGCGCGCTGCACCTGCTGGAAGTGAACACCGCACCGGGCATGACCAGCCATTCGCTGGTGCCCAAGGCCGCCGCGCAGCTGGGCATGGACTATGCCGCGCTGTGCTGGTGCGTGCTCGAATCGACGCTGATGCCGGAGGCGGCCGCGCGATGAACCAGGCGCTCGCCACCACGACGCGGATTCTGGCCTGGCTGCTGGCGCTGGTGCTGGTGGCGTTGCCGGTCGTCGCCGTGATGCAGGGCTGGATCGGCGCCGAGCGCTGGCCGTTGCGCGTGCTGCGGATCAACGACGGCCTTGAGCAGGTCGATGTCGCCCGCGTGCGCGAGACGGTGCTGCCGCACGCACAGCGCGGCTTCTTCGCGGTGGATCTGGCGCAGGCGCGGCGCGATGTCGCGCGCCTGCCCTGGGTCGCCGGTGTCGAGGTGCGCAAGCACTGGCCCGATGTGTTGGAAGTGCGAATCGGCGAGCATGTCCCGTTCGCACGCTGGGGCGAGGACCGGCTGCTGTCGACCCGCGGCCGGCTGTTCTCGGCCGAAGGCGTCGAGGTGCCTGACGCGATGCCGCGCTTCGATGGTCCCGACGCGCGCGCCAACGAGGTCGTCGCGCTCTACAACGAGGCACGCGAGCTGTTCCGGCCCTCGGGCCAGCAGATCGAAGGCGTCGTGCTCGACGCGCGCGGCAGCTGGTTGATCCACCTGTCCAGCGGCACCGAAGTGCTGGTCGGCAGCCAGGAAGCGGTGCCCCGGCTGGCGCGTTTCGCCCGGATGCTGCCGCGGCTGGTCGCCAATCGCGCCGAACCGCTGGCGCGCGCCGACCTGCGTTACACCAATGGCTTTGCCCTGGTCTGGGGCACGCCGAGCGCCGACACCGAGGCCGCGGGCACGGCGTCTGCGCCCGCATCCGGCGGGCCGCGCGCTCTGGCGCTGCACGCGGCGGGTATGCCCGTTCACCACGACTCACGACTCACGACTCACGGCCTCTCATGAACCGCAAAGGCGACAAGACACTCATCGTCGGACTGGACATCGGCACCTCGAAAGTGGTGGCGCTGGTCGGCGAGTATTCGCCGGGCAACCCGATCGAGGTGATCGGGATCGGCAGCCACGAGTCGCGTGGGCTCAAACGCGGCGTGGTCGTGGACATCGAGTCGACGGTGCAGTCGATCCAACGCGCGGTCGAAGAAGCCGAGCTGATGGCCGGCTGCGAGATCCGCTCGGTCTACGCCTCGATCTCCGGCAACCACGTGCAGTGCCGTAACTCGCCGGGCATCGTGCCGATCCGCGACAACGAAGTGACCTGGTCGGATCTCGATCGTGTGCTCGACGCGGCCAAGGCGGTCGCGATCCCGGCCGACCAGAAGATCCTGCATGCGATCCCGCGCGAGTACGTGCTCGACGACTCGCAGGAAGGCATCCGCAATCCGGTCGGCATGACCGGCGTGCGCCTGGAGGTGCATGCGCACCTGGTGGTGTGCGCGCAGTCGGCCGCGGCCAACATCAGCAAGTGCGTGCAGCGCTGCGGCCTGCAGATCGACGACCTGATCCTGTCGTCGCTGGCGTCCAGCACCGCAGTGCTGACCTCCGATGAGCGCGAGCTGGGCGTGGTGCTGGTGGACATGGGCGCGGGCACGACCGACCTGGCGGTGTTCGTGCAGGGCGCGATCTGCCACACCGCATCACTGCCGATTGCTGGCGACAAGGTCACCGAGGACATCGCGCACATGCTGCGCACGCCGACTCCGGAAGCCGAGCAGATCAAGGTCCGCTACGCCTGCGCGCTGGCGCAGCTGGCGACCAGCGAAGAATCGATCCAGGTCCCCAGCGTCGGCGACCGGCCGCCGCGGCGGCTGCCGCGCCAGTCGCTGGCGCAGGCGGTGCAGGCGCGCTACGAGGAGATCTTCGAGATGGTGCAGGCCGAACTGCGCCGCTCGGGCTTCGAGCAGCACGTGCGCGCCGGCATGGTGCTCACTGGCGGCGCGGCGAAGATGGAAGGCGTCGTCGAACTGGCCGAGGAGATGCTGCAGATGCCGGTGCGGGTGGGGATTCCCCAGCACGTCACCGGACTGGGCGAGGTCGTCGGCAATCCGGTGCACGCCAGCGGGGTGGGCCTGCTGCTGATGGGCAGCCAGATCGAGCACCCCCGACGCCCGGTGATCTCCGCCGGTCGCGCGGGCGGGCTGCTGAAGAAACTCAAGACGTGGTTCAACGGCGAGTTCTGACGAACCCGCCACGCGCGACTTGCGCAATGGGCGTTTCAAAAAGCGACAACGAAGGGCAAAGGGCAGGGCGGCGACGAAGACAGCGGTAAGCGGTAACCAGCACATTCGACAACAACATAAATACCGGATGGCGGTGTGGGACACGGGATTCGGCGGCTTCGAATCACGCATCGCGCATCACCAATCACGGCTCCAAACCGAGGACAACGGACATGGCACATTTCGAATTGGTCGAGAAGATGGCTCCAAACGCGGTGATCAAGGTCATCGGCGTCGGCGGCGGCGGCGGCAACGCGGTCGCGCACATGGTCAACAACAGCGTCGATGGCGTGGAGTTCATCACCGCCAATACCGACGCACAAGCAATCAAGAATTGCGGTGCCAAGCTGCAGCTGCAGCTCGGCAGCAGCGTCACCAAGGGCCTGGGCGCGGGCGCCAATCCGGAGGTCGGCCGCCAGGCCGCGCTCGAGGATCGCGAGATCATCATGGACGCGCTGCAGGGCGCCGACATGGTGTTCATCACCGCCGGCATGGGCGGTGGCACCGGCACCGGTGCAGCGCCGGTCGTAGCTCAGCTCGCCAAGGAAATGGGCATCCTGACGGTGGCCGTGGTCACCAAGCCGTTCCCGTTCGAGGGCCGCCGGCGCATGCAGGTTGCGCTCAAGGGCATCGAGGAGATGTCGGCGCACTGCGATTCGCTGATCACCATCCCCAATGAAAAGCTGATCACCGTGCTCGGGCGCAACGCCACGATGATCCAGGCTTTCCGCGCCGCCAACGATGTGCTGCTCGGCGCGGTGCAGGGCATCGCCGACCTGATCGTGCGTCCGGGCCTGATCAACGTCGACTTTGCCGACGTGCGTACCGTCATGGCCGAAATGGGCCTGGCGATGATGGGCACGGGCCTGGCCCGCGGCGACGACCGCGCACAGGCCGCCGCCGAGGCCGCGATTCAGAACCCGCTGCTCGACGACGTCAACCTGGCCGGTGCCAACGGCATCCTGGTCAACATCACCGCCGGCGCCGACTTCACGATGGCCGAGTTCGACGAGGTCGGCCGCACGGTCGAGAACTTCGCCAGCGAGGACGCGACCATCGTCATCGGGACCGTCCTCGACCCGGACATGCAGGACGAAGTCCGCGTGACCGTGGTCGCCACCGGCCTCAACCGGGCGCCGGCACGCGGCACCGGGCACGACAGCGCCGGTCGCGGCAAGCCGCAGGTGCAGCTGATCAGCAACAACCAGCGTGGCGTCCGCGACGGCACCACCGGCCTGCTGATCGACGACGGCGACGCCGTGGCCCCGTACAGCCCGGGCCACAGCATCGCGGCCTCGCTGCGCGGCAATGGCGGTGCGGCGGCGTCCACCGCGTCGCGTTCGGCCGGGCAGGGCATGGCTCGCAGCGATGCGGGCGATGCACCGAAGGTCGCCGATTTCGGCAGCGACAGCAGCTACCTGGACATCCCGGCGTTCCTGCGTCGGCAGGCCGACTGAGCCTGTCGTTGGCGTCGTCGGCTGACACCGCACAGGCCGGCCCGGCCTGGCGGCGTCGGGTCGACTGACGCCGGTGACTGTGTCCGCATCGCACTTGCCCGGTGCGGCGGAACGCAGTGTGTTGTCCTCGCAAGTATCGGCGCGCTGTTGTCCGCAGCGCGCCGTTTTGGCCCGCCGGGTATGCCCGGCGGGCCGGTTTGTTGCGTGCTTTTGCGCCGACGCGTCGCGTCGGCCCCACGCCCGACCCGGGTGCGGCACGCGCTGCGACCGCCTCGAATTGCTTCGTTCAGGTTCAGCGGTCTCCGTGATAATCTCGCCCGGCTGCCTGCCGCGTCCGCGGCCGGCGCTTCATCTCCCCCGGATTGCCGATGCCCCGCCAACGCACTATCAAGAACGTGATCCGCGCAACAGGCGTCGGCCTGCACAGCGGCGAGAAAGTGTTCCTGACGCTGCGCCCGGCCGCCCCGGATACCGGCATCGTCTTCCGGCGTGTCGATCTCGACCCCGTGATCGATATCCCCGCCCAGGGTGGGCTCGTCACCGAGACCACGCTGTGTACCGGCCTGAGCCTGGGCACGGCCCACGTGCAGACGGTCGAACACCTGATGTCCGCACTCGCCGGACTCGGCGTGGACAATCTGTACGTCGAGCTGTCCGCGGCCGAGGTGCCGATCATGGACGGCTCGTCCGGCCCGTTCGTGTTCCTGCTGCAGTCGGCAGGCGTGGTCGAGCAGGCCGCGCCCAAGCGCTTCATCCGCATCCTGTCGCCGATCGAAGTGCGCGAGGGCGACAAGATCGCGCGGTTCGAGCCCTACGACGGTTTCCGCCTCGATTTCACCATCGCCTTCGACCACCCGGCCATCCCGCTGGCGCAGTCGCGTGCCGAGGTCGAGTTCTCGACCGAGGCCTACATCCGCGAGGTCAGCCGCGCCCGCACCTTCGGTTTCATGCGCGATTTGGAATACATGCGCGAACGCAACCTGGGGCTCGGTGGCTCGATGGACAACGCCATCGTGCTCGACGAGTTCCGCGTGCTCAACGACGATGGCCTGCGCTACGCCAACGAGTTCGTGCGCCACAAGATCCTCGATGCGGTCGGCGACCTCTACTTGGCCGGTCACCCGATCCTGGGCCTGTTCAAGGGCTACAAGTCCGGGCACGCGCTGAACAACAAGCTCGTGCGCGCGCTGCTCGAGACCCGATCGGCCTGGGAAATCGTCAGCTTTGCCGAGGACGACGCGGCCCCGGTTGCCTACGGCGCCCCAGTCGCTGCCTGAATCGCCCGGTCGCATGCTGCGACCCGATATCGACCGCCCGCTTCGGGCGATGGTCCGGGCACGTCCCAGCGCGCGGACCGACCTGCAACATTGACGGCGCGCGCAGATCGCAATTTCGATCGGCAGCGTTCAGGTCGGGTGCTTTTACTAACGAATTTTTAACTTTGGCTTTCTGAAAAGTTAGCTTCTGGTTAACGCCCCAGGCGGCGATGCCCGGTAGGATGCCCCCTCTCCTTCACCTGGCCTTGATGCCGATGAAGGGGGCAGGCGAGATCCACAGACTTCACACCTCCTCATCCTTGCCGCCTTCCGGCGGTCGGAGCGAGGCCAGAACTGACCGCAGCGTGTCGCGTGCGACCGCCGACGGCGGGGCGGCCAGCGCACCGCGGACCTCTGGGGGTGCGGGTCGCAGGGGTTGGGTCGACGTCCTGACGACGATGTCGTCGACATCCAGTCCGATGGAGCGGGCAGCGTCGAGCAGCGTATCGGCCGACAGGCGCAGCCTGGCGTGCCAGATGGGCGAATCGACGAGGAACACCAGCCTGCGGCGATCGACATTGGCCAGCCGCGCATGCGGCGCCAGTGCCGGCGGCAGCAGGGGAACGAGGCGGCGATCCAACGCGTCGAGCCACATGGCCCGACGGATCGGATCGGCCGACGTGCCATCCAGGGCTGCGTCCAGCGCGGCGGTCGGGGCTCCGATGCGGGATGGCTTGGATCTGGACCGGAAATCAGACATTGGCACCATGACCGTCAAAACCTTGTTGAATGATATGCGCGGCGTCGCCGCACAGGTGGCCCGCAGGGCCCGCATCCTGGCCCGTCGCCGGCCGGTCTCGATGGCGATCGTGGTCGCCGCGGCCGGCATGTGCGCCGCCGGCGCGATGAACTCGGCCGAGATCGCCCGCCTGCACGGCGTGGCCGCCGCGCACGAGCGCAGCCTGGATGAGACCCGCCGCGAGGCGCAGCGCGAGGTCAATGCGCTCGCCGCCCGGCTCAGCGAACTGCAGGCCCAGGCCAACCGTCTCAACGCGCTTGGCGACCGGCTTGCCCGCGGCGCCGGCATGGAGGACGGCGAGTTCGACTTCGACCGGACCGTGGGCGTCGGCGGTCCCGAGCCGGCGCAGGACATGCCGGCCGGCAAGCTGCTCGGTGGCCTGGAGGCGCTCGAGGACGATCTGAGCCATTCGGGCCAGCAGCTCTCGGTGCTCGAAGCGCTGCTGCTTGATCGCAAGCTCCAGCGCGACGCGCTGCCGTCGCGCTCGCCGGTGCGCCGCAGCTTCGTGACCTCGTCCTATGGGTACCGCGCCGACCCCTTCGGCCGCGGCGGCCAGTTCCACAAGGGCATCGACTTCGACGCGCGCACCGGCGATCCGGTGATGACCGTCGCCGACGGCGTGGTCAGCTATTCGGGCGTGCGCCGCGGCTACGGCAACGTCGTCGAGGTCGACCACGGCAACGGCTACGTCACCCGCTACGCGCACAACTCGCGCAACGTGGTGAAAGTCGGCGATCTTGTGCGCATCGGCGACGAGATCGCCAAGGCCGGCTCCACCGGCCGTTCCACCGGCGCTCACGTGCATTTCGAGGTCTGGGAGAACGGGCAGGTGCAGAACCCGCGCAAGTTCCTCGGCGCCATGGGTGTGAGCCGGCAGTAACCGGTCGGGGCCCGCCCCCACCCAATTGAAGCGCCCCCCATCCCAACCCTTCCCGCAGGCGGGGGAGGGCTGACGCGCGGCATAGCCGCCGGGCCGGTCGCTCGAGGTCGCAGGACGCCACACCTCCCCCGCGCGCGGGGAGGTCGACGCCGTTAGGCGTCGGGTGGGGGTACGGGCTTGGGCGGTCAAGACAGAAGGCCGCGACATCGCCCTGCGGCCGCCCCCACCCAACCCTCCCCCGCAGGCGTGGGAGGGCTAAAGCGCGGCGCAGCCGCCGGGCCGGGCGCTCGAGGTCGCCGGACGCCACACCTCCCCGCGTGCGGGGAGGTCGACGCCGTTAGGCGTCGGGTGGGGGCACGGGCTTGGGCGGCCAAGACAGAACGCCGCGACATCGCCTGCGGCCG